>JBCBFY010000109.1:0-17151 GCA_038527325.1 Cyanobacteria bacterium J06614_10
ACCGGGTCTGCCGGTGAAGTAGCGACGGCTGAGCGCAGGTAGGCGGCCGCTTGGGTCTGCGACTCTACGCGGTAGCGATTGTAGGGAAAAGCTAGGTGCTGAGGGCGATCGCCTGTCTCGCCTAGCAGGCGGTTAATAGAGAGCTTCAGTTCGCGCTCTGTGTCTTGCCAATGGGTCTGCAGGTCAATATGGTTAGCTGTGTGTACGCCGAGGTCAATCATCGGGTAGCGCTGGCGCAGCTCACGCACATCGTCCCAAGTGAGGGTCATCCGAGGTGGATACACTGTTGGCTTGAGCTGCTGATCAACGGCTTGCAATATCTGATGACGCTCAGCGGGGGTGCAGGTAATGAGGTGACGGGCGATCGCACGATAAGCTACTCGACACACGGTTTCATTCTCTGCCATCCCATTCCCCAAGCTCCAGTCAGACAAGCCGAGATGACTGAGAGAGAGGGTGTGCTGCGATCGCGCCCGAAAAGCAGAATACAGCGTATCAATCCATTGATTTTCAGCCGTATCGATGTAGGCCGTCGCCAGGTAAAAGGTTGCCGGTAAGCCATACCGAGCCAAAATCGGCGCGGCAACTGTCAAATTGTTCAGATAGCCATCATCGAAGGTAATCGCAACCGTACCACGCCGAATCGGCTCACCCTGCTCCAAAGCTTGAACCAGCCGGTCGAGCGAGACGACACGGCGATGCTCAGATAGAAACTGCATGTGCTGCTCAAATCGCGCTGACGACAGGCAGTTGTCAGGGTCCATCCAGGGAATTTCTTGGGGCTCTGGCACGCTGTGATACATGAGCACCGTAGCCACCGACTCTCCCTTCAGCTGAGCCCGCAAACGGGCATACAGCGGAGATAGCCCCGAACCATAAGTTAGACCGTACAGCATCTGACTGACCGTCTGCTTTGCCCTTTGCTTTAACCCAGGTGGCGGCGTCGCCTTCAGCGGTAGCAGTGAGCTTACAGACGCATCGGTAGAAGACTCATAACAAGCTGAGGGCATGACGTTAGTGCGCAAAAAGGTGGCGAAAGCAGCGACGGGGCAGCGTATCTCATATGAGCCCGTTCGCTGGCCAGATGTTCCGTCCGCGCCCGCTCCACACCTTTTACAGCCGCAGGCCACCCCTCATCCAAGAGCGCTAAATAGAGGCCACTAAAATATTTTCGCCCTCAATTTTGGCCGTGTATTTTGCCAGGGGCTCGCTGGCAGGACCGGTCACAACACTGCCGTCAGGATTGAACTTAGAGCCGTGACAGGGGCAGGCAAACAAATCTTCTTGCCAGGCGACTGTGCAGCCCGTGTGGGTACATTTTGAACTCAGCGCAATCAGCCCGTCAGGATTGGCCGGATCTTCAATCACAATCACCGGGTCATCGAGCACGTCATCGTCTGCTAGGAAGCCTTTTTGGGCTAGCTCTGTGATGGTGCCAATGGCGACAAACTCACCGGCGGTTGCGGCCTTATCCGCAGTACCGTCATCTTCAGCCGCCGGATCATCGGCAGACGGTTCACCCTCAGGCGTACAGGCAGCGATCGCAACTGGCAGGGAGGTCGCGATCGCGCCGACCCCTATCCAATTCATAAAATCACGGCGTCTCATAGCAAATAACCTCAAGCCCACAAAAGAATGGATAGAAAGAGCCAAACAGCAAGCAACAGCAAACTGTCCAATAACAGTATCGGATCACTTTTTCAGCAGTGTTGTCAACAGGTTCGAGGCGCACGCTGACATGGCAACTGCACCCACCTAGAGCAACGCCATATAGATGAGTCAATCACCCCACACTCAAACACCCAGACGACTCAATGCATCTATGCTTAGCGTTCGCAGTTCAGGGGAAACAGTCCGGCAAACAGCTCAATGTGGGCAATCAATGACAAGAAAAGCACTCAATTCTCTGCCTTTTTTCGCCGCAAACGCGCTCATACCAGTAAAATCTTGCGATTAGCAGCATTTTTCATAGGCAATTCAATTTGCAAACTAATGCATACAAAATTAAACATTTTTTAATATTGAGATAGTATGTAGTCAATTAAGAAATTCATTTACAAAACTGCGCCAGCAGCGCCTTTCAATCTCGTTTACATAACATCCTTTTTATGACTTATGAAATTCACCTCCCAGCAGCTCCCCTCCGGTAAATGGGGCATTTTTAGCGGTCCGACTCTGCTCGCGACGATTTCTTCCCAGGCCACCTGCGAAACCATCATGGCCAATCTGCTAAATGGTCGCCGGGATGCCCCTCAAAGCGATAAGACTACGCTCTACCAGGCACCCACCCTCAAGAACGCCACTCGAAAACAATCTAGCCTTAAAAGCGTAGGCAGCACAGAGAAAGTAGGCCATAGCCGCTCTATCATCGCAGCCGCCTCTACAAGCCGTCCGCAACGGTCCGCCACAGCAAAACCTGCGACGAAGTCAGCGGCTAGCCCCACCCCAAAGCGCATTTCCACTACAAAGCGCAAAGCGGAACGTAAAGGCAAAGAGCCCGTTGTGCATCCAACTGCTTCCTGAACGTAGCAACTCGCAAATGCGAGGTTGCTCGGCATGTCCTCCAAGTCTCAAACCACATGTTTTCTCGCTTTCAGTTTTCACTTCCGCTGGGTCTCGCTCTGGTAACGCTTTCACTTTCTTGCTCTAGCGGCGGTGAACTGGCTGCCTCATCACCATCCGACGCGCTGCCAGTTTCTCCTGCGATCGCCCAACAAACTGACCAGCAAACCGACCAGCCACCAGCCGTTGCCCCCTCCGATATCGACAACAGCGATGTGTTGAATGCGATCGCCACCAGCCAAGTAGTGTACCTCGGCGAAACCCACAACAGCGAAGCAGACCACACCGCGCAGCTAGAAATCATTGAAGCGCTAGACGAGCAAAACGATCTCGCCATTGGGCTAGAAATGTTTCAGCGGCCTTTCCAACCCGTTTTAGACCGCTACCTAGCAGACGAGATTACCGAAGCAGAGCTAATCGCCCAGAGCGAATACGAAACGCGCTGGGGCTGGGACTGGGAATTTTACGCGCCGATCATCCGCTACGCTAAAGCGAACCAGATTCCCCTGATTGCACTCAACACTCCCGCCGAAATCACCCGCAAGGTCGCCCGCGAAGGCCTCAAAAGCCTCTCTGGCGATGACCTTACCTACATTCCACCCGTCGCCGAAATTGACACCACAGATGAAGCCTACCGGGAATCGGTCTCAGCGGTATTCGGTGCCCATGGCGGCATGGGTCACAGCCTAGATTTTGAAAACTTCTTTGCGGCGCAGGTACTGTGGGATGAAACCATGGCAGAGTCCGTGGTGACACAGCTAGCAGCTGAACCCGACCGGCAGATTGTTGTGCTGGTGGGAGAGGGGCACATAGCCTACGACTATGGCATTCCAAACAGAGTAGAGCGACGGCTTCCAGAGGTATCGCACGCTAGCGTGCGGCTAATGCCTGCAAATGAAGCAGTCGACCCTGAATTCTCTGATTTTGCCTGGCTGACGCCATAGAGTCATCGTTAAAGACAGCCATTCAAGACAGCCACTCAAGACAGCCACTCAAGACAGCCACTCGAAAGACGGCTACTTGGCAGACACCGTTACTGCAGGCGCAAGACTCTCAGCCGCTTTCGAAGCGCGCAGCTGCCCGCATGCAGCGTCTTTTTCTAGCCCACGAGAGTAGCGCACGCTCACCGCAATCCCTTTGTCTTTCAGTTGCTGGGTGAAGCCTTCTACCCGCTGGCGACTTGGCCGCTGATAGTCGACTTCGCTGATGGGATTGTAGGGAATCAGGTTCACGTGGCTTTGAAACCCGCGTAGCTCGCTGGCCAGCTCCACGGCATGCTCTGGCCGATCGTTGAGGTCGGCCAGCAAAATATATTCAAACGTGACGCGCCGACCAGTCGTCTTCACGTAGTCGCGGCACTCGTCTAGCAGCGCAGTGAGGGGATACTTCTCGGCGCTGGGAATGAGCTGCTTGCGCAGGGCCTGGTTGCTCGCGTGCAAACTCACTGCCAGGGTAATTTGCAGCTGCTGCTCGGCTAGCCTGCGAATATGGCCGGGAATGCCCACGGTAGAGACCGTGATCATCCGCTGGCCGATGCCCACGTCTTGGTTGAGCGATCGCACCGCCGCAACAACATTATCAGTATTCAGCAGGGGCTCACCCATGCCCATAAACACGATATTGCTCACCCGGCGCTGAAAGTCTTCCTGCACCGTCAGCACCTGATCGACAATTTCGTACGTCTCCAGGTTGCGGGTAAAGCCACCCTTTCCCGTCGCACAAAAGTCGCAGCCCATCGGACAGCCAATCTGCGACGACACACATACCGTCAGCCGCTTCTCCGACGGAATGCCCACCGCTTCCAAAATCAGGCCGTCTTTGAGCCGCAGCAGATATTTCACCGTGCCATCGGGCGATTCGGACCGGTAGTGCAGCTGCGATCGCCCCACCGGCACATCACTGACCTGAGCCCGCCACTTCTTCGAGAACACCGTCACCTCGTCGAGCGAGCGAATGCCCTTCTGATAAATCCACTGATGTAGCTGCTTACCTCGATAGGCAGGCTGTCCCTTCGCCACCACCCATTCAGTCAGTGCGCCTAACGAACGGCCCAGCAGCGGCATCTCATCGGTTTGGGGAGGGGTTTGAAGCATCGCCTTCATTAATCAAATCGACAAGACCCTCAGTCAGCGCCTTCGGATCCATAAACAGCACTTTCGAATTGTCGCTTTCACCGATCTTTTGGTTGGCCGCGACATAGCGCTGCGCCAGCAGATAGTGCAGCACTTCCTTGCCATTGCCCGTCGCCTCTAGCGCCTGAGAGAGCAGCCGCATCGACTCTACATCGGCCTGAGCTTCTGAGATTTTGGCATTTTTCTCGTAGGTCGCGGCCCGCTCCTTCTGCATCGCGTCCAGCACGTTTTGCGGTGGGTCCAGCTTTTGAATTTCGACCCGGTTTACCTTCAGCCCCCAGGGCGCCGTTGCCTCATCTAGCACATCTAGCAACGCCCGGTTAATGGTCTCCCGAGAGGAGAACAGACTTTGAAAATCGGTTTTACCCACTTCCGACCGCAGCGTGGTGATTACCAGCTCCTGCATCGCAAATTCCACATCTTCGATGGCGTAGTAGGTGCGCTCTAGGTCATAGATTCGCCAGTAGATAATGGCATCTACTTCCAGGTCTACATTGTCTTTTGTAATGGCCCGCTGCGGTTCAATATCCAGCGTCTGCTCCCGCATCGAATCTTCGAGCACCACGCTATCTAACAGCGGAACGATGAAGTTTAGCCCTGGTGTGAGTGTGCCTCGAAACCGACCCAGTCTCTCTACCAGTGCAGCGTTGCCCTCTTTGATGATGCGCACTGAGCCAACGGTATAGCCAACAATAATGAAAGAGAGAATGGCTAAAATCGACGAAACCATGGGCGGTTACTCACAACGTTTGCGATATCTGTTTGCGTTATCCGGCGTGCTCTCTAATTAGCACGATTAGCTTAAAAAGTATAGCGACTATTCTCCCGTGTGTTTGCTAGCAGCGAGCTAATGCTTCACGAGCGCTTAACGGGAACTTTAAAGATATGTCCGATATTACCCAGTTTATTTGATAGTCCATGCAGTGTGGGCCGCAGATCGATGCAAACTCCCCTGACAAACCTAGGCCAAGCGTCAACCGTTTCTATGCTGACTTCTACGCTGGCTGGGGGTGCGATCGCGGCCCTAGCTAGTACCGCAACCTGGCTCAGCCACATCCCACCTGCCCACGCCCAGGTAAACAACGCCGACCTCAGCTGCTATCTACACACCGCCAGCGGCCAACAGTTTGACCTAAGCGCGCTCTGCGCCGGATTCGACGGCCCCCAAAACGTCGTTCCCTCCGCTGAAGCCAGCGACCCCGCAAATCTACCGGCAGCAACACCCGATGCAGCAGCGGCAGCAGCGGCAGAGGCTGCCCCCACAGCAGACATACCCGCCCTTGAGCCAGGTGGCACTAGCTTGCCGCCCCTGCCCAATTAGCCACTGAACCGATTAGATCATCGGTCAGACACAACACATTATTATTTATGTCGATGCTTAGGTCGGCGCACCAGAGTGCACTAGCGGCAGCTCTACGGTAAAGGCCGTCTGCCCTTCCCCGCTCTCAACGCGAATCATCCCTTCTAAGTGCTCCACTAGCTTCTGTGAAAGCGCCAGCCCAAGCCCAGTACCCCCCTGCTTCCACGGGTCGGCGCTGGGCACCCGGTAAAACTTGTCGAAGATGTGCTTTTGCTCTTCCTCTGCAATCTCGACGCCCGTATTCACCACTCTGAACTGCATCGTGTGTGGGCTGGGCAAGACAAAAATCGAGATGCTGTGATGGGGCGGCGTGTACTTGCAGGCATTGTTAATTAGCTCTGTCAACACCCGATCTAGGCTGGCTAGGTCCGATATCAGCTCGGGCAGATCGTCGGCAATCTCTAACGATAAAGACAGTTCGCGGCTGCTGGTACGAGGCTTAAATCCATTTACCAAGCTGGGTAACCAGTTCGGCAGGTCTATCGGCTGAATCAGCATCGGATGATTGCCTACATCCAATCGCTGCAGGTCGAGCAGATCGTTGATCAGGCTAATTTCCCGCTCGCACTCCTCTTGCAAAATGCAGTAGTAGCGAGCCAAACGGCCCTGTTCGGACTGGGGCTTCTTGAGCTCGGCCTCTTCCAGACCGCACTCCTGAGTGAGCGTTACCCCCAGCAGCTGAAGCGCAACGCGCATGCTGGTCACTGGGGTGCGCAGCTCGTGGGATACGGTACTCAAAAAGTCATCTTTGAGCGTGTTCACATGCTCTAGCTCGCGAACTTGAGATTGCGACTCTTGATACAGTCTGGCCTGGCGAATGGCGATCGCACACTGGTTGGTCACCTGCTGCACCAAACGAATATCCAGCTCGCTGAGGCAGCTATCGACATCATTGATCAGCCATAGATCACCCAAAACATCCCGGTCATCTAAAATTGGCGCGGCAAACATCGAAACCCGTCCCCGCTGTGGATTGGGAGAAATCGAGCAAAACTGCAGGTATTTGCCAGCAAGCAGCTGATGGTACACCTCCGAGTAGGCCTCCATTTGCGACACCCGGCCTCGCATGGTGTTTGTCCCCGGTGCACACTCGTAATACACCGTTGAGGTGCCCTGCTCTAGGTCATAGAGCGCCGTATTTGCCTCTTGGGCATGGAGCGCCTTCACCAGTTCTTCGACCGCCGCCTGCAAAATCTGCTCTTCATCCAGGCTGTCGCGCACGCGGTCAGTAATTCGCTTGAGCGTCTCTTCTTGCAGTAGCGCGGTGTTGAGTTCGGTCTGCTTAGCGCACAAATCTTTGGCTAGCTGTTCATTCTCTTGGCTAACCTGCTTTAGCACAGTGACATCTTCTAGCGTATTTAGCAGGGCAGGTTCACCATCTATGGCGATCGCCTGACGGTGCCCAGCGACCTGCCTGCCATTCACCGTTAGCGCATGAGGTTCAGCCAGTTGACCAGATAGTTGACCTGCTGACTGAGCAGACAGTTGACCAGACAAAAAGGCCTCGTCTTGTCGCCTCAGCTGACCCGCCAGCTGCTGGGGCAAAAAATCGACTTCGCTGCGTCCGACGATGGCCTCGGACGTTAGCCCAATGAGGTCGGCGCACGCCCGATTGACGTATAGCCATTCGTGGGCCGTATTCTTGACATAGATCGGCTGCTTGACCGCGCTTAGCAGCTCAAACATATCCGTAGATTTAGACAGACTGATAGATAGACTCATTACGCAATTCGACGGTTGTCAGGTACACCTAGGATGCCCCTATGAGTCCTAAAAATATAAGCCAAAGTTGATTAGTCGGCGGCAACCTTGCTCAAATTCTAGAGATTGCACGCAGTTATTTGCGCTCTCCTTAGAAAAATCAGTACATTCACAGAGATCTTGCAAACGAATTCGCACTGACAATTTTATGTCCTCCGTACCGACACCGCCTGCTGATCTGCCCGCGCCCAACGAATCAAATAGCTGTCTTATTTCACCGGCCTTTAGCAAGGCTGACCTGCATACTGGGCGACTGCGGCTAGGCGTCATGGCCTCAGGGAGCGGTAGCAATTTTGAAGCGATCGCATCCGCTATCGACCGGCAAGCACTCAACGCCAGTCTCGAAGTCGTCATTTACAACAATCCCGATGCCAAGGTTGCCAGCAGGGCTCACCGGCTAGGCGTACCGGCCCAACTGCTCGACCACCGTAGCTTCGACAGTCGAGAAGCCCTCGATACGGCCATTGTGACTGTGCTGCAAGCCCATCAGGTTGACTGGGTGATCATGGCGGGCTGGATGCGGCGCGTTACTCAGCGGCTCATTTCCGCCTTTCCCCAGCGCATTTTGAATATTCACCCGAGTTTGCTGCCTAGCTTTCCTGGCGTACGCGCCGTGGAGCAGGCACTCAACGCTAAGGTCAAAATCACAGGCTGCAGCGTCCACTTTGTAGAACTCATCGTCGACAGCGGGCCGATCGTGATGCAGGCAGCAGTCCCTGTCCTAGCAAACGACACCGTAGAAACCCTGCAGGCTCGCATCCAGGTGCAGGAACACCGTATATTTCCCCAAGCGATCGCACTAGCAGCCACCCAAAGACCCAACAAAGAAGGCAAATAGGCAATTTACTTCGTAGAATCACTTAAGTATTAACAATAGCAATTCACCTACTGCATAACGCTTTTACAAATCAAAAGCAATCCAATAAAGACAGTATTTCGCAATCAAAAAACGTATATTTATCTCACAAAATATAATTAAAACGCATCGTTTCAACAGCTAAAAAGTCTCATCATTTTTACGGACGAAACTGTACTCAGAGGCATCACGACAACTTTCATTCAAGGCAACAATCAACGACATACGCAGGCTGAGAATCGACGAATAAATCCTCAAGGCAAGTAGCTTTCACGGATAAAAGCACTTTTTCAATAACAGAAATATTAATCGAATTAGTTCTTTTAACGGAGTGAGCCATCAAATCAAATTGCTATATTAATTTCAGATGGGTGAGAGTAAACCCCCTAATAGTTAATCTTGCGATTAAAGCTACTTTCTAATCTTTTTGTCCGGAGCATAACGCCGACTTAAAGAAGACAGAAATGTGAGTCATTAGGGTTCAACAAAATATGTTTGGAATGTCAAATTTTAAATCTAAGTCGAAGGGTCTTGAGTCACTGGTTCGGACTGCTATGGTCAACGGTGAATTGGCGCCGGGCGTTGCCGCTCAGGTGAACCGATACCGGAAGGCGAAGCTCAGCTGCGAGGAGCGCAGGCTCATCTCCATTTTGGACGACGCTATCTCTGACGGCTGCATTATCCCCATCGAAATTCCACCAGTGGCAGTGCCCACCCGACAAACCGTTTGCAATATTGGCTAAAAACACACACTAAACACACGCTACTTGCTGCGAAAATCAGCCTTTCAGCAGGTAATCTAATTTGCGGTCATATTAAGATAGGGGACAAGCGGCTTCCATCAGGCCAGCGCTTGTCCTTTTTGATTTTTCTGGGTGCTTACGGTGCTGAGCACCCCCTTTTATGGCATTGACCAACCCTCTCGAACTTTCTCGCTGGATGCTGTTTTCCATGGGTATTCGGATTAGGCTACATCGTGCGGAACGACTGCCGCGATCGCCTTTTCTGATGATTGCCAATCACCGCAGCTTTCTCGATGCGCCGCTGCTGATTGCCGCTGCCGCCCGCCCAGTCCACTTTGCTTGCCACCACTACATGTCGCAGGTGCCGGTGATGAGCCAAATGGTAGAAGCCCTGGGCTGCTTTCCGCTCGATGGCCCTGCCGAGCGGGGGCGCACCTTTTTTAAGCAGGCCTCTGGCTACTTGCGATCGCAGCAATCTATTGGCGTCTTCCCCGAAGGCACTAACCCTATGGTGACGCCCACAGCCCCCGGCGAGATCAGCAGCTTCCACCGAGGATTTGCCCATCTGGCGCTGCGAGCCCCCATCGACGACCTGCAGCTCATCCCAACAGCTATCATTGCCCTAGAAGAAAAACACCAAGACACCATCCCCTTTCGGCTGCTCAGCTGGTTCGACCCGAGCGAGCCACTTTTTCACCAGTCGGGGCGACACCCCGCTATCATCTATCGCCAGGTTGCCGTCATCATTGGTGAGCCCATCGCCGTGACAGACCCCATGCGACAGGCCTACCACGGCAAGCAAGCAAGCCAAGTCGCCGCCGAACTCACAGAGACCTGTCAAGACACCGTACAGCAACTGTTGCAAAAAGGGTGCTATTAAAAGAATGCCGTTAAAAGGTGTCATCAAAACACCGCAGTGAGTTCAGTCCCTTGGGTTCAGTTCATTTTCTATCACCGAAGCCCAGCAAAATAGACAAGCCGCTGTTTGTCTTCTTGCCGGGTATGGATGGCACCGGAACCCTTTTCCGCTCACAGATAGAGCGATTGGCCCCTTGGTTCGACATTCGCTGCCTCTCCCTCCCCCTCACCGACAAAACCGAATGGCAGCCGCTCACCCGGCAAGTCACCCAGCTGATTCGGCAAGAGGTCGCTGAGCGTGCACCCACCGAGCAAGCTCAAAAAGAGAAAGCACTTCCTGCAGACAATCCGCAACCGGCTCAATCTGTCAAGAGAAGCGTCTATCTCTGCGGAGAATCTTTTGGCGGATGCCTTGCCATGCAGGTGCTAACAGTCGCGCCCGAACTCTTTGACCGGGTGATCTTAATCAATCCCGCCTCGTCGTTTCGCCGCCTACCGTGGATGCGGTTAGGGCCTTTTTTAACCCGGCAGCTGCCAAACCTTGCCTATCGATACAGCTCACTGGGCATGATTCCTTTTTTGATTGAGCCCTCGCGGGTCGCTAAGCCCAATCGCAGAGCCCTAGAAGCCGCCATGGACAAAGTGCCTGCAGCCACCGCCGCCTGGCGCATGGAATTACTCAGCCGGTTTAACGTGGAGCGGCTACCCCTAGAGCGCATGACCCATCCGGTACTGCTCATCGTCGGTGGTAACGACCGGCTACTCCCCTCAAACCGTGAGGGTAAAAGCCTGGTACAGCGCTTCCCAAACGCTAAGCTAACGTGCCTGCCAAAGAGTGGCCACGCCTGCCTACTGGAGACCGAGACAAATCTGCAACAGATATTAAACCAGCATCAGTTCTTACCGGAATAGCGGTATTTCCTGAAAGCCTCTCCGTACTGTCTTATCGCTTGACATTATGGCTCCTATGTAAGCGCAAGTATGAGATGTTGGCTGAGTTGCCTAGGTTGCAGACCCGCCCCGTCGCTGCGCTCTTCAACTTGGCGGCTTAGTAGGTTTCCCCTATTATTTAAGGTGAATCCTCTCCTTCCAAACCCATGTCGACCCCCTTTAGCTGGTTTCGCAAGCTTGTATCTTCTGCAGCGGCTGTCTTACTTACGCTTTTATTTGCGCTACCGCTAATGAGCACGCCGGCCCTGGCGACTAGCCTCTACAGCATGCCGCAAACCCTCAGCAGCGATACCTGGTTTATCGATGAAGCCGCACAGGTGTCACGCCTCAACGAGGGCAAAATAGCCTCTGAGCTAAAGTCTTTGGCACAGCAAACCGGCAACGAAGTGCGCTTTGTCACCATTCACCGTCTCGACTATGGCGAGACCATTCAGGGCTTTGCAGAGCAGCTGCTGACGCGGTGGTTTCCTACCCCCGAAGCACAGAGCAATCAGGCCATCATCGTTCTAGACGATGTGACGAACAATATTGGCATTGCACTGGGTGAAGGCACTCAAGCAGCGCTAGACAGCGAGTTTGTAGAGAGCCTGGTGGATGAAACCATGAAAATTCCACTGCTTAAGGGCAACCAGTACAACCAATCTTTCTTGGGCGCCACGGATCGCCTGGTCGCAGTGCTCTCCGGTGAGCCAGATCCCGGCCCGCCCCAGTACGACAACTCTGTGGATACTGAGCGAAACTTCGCAACTGCAGAAGAAACAGAAGCAACCCGCGGATCTTCTACAACTGTCGTGATTGTCTTGCTCATTGCCGCCACGGTGATTCCGATGGCCACTTACTACTGGTACGTGTCCGCTGGCGGCTAAACGAGCATTTATTGTTAGTTGACAGCAGGTTTTATAGGAACAGAATTCCGAAGATTACTGCGATCGCAGCAAAGAGAAGCGGCTCCATCTTGCTAGATTCTGACACCTCGTCAGCAATATCGAGCGGCGGATAGTTCGGGTCAACGGTAAGCAGTGGGCTAAAGGGTTCGCTGTTTGGCGTTCGGCGATATCGCCGATGTGAGAGGGGCGTCACTGCCTGAATACTGCCCTGAGACGTACGCGACGGCACTGGCGGCAGGGCTCTGTGAAAATCGCAGTTTAGGCAGTCGAACGTATTGTGCGATCGCTTAACGATGGTTCGCTTGCCGCACTCAGGACACTCTACCGCTTCAAGAGACTCTACCGCTTCGAAAGAACGACGTCCCAATGAGGAAAACCCTGACAGTAGAGGGTCGGATGAATGCCCAGCTGTAGCAGCATAAAGTGACGTTGTCATGGGAGATAAGCACCAAGAAAAGAAAAAGCAAGTAAGAAGATAAAGCCGTGTGTAAGCTTACCTTCAGTACTATCACTCCTTACTAATGACATAGGAATCAGCCATTTTCACCGGTGTAACCACGGAAGCCACAGCCGGGGGCTCAAAAATATCCGGGAAAACCAGGAAGTGATTCTGCTGATAGGCCTAGCCTTTGAATCGGCTTTCCCCTTTATCCGCTTGGCTATCACCACCGGAAATCACCCAAAGTATCCAAAATTCTACTGACCGACGACTAACCGAAAACGATAAAATGCTTTCCTCAGAGATATTTCGGAGCTGAGCCTCTCACCTTTGGCTGTGCCACCTGTAGCAAAGAACGTGTCAGTATGGCAGTAAATAGAAAGTTCAATAGCAAGCTCATAAACTGTCATTTGGCCTTTTATGCGCTGTGCATGTTTTCTCTATGGATGTTTGTCTATGGAATGGTTGAATAGACTGCCGCGCTGGGTGATCTGGGGGTTAGCGCTGCCGCTACTGACGCTAAACGGCTGGGTCGCCCTGCAAATATTTGACTATTTTCGGTCGCAGCTGACTATTTTTTTGACCGCGACACTGCTTTCATTCATCCTGAACTACCCGGTGCAGTGGCTCTCTCGGTTTCGGCTGCGGCGGTCTGTGGCCATTTTGCTGGTGCTGCTAGGCACCCTGGCAGTCTTGGCCGTGCTGGGCGTCATCCTGGTGCCACCCCTCGTCGAGCAGCTCAACGAACTATCCGGCAGGCTCCCCTCCTGGATAGACTCCGGCGCTTCTCAGTTCACCGCTTTTCAGAACTGGGCCGTCGGCCTCAATCTGCCTATCGATCTTTCACGTCTGGCCGTTCAGCTGCAGGCAAAGCTCACCTCTCAGATACAGAGCATCAGCGCTAGCCTGCTGTCCCTGCTTCCCGATGCCATTGGCGGCGTCGTAGATGTGGGCTTGACGGTAGTGCTTACCTTTTATCTGCTGCTCCATGGCGATCGCCTATGGGACGGTATTTTTCAATGGCTACCCGATGAGTGGAATACCCACGCCCGCCCGCTGATTCGCCAAAACTTTCAAAACTACTTCCTCGGGCAAATTACCGTCGCCCTGCTGATGGGCACCGCCATGACCATCGCGTTTGTGCTCATCCGGGTGCCTTTTGGCCTGCTGTTTGGGATTGCGGTCGGCGTGATGGCTATTTTTCCCTTTGGCCCCGCCTTCAGTATTACGATTATTAGCTTCCTCACTGCGCTGAAAAGTATCTGGCTGGGCGTGCGCGTGGTAACTGTCGCTGCGGTGATTGACCAGGTGGTGGAAAATGCGATCGCGCCTCAACTCATTGGCGGATTCGTCGGGCTCAACCCTGTCTGGATTCTCATTTCCCTCTTACTGGGCACCAAGATCGCTGGTGTCCTCGGCCTGATCGTCGCGGTCCCGGTTGCCAGCTCAATCAAAAGCATTTTTGAAGATCAAAAAATACCTCCATCACCGCCCATAGAAGAGACAGTCAATCCTCAGGAGCAAACGACCCGTGGCTCCACGCTAGCCTCCATTTGACCTTGCGCTTGGTGTGACCTAGCTAAAACGTAGCTTTAAGTTCCCAAGCCCCTTAGAGTCTAGGTGCCTGAAGCGGCAAGACAATCAGAAACGTCGTCCCCTTGCCCACCCTTGAATCAAACGTCAGCGAGCCGCCATGGCTATCAACCACAATCGCTTGTGACACCGATAGCCCCAACCCCGTACCCTTCCCCACTGGCTTGGTTGTAAAGAACTGATCAAACACCTTGGAGTGCAGCTCAGGCGGAATTCCCATACCCGTATCCGAAAACCGAATGGCCACCCGCTCACCGAGATATCGAGTCTCTATACGGATGACGGGATTCTCCTCAGCAGGAGAGAAAGCTCCTCGCGGGGCAGGATTTTTGGCAGAAAACTTCTCATCCAGCGTGTCGATGGCATTCATCAAGAGATTCATAAACACCTGATTAATTTCGCTGGGGTAGCAGCCAACCATCGGTAGCTTGTCGTAGGTCCTAACGATTTGAATTTCAGGTCGGTCATCCCTCGCCTGAAAATAGCTCTTCATGATCAGCAGCGCACTCTCTAGCCCGCTGTGCAAATCCATCTCCTTGTATTCAGATTCATCGAGAGAAGAGAACGTTCGCAAAGATTGAACAATCTTGCTAATGCGCGCTGTCCCCGTCGTCATAGAACTCAGCAGCTTCAAAAAATCCGACCGAATAAAGTCCAAATCAATATCCTCAGCAAACGCCGCTACCTCAGCAGGCATTGCCCCCTGCGACTCGTATACTTCAGTCAAATCCAGCAGCGCCTTGGCATACTCGCAAGCAGGCTTGAGGTTGCCGTGAATGAAGTTCACCGGATTATTTATTTCGTGGGCAATACCGGCCACGAGCTGACCCAACGCGGCCATTTTCTCTTTTTGGATCAGGCTGGCATGGGCCTTTCTCAGCGATAGGTGAACCTTAATGCGAGCGATAACTTCCGCTTGGTCAAAGGGCTTGGGAATGTAGTCGACCGCGCCCAGGCTCAGCCCTTGCACCTTGTTGACCGTATCGGAGAGAGCCGTCATAAATAAAACCGGAATCTCCTTCGTTTTTGGATTGGCTTTTAGTCGCTTGCAGGCTTCAAACCCATCAATCCCCGGCATCATCACGTCTAAAAGAATCAGGTCGGGAAATACCTGCTCAACGCTCTCTAGCGCGGCCTCACCACTCTGGGCAACCGCAACCCGATAGTTGTGACTATCCAAAACATCGCAAAGCAGGCCTAAATTTGTCGGATTATCATCGACAACCAAGACGGTATCGACCCCGCCCGCAGAAAGAAAAGCAGACTCGTCATCTGGTTCTACTGGAACTATTTCTATATCAGACACGGGTCGCTTTGCTCCTCAAAATAGACAGTAATAGGCAACAACGGACAGCTCCGCAGCACACACTAAGTCGCGCAGCTTTCAGATAGCCTAAAGAAAATATCAAAGAAAACTTATATGTTCAGTCTGCCCAAAGCAGCAGCGCCTACGGCTGAAATAACACTGAACAAGCCCAGGATTTTAGATACTTTAACAGCGCTTCTAGCGCGTTCCAAAGAAACTGTAAAAGCCGCTACAATCGCTCAGCAATTTGTTTGAGTCGTTGCAGCTGAGCTTCCATATCCTGCTTGGTCCAGTCAGCAGCAAACTGATTGAATCCAAAGCTGACAATCGGGTTCGGAATGCTGAATTCAAATCGGTTGAGGAGGGTGGTGCCTGGCTTTGTGCCACCCACTTCTGGCTGACACTCCCAGCGATCGCACCCCCGAAAAAACCCTTCAAATCCCCAAACCACTAAGCCGGGCGATCGCTCAACCACAGTACTGTGCAAAGTCGGCGCAATCACCGGCACCTTCAGCCGAAAGTTAAACTCACTGCCCACCGCCATCCGCCACTCACCCACCGGCTCACACACCAGCGCCGGATTCAGCCAGCGATGCATCAAAGACTGCTCCGTAAAACAACGCTCTACAGTCGTCGCGGTCGCGGCAATAAAAATCGACTGCTGGTAGACAAAAGGATCAGCCATACAGAACGCCTACAGACAGAACGCTTACAGACAGCAAGAGGCTCTCACAAAGCAAGCTACCAACAAGTTACAAACAAACTACGAAGCCTTCTTTGCAGCCTGCTCAAACTCAGCCGTCGCCTTTAAAGTAGCAGGAACCTCAAAAAATGCACGGGCAATCTTCTCAGAAAAGGTAAACGTATCGACCCCCTGAACCGACAGCACAGAAATATCCTCAATCGCTCGAATACTCGCCGTCAGCACCCGGGTCTGGCTACCCACACCTGTCAGCATCTGCTGCATGGTTGCCACTTCACGGCGACCGTCTCGGCCCGCATCATTCATCCGGCCCAAGTAGGGCGCCACATAGCTCGCCCCAATCGCCGCCGCAATCAACACCTGCCGCGCGGCATATACCGCCGTCAGCGTCACCGGTATCCCAGCGCGAATCAGTGAGGCTGCCGCTGTGGTTCCCGCCTGCGTAGCCGGAAACTTCACCACCACGCGGCGGTCTATCGCTCCAAGCAGCTGCCCAGTTTTCAATAGGTCATCCGCCGACTCCCCCCAAGCCTGCAGGTGCACTTCCTGCGCGCCCAGGTCAAAAGCTTGGTTCGCAAAGCGCCTGAGCGTCTCTACCTCACAGGCGACCGAAGCCCGTGCCAGCAGCAGCGGATTACAGGTAACCCCATAAAACAACCCAGTCGGCAACCAAGCCTCCCAAGCAGACACCTCAGCCGAATCTAGATAGAAGCGCAGGGGAGGACAAGGCGACAGCAATCGAGACGAGACCGGAGAAGCACTTTGAGGAGAAACCTGGGGAGACACCTGAGAAGATACCTGAAAAGCACCGATAAACAGCTGCTCTTAACCTAACCCATTCGTGAACAGCGGCGTCAAAGCATCGTGCTGTACCAGGCTGCGATCAATCGCTGAAGCATCCATTTCAAACAGCGTAGAATTCTCTGGGAGCGTAGCAGTACCTAAGAAGGTGTAACCTGCCGAGGTGCCAGTGTCCGATCCCGTATCTGCCTGCGTTAGG
>JBCBFY010000110.1:0-17045 GCA_038527325.1 Cyanobacteria bacterium J06614_10
GCGGTTTTTATGTTGCAAACCCTAGGCCTCAGTGATGCATTTGATCCGGTGGTCATCGCTGATGAGCTGCCCCGAGGTAAGCCAGATCCCCTTCCTTATCAGACGGCGCTCGATAAACTGGGCATTTCTGCCGAGGAGGCCATTGTTTTTGAAGATTCGAGAGCAGGGATTCGCTCGGCGGTGGGGGCCGGTATCGCAACCATCGGGATGACGACAACTCACCAGGCAGAAGAGCTGATGGCGGTAGGCGCGATCGCAACCATCTCAGATTTTACAGACGACTCTCTGAAAACGATGATCTAAGCATTGGTCGCAATGATTGAGTCCCCAATGCTATCCCTGACCGTCTCCCGCTGCACTGTTAGAGGTCTGATTTCGTCGTCGTCGGCACCGGTCAGAACAATACTTAACCTCATCCCAGCACTTCTCCCACTTTTTTCGCCAGGTAAAAGGCCGCCCGCACACCTGACAGGGCTTCGAGGGGAGATCAGATTTTTTACGCTGCCGGGCCATGCTGAGAACTGCCAAAAGATTTTTAGCTGGGGTAGAGCGAATAAAGACGCTGTGGCGCTATCGTATCAGACAGTAAAGTGTGTTGAGGTGTGCCGGAGGGGCTGTTTTTGAGCGCGATCGCAACTGTCAGAATTGTTTTAGTCTCACCGGCTGGCCCGCTAAACGTGGGCTCGGTTGCCCGCGTGATGAAAAACTTTGGCCTTTCTCAGCTGGTGTTGGTGGCCCCGCAGTGCGATCCGCTGGGCGCTGAGGCCAGGCAGATGGCGGTGCATGCCAGCGACATTTTAGAAGCGGCCAAACAGGTGGAGACGATTCCCGATGCGTTGGTTGGCTGTGAAAGTGCGATCGCAACCACCGCCCGAACCAGAGGCTTCAACGCACCCTTACAGCGCCCAGAAATCGCGCTTTCCGCCCTAGTGAGCGGCCTACCCCAGGCAGAGGCAGCACTGATTTTTGGCCCAGAAGACCGTGGCCTTAGTAACCAAGAGCTAACCTACGCCCAGTCCTTCCTAAAAATTCCAACCAGTGACGCCTACAGCGCGCTCAATCTCGCCCAGGCAGTTTCCATCTGCTGTTACGAACTCTTTCGGGCGAGCCAGCCAGTCGGCAAATCTGTCTTATCTGCTGACTCGCCTGCCGCGGCCCTTCATCACAGCGCACTAACCCCAAAACAGCTCCCTTTACAAAAACCCCCTTCATCTGCTAAACAGTCGGAATCTGACTCGTTAAACACCGATTTATCTGGTGAGCTGTCCCCCGCCAGCGAGCTATCCAACAGAGCCAAACTCAATGAACTAGAAGGGTACTACCAGCATCTAGAATCTCTGTTGTTACAGGTGGAATATCTCTATCCACACACGGCAGCTAGCCGGATGCGCAAGCTCAGGCAGCTGCTACACAGGGCCTCCCCAACGTCCAACGAAGTTGCCCTCCTGCGAGGCATACTCCGGCAGGTGGAGTGGGCACTATCAGACTCAAACAAAGGTTAACCTGCTATGACAGATGCCAATGGCACGCGAAATATACGTTCGGGCGGCTCAAATCTGGGCAGCGCAGGCTCCCACACTTCACCACAGGCCAGCGGCACCCAGATAAACAGTTCGCAGGTCAATAGTTCGCAGATCAATAGTTCGCAGGTCAACGGCTCACAGAGTAACGGCTCACAGACCAACAGCTCACCAATTAGTCGACCGCAGCTCGCCAGCTCACCAACCCGTCGCTTCCGGCAGCGTCCCGGTGAAGACAAGTCAGCTCGGCGAACCCGGCGCGCTGGTCAGCCCGACCCTGCTCGCAAGCGTGTAGGTAGAGGGGCTGAGCGTCAGCGCCTCTTCGGTTCAAACACAGACCGGATCAAAAGTAAGTCTTCTAGCCGTACCCGGGCACTGAAGGCAAAAGGTCGCTCTGCCAGCGGGCCTAATGGTCGCGCGCAGGTTCGAGTGCTCAAGAAAAAAACCGACGGTCCGGCACTCGGTAAGGCCGCCAAAGCGACCCTCGCAGAAAAAGCAAGACCGGCTCTGCCCAATCCTTCACAGCCGGGCCGCGTCCCCCCTTCTCGTACCCTGGCTCGGCGCAAGCGGCGCTCAACCAAAATGCCCGCTGCTCTGCGAGTCATCCTGCAGCTGCTGATTGTTGGTTTTGGAGTGGCTGCCCTTGGCGGGACTCTCCTACAGGTGCTACCGAAGCCTCCTGCTCCTAGCGCAGCCGAAACTGAGCCTGCAGAAACGGCGCCGCCAACGCCTGTCGCGAAGCCATTTCCAGTCGCGCTCAATCAAGAAATTCCCACGCTCAAGAGTGAACTGCAGGAGCTGCCAAACCTCTACCCGAATCTCACGCCGAAGGTCTTTTATGTGGATGTGGATACGGGGCGGTATGTCAACGTTGAAGGGGGTGAGGCGATCGCTGCTGCGAGCACCATCAAGCTGCCCATCCTACTGGCCTTTTTTGAAGAAGTCGATGCGGGCCGAATCGATCCCAACCAGACGATGGCGATTCAGCAGACGCAGATTGCTGAAGGCTCTGGGGATATGCAGCTATCGCCACCGGGCACGCAGTTTACGGCGCTAGAAGTGGCCACCCAAATGATTGTCAATAGTGACAATACCGCCACCAATATGATGATCGATTTGCTGGGCGGTAAGGAAGTGATGAATAGCTGGTTTAAGCTGCAGGGCCTAGAGAAAACGGTCCTCAATAACCCGCTGCCAGATTTGGAAGGCACTAATACTACGAGCGCCCGAGACCTTTCACATACGATGCTGCTCATCAGCGAAGGGGACGACCTGTCGCAGCGATCGCGCGATCGCGTCCTCAACATTCTCAACCGCACCTATAACAAGAGCCTCATCCCAGATGGCCTCATTCAGCAAGGCGCACTCACCTTCAATAAAACTGGTGATATCGCCTCTGTGCTGGGCGATGTGGCCCTAGTAGACTTGGCCAACGGTAAGCGATACGTGGTTGCCGCGCTGGTAGAGCGGCCCGAAAATGATGGTCGTGCCCGTGAGCTCATTCGAAGAATTTCTGGGCGTACCTTTGAGGAAGCTGATCGAGAGCTGCAGCCCGCGGTGACGCCGCTCGGCGACCCAGAGGCCACTGATGCCGAAGGCACTCCGTCGCCAACCTCAGCACAGCCCGAAGAACCCTACCCCAGCGCCAACCCACGCACCGCGCCCAGAAGCGTGACACCGACCAATTCAGCCGATACGGATGGCGCCGAATAGAACTGGCGCTGAGTAGGATTAAGTAGATATGCTGATATGACGCAATATCAAAGAAATTGGGTAAGCTTCCTACGCAGGTGAACCGATGTTTCAAAAGCAACGTCTCCTTCAACAGACAACTCTGGCTGATGGCAGCCAATGTTGCCGTTTCGAGCGAGCGTGACCAAGCGGATTATATGGTGAGCACATCTCAAAATTTAGAGGACGCCTCGCTGCTAGTTTTTTCTGCCGAGCAAGGTTTGGCTGGGTTAGATGTGCGGCAACTGGCTGCGGAAGGGTTCTTTCAGGCGATCGCCTACTGGCTCAATGAACCCTTGGTGCCTCAAAATGTGTACGCCCAAGTGCTTTCTGATGAAGTGCCTGGCAGGCTCAAGGTTTTGGTCGAATTTGAGCGATCGCCCCAGCCGCAACGATTGATGGGGTTTATTTGCGATCGCCTCTACCAGCTCAACTCCAACGTGATAGAAGGGGTATACATCGTCGCCCGTGCCATCGGTTCGGGCAAAACAGACTGGGAGCAGCGGATTCGCATCCCAACCGCTCGACAGCGGCGAGTAAAAACAGCTGAGGACGCCACTCCCGAAGCGAGCAGCCTAACAGAAGCGTTGGCCGCAGAGTCTGACGCTACGAAGGTATCGCCTCAGCTGCTGCATGAGTCTTCCCGGAGCAAAGTCGCCCGCAATGTTGTCCGCAGCCAGTTCAAGTTTTTCCGAGCGGCATTGATTTCGGGCGCTGCGACGGCTGCGTTTTTGTTTGGCGGACTCACCGAGCTAATCTTGTCCGACCGCTTGACTTTGCCTGCCGCTCGGCAGGCCACCTCACCGACCGAACAAGACATCATTCCCTGGTATGGCGATATTCCAGAAGCCACTGAAGTTGCGCTGCGGTCGGCCATCGCTGAGCAAAATCAGGGCCGGACCGTAGAAGCTGCCCTCGAAACTGTCGCAGTGATTCCTCACAACGATTTGGCACAGCCAGAAGACCCCACCATTACCCTCGTCTTCGGGGGGGAACTAGGTCTCAATGATTTTGTCTTTGATGCGGCTGAGAGTCTCGATAATCTTTTTTCAGATCTGAGCATTTACCAGCAGGCCGATGTGGCCATGGTTGGCCTAGCTGAGCCTTTGGCCACACCCAGTACGACCCTCCAAGAAGACTTTTATCACCGGACCCGCCCTCAGGCCGTGCAGTCGCTCAAAAAAGGCGGGATAGATATCGTAAATCTCGCTAGCGAAGGCACGCTCACCTACGGCACCCGAGGGCTCAGTGAAACAATCAAAACCCTAGATAGCGAAGGCATTTATCGCGTTGGGGCCGGTCGCAATCAGCAAGAAGCCCATCGCCCAGAAATCTTAGAAGTCAAGGGACAGCGAATTGCCTACCTGGGCTACAACCCAGAAGCACTCAAGGCAGCCAAAGACGACAAGGCTGGTGTTGCCCTCACCAGCAGCAAGGAGCGCGCGCATATTCTTGAAGACATTCGGGCGATTCGCCCCCAGGTCGACTGGATCGTGGTGAACTATCGCTGGGGAGACATCCTCGGCAACACGCCCGAAAAGTCATCAACCGCTAGCCCCTTGGCTACCATCCCCGAAGACTGGCAACAATCCCTCGCGCACGACGCGGTAGATGCGGGCGCAGATCTCGTTGTGGGCTACCACCCTAGCCAAATCCAAGGGGCAGAAATTTATCGCGATCGCGCCATTGCCTACTCTCTAGGCGACTTCGTCTTTGGTGAAGCCCCCCTCGAAGACCACGACACGGCAGCCCTGCGCGTCTCCCTTCGCAACCAGCAGATGAAAGTAGAGTTTCTGCCAGTCAGCGTGCGAGATTCACAAATTCAAATGGCGACAGGCGATCGCGGCGAGACCATTCTCAAAGGGATTCGCAACGCCTCAAAAACGTTCGATCAGCCCCTACGCTTTCCTGCCGTCCTGCAGGCCCAACCGACCTCTACCCGCAGTGCTCCCCTTGAACCGGCGCCTGTCGAACCGGCGCCCCTTGAATCTGCGCCACCTGAACCTGAACCTATCGAATCGGCGCCAGCAGAAGCTACTTCTCCCATGCCTACAGAGCCTGTTCAACCAGCGGTTGAACCGCCAGTACAGCCAATCGCTCCTATCCCAGAAGATCAGCTGCCGCCACTGCCACAGATATCAGAGCCCGAACCACTGTACGAAGCACCCTCCCCCCATCCGCTCACCAGAGAGCCGGACGCGCTGTTTATGCCCGAGGTAGAGGAGCCTCAGTCAGAGGTGCCAGACGAAACACTCATCGAGTCGGCTATGGACACCGCACTGGACGAAGCTTCAGATATTTCTCTGGATGATTGGGGTGAGAAGCCAGCAGAGATCAAACCCAATAGGGTGACAAAACGCACTCAGAAACCGGCCTTAGTTAACGAATAAATGCTACCGGCTTATCCGTAAAAATACTTAGAGCGATAAAAATAGATCCGTAGATAGTCGTCGAAAAAAGGTCCAATCAGGACAATCGCCACAGTCAGTTTTGGGTAAATCTTATTGTTCGGTTGTAAAAAAAGCGTCATCTGATCGCGATCGCACTGACTCAGCCCCAATGTCTTCAAGAACGGCAGCGTGGATAAGAGACGCTTTTCTCTCGCAACTGAGCCGATTTTAATATTATCTCTACAGATCTTTTTCGCCCCCCTTCTGAGTAAGCACAAGCAAAATAAAAGGCTTAGGCAACAGTGTCAGTCCCGATAGTGTCTTACCGCTATTTTGCGAAACCGTGCAATCTCTGATCATGAACTTGGAACTTCAGTATAAATTCTTCAGGATTGCGTGTACTGAAGTTAGTAGGTATGAACAGTAGGGTCAGAGTTGGGTCATCATCCGCTCTGCCTGCATCGTCATTCATTGAGATTATGAAAAAAATGGGAAGGGCAGGTAAAGCATTAAAGTGCGTTCTCCAGCAGTACGGCATCAGTCAAAATCGACTCGCTGTCACGATGGGTGTCGCTCGCTCCACAGTCAATCAGTGGGTCAATGAGGTTAGCGATCCGCTAGCAGACTCTATTCCTGACATTATCACCGCCTTAGAGACCTTAGAGCCTTCTGCCGCTCAAATCTTCCTGCAGCTGTACATTCAGCGCAACGGCACGCCCAGCGGCAAGTAAAGCGAGAGGCAAACAGAAAAACCAAACAGAAAACATCAGGGCAGCCATACCGGCTGCCGACCTGCAATATCTAGCTCCGTGGGGGGCAGTGGAATCGGCTCCCCGCTTACTCTTTCTTCTAACGTACTAAATACAGGTAGTAGCCAAAGTCTGTGAGTGGGCCCAGCAAAGTCGCTAGGCTTACTTTCGGACTGTCCGTCGCTCACCAGCACCTCATCGAACAAAACGGCCAGACCATCCGGTGATAGGCTCATGTTGATTTCGGGCTGGGGTGGCATTTCTAGCAACTTCTGAACCCGTCCCGTTTTCACATTGACGGCGATGAGCTGAGGAATAAAGGAAAAGACATCTTCGCTGAGCGATAGCGTTTCTTCAGCCAGGAGCAGTTCCTCGTCCAAACGTGGGTCCTCACTCGTGGTCGCCTCATCAGACCCACTTTCTGTTTCGTTATCCGCTACATCCCCACGCTCACCATCCTGCTCGGTGTCAGGAGCGCTTTCATTCTCCTCGTCGACGCTTTCCACCTGCAGCAGCTCGTTGACCAGACAGTACAAGATTTCGTTATTTTCGTTAAACTGCGCGCTGAGAATAGATCCGTTTGTTTGGAGTAGGGACGTTTCTTCTCCGGTATTTGACACCAAAAATAGGGACTGGGTAAAGCGCTTTTCCGGGTCGTCCTGATTAAAATTCACCAGGGCAGCGCGACTGCCATCGCTGGCAAGATCTAGCGTGAGGCCATACTCCGGCAAAAAGTCCAAAAGCTCATCTTCCTGCCCAGAGGATTCGGCGTCGGCAGGATTATTTTCTAAGTCAATCACGGCGGTCCCTTTACCCTGCTGAAGGAGCAGGGATAAGCTATCTGGCGCGATTTTGAAGTCGCCGCCCGGCTCTGTATTGAGCTTGCGCGGGGCTTCTTCTGCCTCAATCACCCAGGGGCCAAAGTCAGATGGATTTTCGTTGTTTACCCTTTGCACCACAATGGTGCTGCCGTTCGGCGCTAGGTCAAATTTTAGGTTCTGATAGTCGCGGTTGTCTAAAACGAGCTGAATCTGTCCTGCTTTGGGGACTTCTGGCTTTTGCCAAAACTGCCAGCGGGGAGAGTCGGGCGGCGCCCCAAGCCCGGTTGAAACGTTATAAAGCTGCGCGGATGCAACGCCAGTATCCGAGTCATCGACAGCCACTGCCGAAAATAGAATGCGATCGCGCTCTGGATACGGCTGAAAATCTAGCACTGCCTGCCCCTCAGCGGTCAGCAGCGTCTTTTCCTTTTGCGTCAGGTTAAAAAGAACAAGTCGGCCCTGCTCTTCACCCTCCACACCGATGTAGGCAAACACGCGATCGCGCGTTTGAAACTCACTTTCAAAGGCTTCAAAACCAGGTTGACCCGTCAGCGACTCAGCCGTTGGCAGCGAAATCTTGAAGCGTTCTCCATAGGGGGCAGCTGCTTCGAGGGTGTAGGCCATTTTCCGCCCAGCCCAGCTAAATTTACCAGCCAGCTCAGGCTCAATCTGCAAATTATTCTCCACGCTCTCCGGTGTCATTGGCTGGGTGAAGGTTAGCAAAAAGGCAATATCTTCTGCGGAAACCTGCTGGTCTTGCCATGAAAAAGTCCGCACCCGTGGCAAGGCCTGAGCGCCCACCAGCAGCATCCCTGCAATGATCAGCGCAAGCAGCGCCATCACAATCAGAGAGACCCGGTCTAGGGGCTGGGTTTGGCGTCTTCGGGGTTGGCTTGATTGAGACATGACGCGGTGTGGTTAGTACTCGTAAGGATTTTTGGGTTCTTCGATGGGCTGGATGTTGGTCGGTGCGATCGCCACCTGTCGGCGTCCGTCTAGCGTTTCTGTCATCATTTCACCCGTCACCTGGAGCCAGCTATTTACTGGATAGAGTTCACTGTCTGCCTCACCGTTCTCACCCGTTGGCAGCTTCACCGGCAGGCCCACCGGATAGGCATCTGCCGCGCAGCAGGTCAGCACAAAGCGCGACACCATCAGGTAGCCCGCCGGCCAAGCTTCTGGATAAATCACAAAGCCAGAAACATCGACTGCCTCTGCTTCATAGGCATCGGGTTCGGGATACACATTGATCAGCCTGATCCAGTCGATGATGGTGCGCTCTTCTGGAGCGGCTGCCCGGGCAAATCTTTGGGGCTGTGCCCGGGTGAGTGAGAGAGTATCGGCAATGCCCCGCTGCACGGCGGTTTCGCTGGCGAAGGCCTGGGGTGTGTAGATCAGTCCAAACACGGCGATGCCCAGCATCAAGGCGCTGCTGATATTGGGCGGCAGGAGGGTGATGTGTCCGCCCTCATTGGTATCCGCCGCACGAGTGGCCCGTCGGCTCTGCACCTGCCTGACAATTTTGAACAGCTTGTGGGCGGCTAGGAGTGCAATCAAGACAGCGGCGGTGTTCGAAAGCCAGGCGTAGTCAGGATGCAGCAGCAGCAGCAGCTTGCCACCAAACCAGTAGCGAAAGAGCATCGCACTCCAGGTGCCCAAAGCCAGAGCGTCTAATACTTCTCCCCAAGGCAAAAGGGGTGTCCGACGCGATGGAGTCGACGCAGTTGAACGGTAGGAACGCAAAACAAATCACCTGGAAAATGCTACACGACATCTGAGAAATGCCTTCTCGGCAGTGCCAGCCTGGCAGTGTCTTCTCGGTCACACAATCTCAAACGTACAAGTTGACAAACAAAGATAGCGCAAAGCTCATCATGGCAGCTAGCGCAAACAGATAAAAGACGGCCCGCTTCTTAAAAACGGTCAGCAGCAGCCCGATGTTTTTAAGGTCAATCATCGGACCAAAAATTAAGAAGGCCAGCAGAGACCCGCTGGTAAACGTCGAGGCAAAAGACAGCGCAAAGAACGAATCTACCGTTGAGCAGATGGATACGACTGCCGCCAGTATCATCATCGCCAAAATAGAAGACACCGTTCCCTGACCTAAGCTCAAAATAAGCTCTCTCGGTGCGGCGACCTGAACGGTCGCGGCGATCGCACTCCCTAAAATGAGCACGGCCCCTAGCTCCCTGAGCTCCCGAATCATGTTTTCGATCACCAGCTGAATCTTGCTAGCTGAAGACTGCTCTAGGGTCGGGTTGGCTACCAGCCTTTGAGCGGCGGGAGTATCTAGCTGTAGCAGCCCGCCCGCATCGCCCGCGCCCTGCAAAAACGTGCCCCCCTGCAAAAGTGCGGGGGTATCGTCGTCTGTGCTGTTCGCATTTGCCCGGAAGCGACTGCGGGCCACCGACTTCTGTAAGAAAGGGCCAATATCTGGCTGCTGGCTAAACACCCAGCCCACCACCGTAGCAATCACCAGCGTAAAGCCCACCCGCAAAAACACAATTTCTGGCTGTCCGCGAAAGGCAACCCACGTCGCCCAAAAGACCACTGGATTAATCGTCGGCGCTGCCAGCAAAAAGCCAATCGAGACGGCAGTTGGCGCGCCTTGCACCAGCAGACGACGGGCAACCGGCACGTTGCCGCACTCGCACACCGGAAAGCAAACGCCAATCAAGCTTCCTGCTAGCGCGCCTGCCAGCGGATTTTTGGGCAAAATGCCTACTAGCTGACGCTCATCTACAAATATCAGCAGAATGCTCGAAAAAGCAACGCCGATAAGCAAAAAAGGAACCGCCTCCACCAGCAAGCTGAGAAATAGCGTGAATCCTGTATTTAGCTGAACCATTTTGTAAAGGTATTGCCAGGCCGATAAAAAGGCCTCGGCTGAACATACGAAAAGGAACTCGGTTGAAAAGGAATTGGAGTGAATGACTCAATCGTTAGTGACTGTTAGCAACCGTTAGCGACTGAGTAGTGAGTAACTGAGTCGGTGACTGAGTCAGTGACAGAAAAAGGCGAAGCTATCTTACTACGGAGCGCTTACAAACGTTATCTCTCCTACGCACAAGCCGTATTATTACTGATGTCATCAGAGGAATATTCTTCTCTCTGTGAAGTTTTTATGTGTATATGTACGGAGTAACTAGCCCGGTACAGGGGGTGTACGGTGCTCAACGCTTCTTAAAAGTTTACGAAGCAGCATTCCGAAGTCCTTTCACCACAGCTGCACCTTCACCACGCTGATATCTCCCCCAAAGCACACATCGACATCTGCGCCCGGGTCTCGGCGTCTCTCTTCGTATGCGCCCACGTAGCGAAACCCGGTCTCGTCGATTGAATACGCTGTCGGTAGGGGCTGTGTGCACTGGTCACAAAACACCAGCTGCGGATCGTCTGCTGAGCTATCGGACTTAGGGGCTGGCAGGTTTACATTCCAAAATTCGCCGGGCTTGGTTTTTTCTGCCATGAGCCGCTTGAGCACCTTGATGGTGAGGCGAGTTGCTCGGTCCCAGTCGTAGGGCTGGCTGCGATAGCGGTATTGAGAAATTGCGATCGCCCGCTTTCTCATCAGCGTGGCCTCCCGCACAGCTGCCACCGTACCCGACACATAGGTATCCGCGCCCAAATTGCCACCTGCGTTAATGCCCGAGAGCACCCAGTCTGCATCGGGATAGAGATGGCTAATCGCCACGCGACTACAGTCCGCTGGCATGCCGCCGATGGCATATTCATTTTTACTGCGCTGGTCGATGGCGATGGTTCCGCCTCTATTGAGCTGGTGGCTACAGCCCGAAAGATGCATGTCAGGGGCAACAATTGCCGCGCAGCCTGTACCTTCTATTGTTTCTACCGCGCGCTGCAGCGCTCGAATGCCTGGCGCATCGATACCATCGTCATTGGTTAATACAAACACCGATTCTCTACCTTTGGATTTTGCGATTTGCTGCTATCTTCCTGCGGCTTCTACGTCCACCTCGCCTGAAAATACCTGCGTTGCTGGACCGGTCATATAGACTCGGTTGCTGCGCTCGTCGTCTTGTGCCCACTCTATTTTCAAATTGCCACCGGGTAGCTCCACGGTGACGCTACGGTCACATTTGCCATTTAGCACCGTCGCGACGACCAGCGCGCAAGCGCCCGTGCCGCAAGCTAGGGTGGGTCCAGCACCGCGCTCCCACACTTTCATTTTCAAGAAATCGGGCCGAACGACTTCGACAAATTCTGTATTGATCCGGGCCGGAAAGGCCTCGTGATGCTCAAATAAGGGGCCGATTTCGGCCAGGGGGACGGCCTCTACGTCGTCGACGAAGGTAATGCAGTGCGGATTGCCCATGCTGACGCAGGTGACCTGCCAGTCTTTGCCTGCGACAGTGAGCGTTTGGTCGATTGCTTTGCCCTCAGGGTCGCCTAGGGTAGTGGGAATGTTTTTGGCGGTGAGTTCTGGTTCGCCCATGTCGACGGTGACCTGACCTCCTGCGCGTAGTTCTGGGCGGATCGTGCCCGCCAGAGTATGAATGCGATAGGTATGAGGAAGCTTGGGCGCGTTGCCTGATTCGGCCTCTAGCTGAGCGATAAATTTGGCTAGGCAGCGGATGCCGTTGCCACACATCTCCGGCTCTGAACCGTCGGAGTTGTAAATACGCATGGTGTAGTCGGTATCGCCTGTGGCTGGCAGCACAAAGATAACGCCATCGCCACCAATGCCAAAGTTGCGATCGCACACTGCCACTGCCTGCTCGGGCGTTAATATCGGCTCCGTACTCGCCCGGTTATCCACCAAGATGAAATCATTGCCGAGGCCGTGGTATTTGCTGAAGGGGAGAGTTGTCATAGCAGAGGGGGAAAGAGGTGGGGGCGTTTTGTAGGCATTTGGAAAGTAGCTCTAAGCATTGTATCCCTTTGTCTCTCCGTCGCTTTTTCCATCGCTGCGCATTCCTGTTGCGCGCGCCTTTAGGTGACTGGTAGGTGGCTGGGCGCGATTTCAGTCACTCTCTTCGGGCAACCTGTAGGAGAAGGTAACCCTTTTCAGTCCTTAGCGCTCCTTAGCGCTCCAAAAAATTACAGCAAATCCTATGTCACCCCAACTATTTGACACCGGTCTTCCTAGCATTCGTCAGGTTCAGACGTTGATTCGTGACCAGAAAACGGTCGAGGTGAAGCTCACCACGGGTGATACTCTCTCTGGTGCGGTTAGCTGGCAGGATGCCAACGCCATCTGTGTAAAGAGCAACGATGGCAACAGCGCTATCTTGATGCGGGGTGCGATCGCCTACGTCAAGGCTACCAATTGAGCGGCCGGTGATTCACCTTGGCGATTTGGTGGCATAGGATAAGCGGCCTGCAAGGTTTTCAGCCAGTTTTGTCAGGCGATGGGCAATACCCATCACCTGACGGGCCAAAAAAACTTCCGGCATTCCTTTGCCCACCCTGTTCTGCTACCGGATACAGCGGGAATACTTCTGGTACTAAGATTCACTCCTAATCGAATCATTATTATTTAGCCGCTTCCCCACTCTTTCAGCGGAATTACTAATCGGAGTTTTGTGCCAGCATGAGTAGCATCGAAAAAATAGTTGATCAGGCGTTGCAGGATGGCTATCTCACCCCTGCGATGGAAGCAGAGGTTGGGCGCATTTGCGATACCGCGTCCGAACTTTCCATTGAAGAATACATGGCGCTAGACCGCCTCATGGGGTCTTTGCTGACAGGCGAGGTGGTCGCTGTCCCCCGCAAGCAATTTATCAATGTGATGGAAGAGCTGGTGCTGACCGAGGCCATCTCCCAGGTTGCCGAGGTAGAAGCCAAGAGCGAGAAGACGCTCGACCTAGGTGATGTCGCTGCTTACGCGCTCAACCGCCTACCGCCTCTGTATGCCACCACCGAAGAAGGTGCTAGCTACCAGCGGGACAAGGCGCGCGCTGAACTGTCTGAGCTAATTTCTCAGCAGGTGTCTGAATCGGTCAGCCGCAGCCTCAATCAGCCCGACTTCTTCCCTGAGCGTAAAGAAATTCAGCGGAACGAAGAAGGCGGTCTGCTGGGTCAGGTAAACAAGCTGCTCAAAGACTACGCCCACGATTTCGAGCAGCAGCCGAATGCTGCCTAGGCGCGAGGTTGCTTGAGCCTAAGGTTGTTTGCCTGATGTCCGAGGTGGCCTAAGTTTTAAGGTTGCGCCAGACCCCTGTTGCAAGGATTGTCTGGGCATGTGTCGCTTCAGCCACACAGCTTAAAGCTCAGGTACTGCAATCTGAGGGCTAGCTTTACGCACAACTCTAACTAAAACAGCTGTCACACGCTTGGTCTGACGGCTGTTTTTCTGCGTTCTGAAGCACTTCTGAAACACTTATGGGTGCACTTATGGGTGCACCGTGACTGGCGTGCCGATATCTACGCGCTGGTATAGGTCTTGGATGTCTCGATTGCGCATTCGCACGCATCCGTGGGAAACGGCTTCTCCGATTAAGTTTTCCTGATTCGTTCCGTGAAAGCCGATTTGTGCCTGACCATCCGTCCAGAAGCCAATCCAGCGATCGCCCAGAGGATTCTCTGCGCCAGGCGGAATTTCTTCTTTGGTAATCGGATGTTGCCAAGCGGGATTTTCTAGCATGTTCATAACCGCAAAGCGACCGGTTGGCGTTTGCCAGTCGTCTTGACCAACGGCGATTTCGTAGCGGATCGTGGGTTTGCCTTCAGCCCGAACTTCTAGATAGCGCCCTTCGAGAAAAATATTTAGGTGAACGGCTGACGCCTCGGCTGCTGTGGCCCGGGCGGCTCTGTTTCTAAATCCCCATCCCGTCTGTTCGTGGGTTGAAGGGGGTGATTCGCCGGTGGCTATTTGAATATTTTGACCTTCGAGCCCGGTTAGGGTTGCTGGCGTTGTGACCGGCTCGGGAAAAGGATTTCGCCACTCTAGGGCAATCAGCGCTACCGCTGAGCTAAAGCACAGCGCGATAAAGCACCGGGCAATGGGCGGTTGCTTACGCATAGTCACCGGCCGTTGTGGACTTGGGTACAGGGGCTGATACGGTTGCTGGTGATATGGGTGGCGCTATGTGCTGATGCCAGGGCCTTGCTAAAATCATCGTTCCTGAAAATTACGTCAGCGTTGGCCTGAAGTAATAGGATAAATAACAGCAGTCTAGAACAAGAGTCTAGAACAAGAGTCTAGAACAGTGCTCTAGAAAACATAAGCTCTTAGAGGCGATTGTAGCGTGGTAGTGAAGCCAGAATGGTTACGGGTAAAAGCTCCTCAATGGGAGCGGGTTGGCGATGTCAAGGGCATTTTGCAAGACCTGGGTCTAAATACTGTTTGTGAGGAGGCTTCTTGCCCCAATATTGGCGAATGCTTTAACGCTGGGACGGCCACGTTTTTAATCATGGGGCCTGCCTGCACAAGGGCCTGCCCCTACTGCGATATCGACTTCGACAAAACGCCCCGTGAGCTGGACCCAATGGAGCCGGTGCACCTGGCAGAAGCCGTCCGGCGAATGAACCTGAACCACGTGGTGATTACCTCGGTCAACCGGGACGAACTGCCCGACGGCGGGGTCAGCCAGTTTATTCGCTGCATTGAAGAAACGCGTAAGGTCTCGCCGAAGACGACGATTGAAGTGTTGATTCCGGACCTGTGTGGGAACTGGGACGCGCTGAAGACGCTGCTGCTAAGAGGGCAGCCGGAGGTGCTAAACCACAATACAGAGACAGTGCCACGGCTGTACAAGCGCACGAGACCGCAGGGTGACTATCAAAGAAGTTTGGAGTTACTCAGACAGGCGAGAGCGATCGCACCCTGGACTTACACTAAGTCGGGCATTATGGTGGGCTTGGGTGAAACCGATGCCGAAGTGCGCCAAACCTTGGGCGACCTTCGCGCTGTCGACTGCGACATTATTACCATTGGTCAATACTTGCAGCCGAGCCAAAAGCACCTTGGGGTAGATACCTTCGTGACCCCGCAGCAGTTTGATGCTTGGAGAGCAGCTGGCGAAGAAATGGGCTTTTTACAGGTGGTCTCGTCGCCATTGACGCGCAGCTCTTACCATGCGGAGCAGGTGCAGCAGCTCATGCAGGCCTACCCCCGGCTAAAACCGAAGAACATCTAGTCCGAGGTGCTCAGTTGCTGAGCAGTTTAAGGTTTAACGACCTGACAATCCGTCAGAGACTGAGCGCGGAGGATAAATTTTTGATCAAATGTGTAGAGTGCAGTGCAGTGCTGACAGCAAGAAAGGTGAAACGCATCTGCAAAATCTAGGCCTTCTGTGCACCACTGAATAGCTTGGTCTAGGCGATGGGTACTTGTGACCTCTACGTTTGGCAACCCGACCAATAGGCGTAATAGCTCACAAATTTGTGCAGGTTCAAATGAATACGCTTTTCGCAGTACCCATACCGTTTCTAAAATGACTGTGTCGCTGATAAATATCGATTCGGCCTTAAATATTTTTAAGCTCTTAGCGTATTGACTTTCCTCGTCTTTGGTTAGCAGGCGCACAACAACGTTAGTGTCTACTGCGATCACGCCACTCCTCCAAAATGCCTTCTTGGACCGCCTCGTGCATCTCTTCTACGGTCTTGGGTGTGCCTGAATACGCAGGGAGTTCCATGATGTCTTGCAGCGTGGTTTCTGAGAAAGGGTTTTTCGGTTTCAATAGAATGCCGTCGCCCATGTCGATTGCCAGTAGCTCTTGGCCAGTTTCCCAACGATGAGCGGTCCGCATTGCTTTCGGGATAATGACTTGGCCTTTGCTAGACAGACGAGTAACTTCCATATCAAGCCAGTTCGTAGAGGTAAGAAATATGTAAGAATTTTAGCATGGCTTCAGATGTGAGTTGTCTGAAGGCTGGATGAGCTTTGTAGATAAGCTTGCAAGCTACGGTTACCCCTTACTGTTTGACTGCTCTTATCTCCTCTAGGATGGCTGAATATTGAAACTTGTGGATAGCTTGATAAAGGTGGTCGGCTAGTGGGGGATCTTGCGATCGCACTTCTTCTATCAAAGCCAAGCTTTCAGCCCACTGCAGCCGTTCTACCGCCGATTCTAGTTTCGCTACGAGTGCGGGCGATCGCTCAGCCAATGATTGCCAGTTGGCTTCTAGCGCAGCAAGTGAAGACGCGGCTTGGGAAGACAGCCTAGGGTTGGCGTCTGTTTTAGAAACCGCTCTTGCGCCTGCACGAAGCGCAGGTACGGTTTGCTGCAAGGCGTCTGCTGCCACAGTGTCACCGTAGATAAAGCGAACGTCTAATAGCTGAGAGAGGGTGTCGAATATTTTTGTGTTGTGAAATGGCTTACTGATGAATGCGTCACAACCGGCTTCGCGAGCGGCTGTTTGCTCGTGGGGTAGGCTACTGGCCGATAGCGCTACGATTTTGATCCTAGATTGGTCAGAGGGTCGATTTAGCTGCGCGGCTCGTATTTTTTTAGTGGCTTCCCAGCCATCAAGCACGGGCATTCGCAAATCCATCCAAATTAAATCCGGTTGCCAAGTTTCGCACAGCTTGATGGCCTTCAAACCGTTTTCGGCTTCCTCTATCTCAAAGCCCACGGGCGACAATATATCTAGCATGAGCTTGCGGTTGTCTGCTTTGTCATCTACAACCAGCAGACGATAGCGCGGTTGCCCCGGGGCCAGTTTGACAACTTGCTGGCGAATAGCAGGCGGCGTTTTTCGCTCGGGGACTGCCGCTACGGTGGCGGTAATATCAAATTTCACGAGTGTTCCGCTTGGGGCCTGGGTGCGGCTGGTGAGGCGCATGTTACCGCCCATGAGCTGCACGAATCGGCGGCTAATAGATAGCCCCAGTCCGGTGCCTTCTGTGACTGTGCCCGCTGCTGC
>JBCBFY010000111.1:0-16762 GCA_038527325.1 Cyanobacteria bacterium J06614_10
CTATTCTTCTCAGGTCATCATTCAAAGAGCTTTCTTAAAAAATAACGACTTCCTCTACAAAAATTATTTACCCGAAGATAGGAAAAACGTCAGCGCCTTTGCGCAGCTCATTCGAGACCGGGCAATTGTGCCCTATCTCTTTCGCGAATCCACGCTGACAGACAATCTAGAATTTGACTCTCGGGCAGAGGGCGATCGCGCCCTCAAAGCCCTGCTCTCAGAAATCGGAGAAGACCTCGCCTGCGTCCGGCTCTCCGCCAACGACAGCACCAATGACAAGCTCACAAAGGCCATGATCAAAAGCTTCACGAGCTTACTCTCTGAGCTAGGTAAAATGGACGGCGACGACTGCCGGTCCATCGCCACCGAACTCTTCTCATCTTCGCAAGACTTAAACGCCGTTCTCTCTGACGAAGATGCATTCAAAAAATTTAAGCAAAGCCTTTGGGACCTAGCTGACTATGCTGACAATCTTAGCAAAGAGCTAACTAGAAACAACAATAAATACCTCTCTCGTAGCCGGGTCTACAACGACAATTTTATTGCTGAAAACGGCAAAATCGAGCTAGGCAACTTTCGCTCCCCCACGCCTGACCATCCCTTCGTCTTTGAGCTTAAAAAATACGTCGACCTAGTCTACAACACAAATCTGCCAGATGCGCTAGAGCGATATACCTTCACCCCGCTCGGCCTCCCCAGCCGCATGGCTCTCCAAGACCCAACCAGCGCCAGCAAAAATATCAAGCATGAACAGATTCAGGCAGAAATGTCTAATCCAGAAGCGCTAGAGTCTATCCGACGTACCTTTATGGCCAGGGTGCAAAAAGGCATGTTTTTACCACAGCTCAGCGATATGAGCATGGCCGATGTCGCCGCCGCCAGAGCACTCCCTGAGTGGCAAGCCTTCAAGCAAGCCCAGACAAATATTCTCAAAGATCCAATCAACTATCTCAGCCGACTAGAACAATTCCAAACAGGGTTAGATGACTTTCAGCAGGCTATGTCCCAGTGGTATCAAAGCAAATACCCAGAGAGAGTAACGAGTGAGAGATTTTGCAACTATGCTTCATACGGCATCAGCATCAACGGTAGAACAGTCGTCGCAGGGAGTAGCGCAATGCCCATTAGTGGCGCACTGACTCCTTTAGACGACATTGAAAAAATTAGAGAATCGCTGCCTCAGCGTGTGAAGGGCTATGCTGTGAAACTAATTGCCAACGTTTTTGACAGAGAAAAGCAGCGTCTCGACAAGACGCGTAGCTACAGCATAGAACTGATGCAAACCAATGACGAATTGGACCAAGACGACGTCATCGAGATCTTTAGAGGTATCGCTAAAAAGCCCGGAGAAGGTATCCCTGCCATGGTAGGGCAACTTGCAGACCAAGGAATAGACTAAATGAACCCACTCACCGACCATCAAAAAACTGCGCTGTCCCAGTACCGGCAGCTCATGGCAGAGCATCCCAATCTCTTTGCAACTAGGGCGCTGCGACCCATCGTGCGTGACTTTGATGTGCTAGAAGCTTATGCCGCGACCCATGGTACCGTCCTAGGTGTCGCAGCAGCCACACCCTACAGCCAGTTTGTTGTGGACTTAGTAGAGAGCCAATTGCCAGATGGCACACCGCATCGCTTCCCCTACCAACGCCTGATCTCTGTCAGCCAGCTGAAAGGGGGAACCAATGTTGTGGTGCTAGCTACGATTGAGAATCCGGCGCTGGGCGAAGTGGGGAGCGTTGTGCTGCTAGAAGAGGAGAGACATGCTACGGGGACAGCTGAACTAGGGATACCCAGAGGCTTTGGCGAAGCAGGGCTTTCGGGTGAAGAGAATGCCTTGAAAGAACTTAGAGAAGAGAGTGGCTATGTGGGTGAGCAGGTCTCTCTCTTGGGCAGTGCATACATCGATACAGGCGTTACCGACAGCCGCATCTATTATTACCATGTAGCTGTGACGGCACATACACCGGGCAGGGCAGAGCACGAAGAAGCGATTACAAAAGTCTCTTTAGTCTCTTTTGATGAGCTATGGGCGAGCGTGCGTGATGGAAAACTATGTGATAGCTTTACGCTTCAGGCGTTGGCATTTTACCAGAGCCACCAAGCCGACAAGTAGTAAGTAGTAAATCTGACTTCACCGATCAACGAACATAAAACAACAAGATGAAAATAACAGGATGAAACAGTCAGATGCAAAATTGCCGAAGCAACAGGCAACTGCTAAGCAGCGCAAAAAGGTTGTCTTTGCTGCAAGCGTTTTCTTACTGTTTTGTCTGATGGTGTGGCTAGGAAGGCCCTGGATATGGCCCGGAGGGACGGGCATTGGCGCAGGCACTACAAAAATAGAAGCCACAGAAACCGATTCGGAAGGCTACGATTCAGATATTGACCTGACGCTGTATCAGTCAGGTAAAACGCTGTGGGACTGGCTCTCGCTGCTGGGCGTACCGCTGTCGCTCTTGGGGCTGAGTTTGCTCTTTCAGCGATCGCAAAGTCGCCGGAATGAAAAAATTGATTGGATCCAACGGCAGCGAGATGAAGCGATCGCTCAGCTGCAACGTGAACGAGACGAAGCCGTCACTGGCGAAGAAGTGCTACAGGTATATTTTGATCGCATATCGGCGCTGCTAGTAGATAAGAACCTGCTCGCCATAGCTGGAAAAGGCACAGCTTCATCTTCCCAACGGAACAAAGATTCAGAGCTCCTAGCCGTTGGGACAAACGTCATTCGCGCCAGAACGCTGGCTATTTTACGTCGCTTCAAAGAAAGTGAACTACGCAAAACCCACGTGGTTAAATTCTTGATTGAGTCGGAAGTAATTGCTCAACTGAAGCTAAGTCTAAACAGCGCTGACCTCAGCAGCGCTCAGCTGAGCAAAGCCGAGCTAGGCGGTGCGGACCTCAGCCAAGCAAACCTCAGAAAAACAACTTTGAGCGAGGCGAATCTTAACAAGGCAAACCTGAACGGAGCCGAGCTAAGCCAGGCTAACTTGAGCCATGCGAACTTGACCAAGGCAACGCTGAAGTCAGCAACTCTAGGCGGTGCAAATCTCAGCCACAGCAACTTGACGGAGGCTGACTTGGAGGGTGCTTTCCTTGCCAATAGCAATCTTCAGAAGGCGACCTTAAAAGAGAGTTTGCTTGCCCGCACAAACTTGGATACAGCTAATATCAGCCGTGCAGATCTTAGCTATAGCGACCTGAGCCTAGCAAGCCTTAAGTCAGCCAATCTACACGCGGCCAAACTCATCAACTGCAAGCTAGCTTTTGCAGAACTCAACGCCGCCGACCTCTCTGAAGCCGACCTAACGGGCGCGGATTTGCGAACTGCTCAGCTCCTTTCTACTAACTTGAACAACATTGTTTTCGATGAAAGTACGCGCTGGCCTCAGAGCATTGCAGCGGCTGAAAATTTACCCACCGACTTAAAAATTGCCCTAGGTCTGATGAGCGACCCTTCAGCAGAGTCAGAAAAAGACAAAGAAGATTATCGAATAGGAGATTGATCAGCCAGAAGAGCGACGGCTTTTGTTCAAAATGGGCTTGCTTGGGCGGGTGCTCTTGCGGGCTGGGCGCGATCGCTCACCGCCCTTACTGCGGCCACCGCCCCGACCCCGACTTCCACCCCGCGAATTGTTGCGACCATTGGGAATGGGCTCCGGTGGAATCGAAGGATCTGGCTCATAGCCTGGAATCACTTCTTTGGGAATCTCACGCTTCAGCAGACGCTCGATACCCCTCAGCAAGGCCTTTTCATCTACGCAGACCAGCGAGACCGCCTGCCCCTCATTGCCCGCCCGCCCCGTACGCCCGATGCGATGAACGTAGTCTTCAGCCACATTTGGCAGCTCAAAATTCACCACGTGGGGCAGCAAGTCAATATCTAGCCCGCGGGCGGCAATGTCGGTGGCCACTAGGACCCGCACATCACCCGACTTAAAGGCTGCCAGCGCTCTGGTGCGAGCGCCCTGGCTTTTGTTGCCATGAATGGCGGCGGCGGTGAGCCCATCTTTTTGTAAGTGCTTGGTCAACCGATTGGCGCCGTGTTTGGTGCGGGTAAACACGAGCACCTGCTGCCAATTGCGAGAGCCAATAATAAAGGAGAGCAGCTCACTTTTACGCACCCGGTCGACTGGATACACCACCTGATCGACGGTTTCAGCGGCAGAATTGCTGCGGGCCACTTCTATTAGCTCGGGCGATCGCAAAAAGCTATCGGCGAGCTTCTTAATCGGTCGGGAAAAGGTCGCCGAAAATAGCAGCGTCTGCCGGTCTTCGGCTACCAGAGCCAAAATCTTGCGAATATCGTGAATGAAGCCCATATCGAGCATGCGGTCGGCCTCATCGAGCACCAGCACTTCTACCTGGGAAAGGTCTAGGGTCTGCTGGTTGACATGGTCGAGCAGGCGACCGGGCGTGGCCACCAAAATGTCTACGCCTTGGCGCAGCCGCGAGATTTGCGGGTTGATTTTGACGCCGCCGAAGATGACGGTGGAGCGGAGGGGTAAGTATTTGCTGTAGGCAGTGACGTTTTCGCCGACCTGGGCCGCGAGCTCCCGGGTCGGCGTCACGATCAGTGCGCGGATGGGGCGGCGGCTACCAGGAGATTGGCCATTGCCGCGCGATCCGCTTCCCCCTCGCTGGTGACGCAAGATTGGCTTTGGTCGGCCCCCTTTTTCGGCGGAGCGATCGCGCTGCGCAGTACCGGCAGTCTCAGTCTGAGGTAGCGTTTCGCTGAGGCGTTGCAGCAGGGGGAGGGTAAAGCTAGCGGTTTTTCCCGTGCCGGTTTGGGCGCTGGCCATGACGTCGCGGCCAGCGAGCACTAGGGGAATAGACTGGGCCTGAATGGGGGTGGGCTCGGTGTAGCCCTGGTCGGCGATCGCGTGCAAAATTTCAGATCGCAGACCGAGGGTATCAAAAGAGGTCATTAAGAACGAATGGTAGCTAGGTGATTAGTCGGGCAACAGATGGTCTGCCCTACCCCGCATGCCACACGCTAACGTGCGATCGCGCAGCTATATGCGCAGACAAGGCACCATACTAGCAGACTTTAGGCAGCCCCTCTGCGGCGATATGGCCGTCTAACCAGTGCAGTAGGTCGCTCACAACCTGGTCGGCATCGAGATCGTTGTGCGGTTCGTGATAGCTGCCTGGATAGAGTCTGAGCGTTTTATCTGGGCTCTGAATTTGCTGGAAAATGGCTTGGGTGCCCGCGGAGGAAACGATCGGGTCGGCCTCGCCGTGGGTAAGCAAAACGGGCAAAGTGAGCTGATGGATGTGGGCCTTTACCCAGGCGATGGTACTGAGGGTTTCACTGCCCCAGCGCAGGGTGACGTAGGGATGGGTGAGCGGGTCTTTGGCGGCTTGGACGGTGACAGCGCGATCGCGCGACAGTCCGCCACCATCTAGCCCCATCTTCAGTGTCAGCCGAGGCAGCAGACCAGAAAGCAAGCGAGCCAGCATCACCCGCGTAGAGGTCGCCGTGTTGTTCATCGGCTCAATCGGCGGCGCGCTCACCACCAGCCCCTGCACCTGCAGCGCACGAAACTCAGCAGAAGAGCCGTGTCGCAGCACATAGTCGAGCACGATCAGGCCACCGAGGCTGTGGCCCATCACAAACAGAGGCACCCCAGGCTCTTTTTTGCGCACCAGCTGTAAAAACGTCCTAGCGTTATTTCGATAGTCTTGCCAGCTGTCAATATGGCCGCGCTGCCCTTCAGACTTACCATGGCCCTGATTATCGAAGCCAAAGACGGCGTAGCCCGCTGCCGTCAGGCCTTTTACCACGGCGCAGTAGCGGCCAGAGTGCTCGCCGAGGCCGTGCACAATGGCCAGCACGCCCTTTAGCAGGCCAGCATTGTGCAGGCCAGCATTGTGCAAGCCAGCCTTATGCGACCCTGGGGCCGCGCGGGTAGGATACCAGCTCTGATAAAAGAGCTGTAAATCGTGAGAGCCACTAAACGTCCCCTGAAGCGAAATTTGAGTGGAGGTCATTGCACCAGGTGAAGGCGACAGGCGAAGGAGAACAAAAGCGGCCTGTCAATAATTTACAGGATTTCGATAGTCCCAAGCTGACCATCAATGCGGACGCGCTGTCCGGTGGTCAGCCGGTGGGTGGCATCGGCCACATCCATGACGGCTGGAATGCCATATTCGCGGGCGACGATGGCCCCGTGGGAGAGCTGACCGCCCACTTCAGCAATCAATCCGCCAATGCGAGCGAGCAGAGGCGACCAGCCCGCATCGGTGTAGGGCACCACCAGGATGGTCTGAGCATTGATGTCACTCAGGGCATCGGAGAGCGTTTCGAGCACGCGCACCGTACCTTCTACCTGTCCGGCACTAGCCCCAATGCCTCGCAGCGTACCCGAGGTGGGTGGCAACATGGCCGGTTCGGGCACCTCATTGGGCGCACTGTTACCGTACACGAGATAGGGTACCCGGCGGTCTGCCTGCTGCTGCCAGTGCGTTTTGGCAAGCTGAACCTGGAGGCGCAAATCACCTGCTGATAGAGGCAATGCAGCGGTGGAAGCAGGGGCTTGAATAACGTCTGTGTCCGACTCTGAGGCTGTCCGAGTCGCAATTTGCCTCTGGATATCCGGCCAGGTCAAAAAGAAAATATCCCCCTGGGATTCGAGCAATCCGGCACTGACCCAGCGGCTTTCTAGCTCCACAAAGCAGGCTCTGAGCTGAGCGAGCAGCCGGTTGTACACTTCGGCCACGCGACCTTTGAGGTTCAATCGTGCCTGCACCTGACGCTGTTTCCACCGGGCAGGCGTTTTTTTATCAGAAGTTTGCTCTGCCGAAGTTTTGCCTACAGCTGCACTATCAGCGGCGGCAAGCACGTCAGGGTTGAGTAAAAACTGGGTGAGCAGCTCTCGCACCGGCTGAGGAGATTCTCTCCACGTGGGCACGGCAATATCGGTGGCCACTTCACTCAGGTAGCCATACCGCTCCAAAAAAGCGTCGAGCTGGTCGAAAACGAAGTGACCTTCGGGATGCTCGGAGAGGGTGGCGAAGAGAGAGGCGCTATTGTTGGGTAATTGCTGCGTGGCGCCTGGGGTGGTTGGGTTGGCAGTTGTTTTTACTTCTGGTTTGCGCGCAAGTTCTGGTAAGCGCGATCGCAGCTGAACAGCTATCTTCTTCAGCTCCTCTAATGCCTGCATTTCAGGATTGTGCTGACTATCGAGGCTGGCTAGATCCACCTGCAGCACCCGCTGGCGTAGGGCCAAGCTGAGGGGAGCCAGAATATTGAAATAAGTCGCCTGCTCTAGGAGCGTTAGGACACGGTCAATACGGGCTGCGATCGCCCCTTCAGAAAGACCGCTGACAGGCTGCGTTTGCCACTCATCCAGCGCAGGTGCAAACTTGGCCTTATCTGCCAGAGCAAACCGGCGAGGTAGGCTATTTTCCTGTCGCCACAGCCGCAGCAGTCCTGGCAAATTTTGCAGCGTCGTCAACAGCGGCGGTCGCTGAAACTTAGCTCCCCGGGTCAAAAATTCTAGACTGTCGGGCGGCAGACCCATCCGGGTAAAGATATCGCCTAACAGCGTTGCATTGAAGTAGGCGCGGGCATAGTGCAGCGTCGCCGTCTGAGAAAAATTGAGTCCTGTCGCCCGGTCCTTTAGCACCGTCTTAAACAGATCGCCCCAGACGCCGCAGGTCAGCGGCTGGTTGATAGACCAAGTCAGCGGACGAATTACACCAGGAATCACTTCAGCTGCTATCTTCCGGGTCCAAATCGGCGTCAGCGTCGTCACCGGTCGGCTCTGCAGTACCCACAGCTGCTCCCCATCAAAGGTCCATTCAATGTCTTGAGGAATGCCGTGAAACCGACCCTCGATATGCCGAGCCAAGTAAGCCACCCGCGCTATCAGCTGCTCGGGGGCCTTACGCAGCTGAGCCGCGCTGCCCAGCGGTTGCACCGGAAGCGTCATATCCGCTGGCAGCTGCCAAGTCGCCGACGCCGGTAGCTCACCTACGCTCACCCGGTAGCGCTCGGGCGTCACCTGCCCCGACACCACGCGGCTAGCCTCCCCGGGCAGCACTTCCACCACTACCGCATCCCCCGCCTGCGCAACCGGGTCACGGCTAAACGCGACTCCCGAGAAAACGCCAAAAATATGAGGCTGTACAAGCACATTCATGCGGCCTTCTGGAATGCCACGGTCTTGCCTGTAGCGCACCGCTGAGGGCGCGCTGTAGGCATTTAGGCAGGCGTTGATGGCTCGCTCTAGGGCTTCTGGGCTTTTTATTTCGGTGATAGAGACGTATTGGCCTGCGGCAGAGGCGGTGAGCGTATCTTCGCCTACGGCTGACGAGCGAGCAACGACGGCCATTCCCTTGCCCGACTCTGTCCGCAAGTCAGCATTGGGGAAAACGGCCTGAATGAGCGCGGCGGGGTCATCGCCAGCGGGCAGCACGTAGCCAGGGGGCACAGGATAGTTCCAGGCATGTAGCTGCGAAAGGGTAGCGGCTTTGGTGCCCACTCTTTTGGCCGAGAGGACCTGACTGCTCAGCGAAGGCAGCGCGCGATCGCCCTGAAAAAACCGAAACATCCGACGAGACTGACCATCACTCTGTGTCACTGGCAAACTCAAATCGTCTGGAATCTTATGATAGATCCAGGCGACTAAACCGGAGAGACAGGCTACTGCCAGCACCCGCATGCCATCGGTCGGGTAGCGCAGGGCCGTGAGCACCGGCATCAGCACCAACACAAACAGCCGCCCTTGCTGACGCATCCGCAACACCGTAAAGCTCACTAGGCTAATCAAAAAAATCAGCCCCGTGACGATGGGGTCGTACACCAAAAAGCCCCAGGCAATATTGGTCGTGCCCGCGCCCTGGCTGCCCCAATAGCGACCCATCACCAAAAACATCAGTGACAGCACCGGCCACACTCCATCATCTCCAAAGAAATAACGCGCTAGCAGCACCGCCAAAATGCCCTTGAGCGCCTCCGCCACTACAGAGAGCAGCCCAATCACCGTGCCACCGTGGTAAAAAGCGGCAGAAACGCCAACGTTGCCAGTGCCGAGCTGCTTGAGCTGTTTGCCTGTGAGGAGAGCGACAATCCAGCCGGTGAGGGGAAGCGCGCCGAGGGCCGGAACGAGGGTAAAGATGAGCAGGGCACCGAGGACTTGGGCCATATGGGAAAACGGGGATCGGAACGAAGGTATGCAAATTTTAGGCTGGATTTTTGGGTTTGGGAGATAGCGTCTAGATCTGTTAACAACAAAAAATTGACCACAAAAAAGCATTGAGCGGAGGGTCACGCTCAATGCTTTTTAGAAGATGATCTTTGAGAGCTAAGAGGCTAGCGGGCTAGCTGAAGGAGACGGTCTTGCCGGAGAGCTGGGTTTGCTCGATTTCGAGAAGGCGGGCGATGCGATCGTCGGTGGCGGGATGAGTAGAGAAGAGGCTTCTGAACATTTGCTTGGGGAGGGCGTTGATAATGAGCAAGGGTTCGAAGGCGGGGTTGGCGGCCATGGGTTGGCGCTGGGCACTGGCTTCGAGGCGCTTGAGGGCACTGGCAAGGGCGCGGGGGTTTCCAGTGAGCTTAGCGGCACCCGCATCAGCAGCAAATTCGCGGGTGCGGGAGATGCCCATTTGGATGATGGTGGCCGCGAGAGGCGCTAGGAAAATGGTGGCAATCAGGGCAATAGGGTTGGCACCACCGCCATTGCGATCGCGGTTCCCTCCAAAGAACATGCTGTACTGGAGCATTTGAGCCAGGAAGGCGATCGCACCGCCGATGGTGGCCGCAACGGCCTGAGTAAGCGTGTCGCGGTTAATAATGTGAGTCAGCTCATGGGCAAGCACGCCTTCTAGCTCTTCTGCAGAGAGGGCTTTGACGATGCCTTCAGTGACGGCAACGGCGGCATGCTCAGGGTCGCGGCCGGTAGCGAAGGCATTGGCCGCTGCGCCTGGTACAACATACACACCAGGCATTGGGATTTCGGCTTTTGCCGCTAGGCGCTCGACCATTTCGTAAATGGCGGGGGCCTGCTCTCGGGTAACGGGCTGAGCGCGGTAGGTGCTCAGGGCAATCTTATCGGAGTAAAACCAGGAGCCGAAATTTGTCACGGCGGCAATGACTAGGCCAATGAGCGCACCGGCTCCGCCATAGAGGGCGTAGCCAATCAATACAAGCAGGCCTGAGAGCAGACCGAGAAGCGCAGCTGTCTTAAATTGACCTTTACCCATGGATTTATATTCTCCTTGTGAGACTTTCCTTGTAAGACGTCAAGACGTGGACGAAGTGATAGCTGTCATTGTAGGGATGCAAAGGGTGCCAGCGTCTTCTACCTTTAGAGTAGAAAAAATGTGGGCTGTGTCCCATTGACTACTTTTTACTTTAATTTTTTACAGCAGAAATAGCGTAGGGAACGGCGTGGCTATGATTTTGACGAAACAGACGGGTGCGATCGCGGCGACTCTCCTCATTCTCACCGGCAGCGCCCTCCCCAGCGTTGCCAAGCCCACAACATCGCCACACACAAAAACGGCCCCTCTGCCTACCACCAGCGACACTCACTGGACAGACACCGCCTCGATTGAAGCCGACATTGAGCAAATTGTCGCCGACATCATCACAGCGGAAACCGCTCACTGGAGCCCTACCGAAAAAAGCGCCCTCGCACAGATGCGGACCCTCAAGCTTACAGACGACGAGCTAGCGACACTGGCGGCGCTCTCAGCCGGTGAAATGGACCAACAGCTCAAGAAAAACCCGAAGCTCACCAAAATCAGCGCGACGGGCATCTCCAGCGAGCAGGCGCTAAAGCTCGCTCCCGCAGTGCTGCTCAGCCGCTACCTATTCAACATTGGCAGGGCAGCCGTGTGGGGCGGCGTGGTGTCGGCCATTCGCGCTGCAGATTTTGACTATGGGGCGATGTCTACAGCGCTGCGGTCGGGCGACAGCCGGGCGTTTGCGGGTCTGCTACGCGACGGCTTCACCGGGCAAGCGTCGTTTGTCAATATGGTGAGTACTGCGGCCACCTTTGCCTGCGGCTCAGCGACGCTAGACTTTACCCCTGGGCTGTGCGATCGCTTTACAAACGGCCTCCAAAAAATCTTCAGACGGGTTGAGCGCTCTGGAGGAAGAAACAGCAGACCAACGCGCAATACAGCCACACCCAGCACCGCTCGAAATACCGCTACACAGAATCAGCAGAGGCGTGAGGTAAGGTGATAGAAGATTCACTACACCTTTGCTGACGTGAACAAACAGCTCCTACTCAAACGGATTCGGCGAAACTTGATTTGGCTGGCGCTGCTGGCATTTGTCTGGCTGACCTGCAGTGCACAGGCCCAGGCAGAAACGTTGACAGAGCGACAGCAAGCTTTCCCAAACTGGCAGAGCAAGCCTGCCGTCAAGGTGTCTGAAGGCGACTTGGTATATCCGAAGTGGATGGCGGGTACATGGCGCATGAGTTCTACGCTAGTAGACATGGTGGCACCGCTCGCGCCAGACATTGTCACCCCCGGCTTCGAAGGCAACCGGCAGTTTTTGCACAAGGCCGTTCCCGCCATCATCCGCTTCGTGCCCAAGCCCGTCTCCAAACGGCGATTTCTCAATCAGCCTCTGCCCAACAACCGCAAGACCAACACGCAGAATAAGAGTGGCTATGTAGAAGGCGATGTAGAGATTGTCTCTGACCGCGCCTTTAATGGGCTGAGCCTAGCGCGGGCCTACTTGGGCGATGACTGGGTAAAGGCCGTCAAGGTAGATCCCGACAACCCTAACCGGCAAATTACTTTTCTAAAAGACAACCGACAGCTCATTTCTACGGTGACCGGGCGTACGGTAGAAACGCCCAATCAGGGCTCTTTTGCCACAACAGAAGTTTTTCAACAGTTTTTCCGCAGTTCTAGCCAGTCTCCTTTTGACCCAGATCGCACGCCGTCTGTCTATCTAAACGAAGTAGAAAATACAACGGTGTATCGCAAGCGGGGCGATGCCAACTTTCCAATCGTGGCAGACCAGATCACGGCGATTTACCTATCCCCGCAGGATCCAGACTACTTCAAGGCGAAGGGGAAACCTGTTGCACTTTACCGATATCAGCTATCGTTTAGCCCTGTGGCGCCAGCGGAATCTTAGACCAACAAACAGCGAAAGAACAGACAGCGCACAACAAAGTGATACCTAGCGACGACGGCGAGGGCGATCGCCATAGTCTTGCGAATCGTAATCTCGCGGGTCATAATCTCGCGAATCGTAGTCTTGTGGGTAGTCTTGGGGATTGTTGTAACGGGGATAGTCTTGCTGGGGGTCATCGTAGCGGCGTCCACTGTCGTAGCGCCGGTCGTCGGGGTAGTCGTTGTAGGGACGGTCTTGATACTGCCGCTGGTCGTACGCTCCATCGCGGTATTGTCCATCCCTATATTGGTCGTCGTAGCGGCGGTCGTAGGAGCGATCGCGGTATGTCTCGTCGCCGTAGGGTTGTTCACTGTAAGGACGATCATTGTAAGGGCGGTCGCCGTATTGAGGCTGGCGGCTGTAGGGGCGGCTATCGTAGGACGCATAGCCTGGAGAGCGGTCATCGTAGCGCGATCGCTCGGGCGGATAAGTGTTACCCAAGACGGACTGCTCAACGTACATTTTCAGCTGTTGGGACATGCGCCTGATTCCCTGCCGTTCATCCTGCCGGATAAAGGGTAAGAACACTTTGGACAAAATGCCAGAGAATAGCTCGCGGTGAATGTAGTGCGTTCGCCCTGGCACATTTTCTCTCAGCTCAAAAATATGCTCAGTGCGCAGCCCCGGAATCGTGGAAACCCAGCGCAGCATATTCGGCGGCCTGATCATGGTAATCAGGGGTTGAAATTCTGTTTCTTCATCGCCCTCTAGCCGCTGCATAGCCAGAAAAATTTCGCTGCCCCTCGCGATGCGCATGCCCGGATCGCAGTCGTAGAGGAAGGTATTCCAGTAGCGCCACTGGTCTTTGCGGAGGAGGGCTTCCCAAACGACGCTCTGTGGCGCGTTGATGTCAATTTCTGCGTAGAGAGAAGGCATGGCAGTGTCGGAAGGATGAACGATGAGCGCGGAAGGATGAAGTAGACAGTGGCTAGGACGGATCGCTAGGGGAGTTGCTTAGTTCAGAAGTTTGCTTAGTTCAATATAGGGGTGAATTGTTCCGATTAACGATACGCTTTTACTCATTGTTCATCATTCCCCCTTTTCGTTGTCGCCATGGTCAGTTTGACGCCAAACCCTAGCTACAGTTTAACCCTCCGACTCAAGCTGCCCAATCAGGTGAGCCAGCTGGCGGCGGTGCTGGAAGCGATCGCACAGGCAGAGGGCAACTTAGGCAACATCGATGTGGTCGAAAAAAGCCGGGAGCACATCGTCCGTGAGATATCGGTAGATGCGGCCAGTACGGCGGCGGCGGCCAATATTGAGGCGGCAGTGCGATCGCTGGAGCACATAGAAGTGCAGGCCGTGTACGACCGGACCTTTGCCCTGCACCGGGGCGGCAAACTGCGGGTAGAGGCCAAAATTCCGCTGCGTGAGCAAGATGACTTAGCAATGGCCTACACGCCAGGCGTAGGGCGGGTGTGCGTAGAGATTGCCAACCATCCTGAGCGGGTGTACGACTACACCATCAAAAGCAATACGGTGGCGATTGTCAGCGATGGCAGCGCGGTGCTAGGACTGGGCAACTTGGGAGCGGCGGGCTCTATGCCGGTAATGGAGGGCAAAGCCATGCTGTTCAAGGAGTTTGCCGGACTAGATGCCTTCCCAATTTGCTTAGATACGCAAGATACGGACGAAATCGTAGAGACGGTGAAGCGAATTGCGCCGGTGTTTGGGGCGGTCAATCTAGAAGATATTAGTGCGCCGCGCTGTTTTGAAATTGAGAAGCGGCTACAGGCCGATCTCGATATTCCTGTTTTTGCCGACGACCTTCAGCGCATTGGTCAGCGCCGCTAGGCTGACAATCGCTGAAGGTCGTCGGCAAAAACATAGAGGAGATTCGACTGGTGATCAATGGTGCGGGGGCAGCGGGGCTATCGATGGGCCGTTTGTTTCGCCGGGCGGGGCTGCAGGACTTGGTGATTTGCGATTCTAAGGGGATTATTGGGAGCGATCGCACCAACCTCACCGAGGCGAAAAAAGAATTTTCAGTGGCTGAGTCGGGCACGCTGGCAGATGCGATGCGGGGCGCTGACGTGTTTATGGGGGTGAGCGCACCGGGGGTAGTGAGCGTAGAGATGGTGAAGTCTATGGCAGCCAGCCCGATTGTGTTTGCCATGGCGAATCCGGTACCGGAGATTCAGCCGGAGCTGGTGAACGATATGGTGGCGGTGATGGCAACCGGGCGCAGCGACTATCCTAACCAGATCAATAATGTGCTGGCCTTTCCTGGGGTAATTCGCGGGGCGGTAGACTGCCGGGCAGAGGCGATTACGACGGAGATGTTTTTGGCGGCGGGGAAAGCGATCGCATCCCTCATTCCAGAAACATCGCTCTCAGCAAGCAACATCATGCCATCGGTCTTTGATCAGCGGGTGGCTCCTGCGGTGTCGGCAGCGGTGCAGGAAGTAGCCAGGGCTGCAGGCATTGCGAAAAAGTAATAGCGGACAAGTCGCAGGCCCCTGCAGCGATGATCGATTGAGCTAGCGTATGAAACTGTCTTATTCATTGGCCATTTACCCTTTTCATATTGATGCCATCGGCCATGTGAACAATATTGTGTACGTTCAGTGGATGGAAATTGGGCGGGTGCGACTGCTGGAAGCGGTGGGCTTACCTATTGAAAGCATGGTTGCACAGGGCTTTGGTCCGGCGCTGGTAGAGACCCAAATAAGCTACAAAGCGCCGCTGTATCTGGGTGATACGGTGACAGCTTCGATTTGGCTCTCGCAGCTGCGGGGCGCCTCGGCTCGGCTCGGGTTTGAGTTTTTTAATCAGCGGAGTGAGCTGGTGGCAGTAGGTGCGCAGCGGGGATTGTTTATTGATTTGGAGAGTAAGCGACCGAGGCGGTTGAGGGGTGAAGAGCGCGATCGCTTTGGTGAATATCTGATCGAGGCAAATGAGTAGAGAGCGATGTAAGCCAGCTCGGCTGAATGGCACTTGAATGGCACTTGAATAGCACTGTAGGATGACGCTGGGCACTGGCCTAGTGACCTACACTATGGAAGCGCGTTTTTGATATCGCCTCTTTGATATCGCTTTTGTATTTTAAGGACTAGCACCATGCTGAACGAACAAGCTAAAAAAACCATGCTTCGCAAAATTCCCCACGGGCTGTACGTGTGTGGAACCAAGCAAGGCGAAGAGGTGAATGGCTTTACGGCGAGCTGGGTAATGCAGGCCTCTTTTACGCCGCCGCTGGTGGTGAACTGCATTAAAAACGATTCTAAATCTCACGAAATGGTGAAAGCGAGCGGTGTCTTTGCGCTGAGCGTATTGGAAGATGGGCAAAAGGAAATGGCTCAAAACTTTTTTAAGCCCTTGCGCCGTGTCGGCAACAAGTTTGAGGACATCGAGTTTTACCCAGGCGACGAAACGGGCTGCCCCATCATCAAAGACTCGCTAGGCTATGTAGAATGCCGCGTGGTGGGCAGCGTAGAGCATGGCGACCACACCGTATTTGTCGGTGAGGTGATCGGCGCAGGTGAGCATCGCGAAGGCAAGCCTCTCCTGCTAGAGTCCACCGGCTGGAACTATGGCGGATAGCGAGCGAAGATAAATTAAGTCTGTAGTGTGAAGAGAATCACCCAAAAATCGACTTATGTTGTGGTAGATTTCTGGCAAACCGAAGCGGGGTCCATTTCCCCGGTAGGTTTGCCAAATCGCTAGAACCTAGACAAGTAAATACTTTCAAGATTTCCTAAGTATCTCTCAGGCGACCTTACCACCTTTCCCTAGGCTAAAATCCAGACCTTTGCCAAAAAGCCCGATTCGGGCCAGGCAACACAAGGACTCCAGCCCACGGCCTCGCCAACCCCTAATCCCGACTCTCGGGACTGAAACCTCCTCTGTACTCTGCTTTGCAAGATAGCAGCTTTCCTCGCCAACCCCTAATCCCGACTCTCGGGACTGAAACGCTGCGCAGCGGTTTCAACGTCGAGAAAGTCAGCGACCTCGCCAACCCCTAATCCCGACTCTCGGGACTGAAACCCGTCAGCTCTAGAGTGCCCGGCAGCGTCAGCAGATCTCGCCAACCCCTAATCCCGACTCTCGGGACTGAAACTCAATCAATGGTTTTTCCTGCCGAATGGCGTCGGCCTCGCCAACCCCTAATCCCGACTCTCGGGACTGAAACCTTGGGGGATCCCAGACTACAAAACGTCTAACCCGACTCGCCAACCCCTAATCCCGACTCTCGGGACTGAAACATCAGCCGTTCTTCCATCAAAGCGCTACGGGCAAACTCGCCAACCCCTAATCCCGACTCTCGGGACTGAAACATCGCTAAAGGCCTGCTCGGCAGCGGCGGCTTCGGCTCGCCAACCCCTAATCCCGACTCTCGGGACTGAAACATTGCGCCATGTCGCCGCCGTTCAAATCCCTGCCGTACTCGCCAACCCCTAATCCCGACTCTCGGGACTGAAACAGCTGCGAAGGCTTGTTCGAGAAGTGGCTAAACTCTCGCCAACCCCTAATCCCGACTCTCGGGACTGAAACATCCCACGAGATAACCTCAACATCTTTCAAAGCCCTGCTCGCCAACCCCTAATCCCGACTCTCGGGACTGAAACGCCTTGCGATCGCTATAACCAAAGCTGTTGGAGTCAGATAACTCGC
>JBCBFY010000112.1:0-16573 GCA_038527325.1 Cyanobacteria bacterium J06614_10
CCAGCTCCCAGGCAGATATCTACGAGCGCACAGGCCTCTTCCTCGACGCCTACTTTTCGGCCACCAAACTAAACTGGCTGCTCAAAGAAGTCGGCGACATAGACCCAAACAACGTTTTGGCAGGCACTATCGACAGCTGGGCGCTGTGGAACCTCACCGGCGGCAAAGTCCACGCCACCGACCACAGCAATGCTAGCCGCACCATGCTCATGAACCTAGAGCAGCAGCAGTGGGATGAGTCGCTACTGTCACTGTTCAAAATTCCCGCCCAGATGCTTCCAGAAATTAGGCCAAGCCTAGGCATCTTTGGCCATACGGTGCCCGAGCTGCTAGGGGTAGAAGTGCCTATTGCCGCCATCTTAGGTGACCAGCAAGCCGCGCTGTTTGCCCATGGCTGCGATCGCCCCGGATTGCTCAAGTGCACCTACGGCACCGGCGCATTTCTCGTCGCCCACACCGGACAAACCAGAGAGCGATCGCAACATCAGCTCCTCTCCACCGTCGCCTGGACCAGCACCCAACCAGAGGCCGCCACAGGCTACGACCTGGGCTACGCGCTAGAAGGCAGCATGTTCACCGCCGGAGCCTGCATTCAGTGGCTCCGAGACGGGCTAAACATTATCGACACAGCCCCCGAAACAGAAGGGCTCGCTCAGCAGGTTGAGGACAATGGCGGCGTTTACTTTGTGCCCGCCCTCAGCGGACTAGGTGCCCCCCACTGGGACATGAGTGCCCGTGGTGCTTTCCTCGGCATCACCCGAGGCACCACCAAAGCCCACATGACCCGAGCTGTACTAGAAGCGATCGCAAACCAAGCCCGAGAAGTCGTCGAAGCCATCAACCAAGACTCAGGATCACCCATCACCGAGCTAAAAGTAGACGGCGGCGCCTGCAGCAACGACTTTTTGATGCAATATCAAGCAGACGTGCTAGGCATTCCCGTCGAGCGCCCTGCCGTTCTCGATGCCACAGCTCAGGGCTCTGCCTTTGCTGCGGGCCTAGCCGTCGGCCTCTGGTCAGACTACGCAACCCTTGTGAACGGGCGCAAAATCGACCGGGTCTTCAAACCCTCAGAAAACGCTCAGCAGGCACAAGCTAACTTCAAAACCTGGCAGCAGGCCGTAGAGCGGGCTAAGCATTGGGAAGAGGTCTGAGGCAGACCGGCGGGGGCGTAGCTAGCACCTAGCAAACACGCTTGATTAAACAAAACGTTAAACAAAAAGCCCCGTCAATCAAGGGAACTACAGAGGGCTTACCCATAGTGCTGCGCCTACACTGAAGGCTCTCTCTTCACAGCATCTATGGCCCATCTCCTAGATAATGCAGCACGTCATCAGTGCGGACTCTGCGACGACCGACTCCTACGACACCTTCGGCAAGGTCAGCTCTACTGGTACTGCCCTACCTGTCGGCAAGACACTCCCTTTCGCAGGCCCATCGCCAGCAACACCGTTACCAGCGTCGCCCCCGACCTCAAGCTCACCGACCTCAAGCCAGCCAGCTCAAAACGCGGTTCTCATACTGTCAAAACCGAACTCAGCGTTTAGAGCGCAGCCTTACGACGCACTGGCTGACGCCTCACTGACCCACTGCACCAGCAGCCTGACGCCGTATCCAGTCGCGCCGGGGCTGTTGTAGCCATTCTCCTTATCCGTCCACACGGGTCCGGCAATGTCCAAATGGGCCCAGGGCGTCTCTTTTACAAACTGCTTTAAAAACAGCGCCGCCGTAATCGATCCACCAGCACGAGGCCCTGTATTCTTCATATCGGCCACGACCGACTTCATCCCTTCAAAGTAGCGGTCTTCCATCGGCATTTGCCATAGCTTCTCGCCTGCCAGCGTTGCAGAAGATGCCAGAGACTGCGCCAGCTCTTCGTCTGGGCTGTATAGCGCTGCGATGTCGTCACCGAGAGCCACGACGCACGCCCCAGTTAGCGTCGCTAGGTCCACTATGGCGTCTACTCCCAGCTTATCGGCAAATGTCAGCGCATCGGCGAGGGTCAAGCGGCCCTCTGCATCCGTGTTGTTTACCTCAATGGTCTTACCGTTCGACGCGGTCAAAATGTCGCCGGGGCGCATGGCGTGGCCACTCACCATATTCTCCGTCGCAGCGCTGATGAAGTGCACTTCTACAGCGGGCTTGAGCTGAGCGATCGCCTTCGCAGCCCCCAGCACAGCAGCCGCCCCACCCATATCTATTTTCATCATCTCAATGCCTGAGCCAGCGGGCTTCAGGTTTAGCCCCCCCGAGTCAAACGTCAGCCCCTTACCGACCAGAGCGACCTTGCGCTCAGCGCCCCCCGCCGGGCTGTAGGTCATGTGAATAAACTTCGGCGGCAGGTCAGAAGCCTTAGCAACGCCTAGGTACGCGCCCATTCCCAATTTTTCGCAGTCGTCGCGCTCCAATATCTCTAGCTTTAGGCCGTAGTCTTGGGCGATCACAGCAGCAGTATCCGCCAGCTTCTCAGGGGTGACCACATTGGGCGGCGCAGACACCAACTCCCGCGCCAAAATGACTCCCTCACACACGACTTTTGCTCTCTCAACGGCAGCCTCTTCCCCCACGAAAGAGAGCAAATGCACCTCAGTAATTTCAGTCTTGTGCTTATCTGGCTCAGATTTGAAGCGGCTGTCCTGATTGAGCCCTAGAAAGGCTCCTTCGGTGAGGGCCTGCACGGTGAGAGCGCTGCTGTTATTCCACACCGGAAAGCTCACACCCAGCGTGGCGCATTTTGCTTTTTGAGCCAGTTTGGCCGCGATCGCAGCTCCCCGCCGCAGGCTCTCTAGGTCCATCGCATCAGAGCTACCCAGGCCAACCACACCAATTTTTCTCACAGGGGCATCCGGCCCCAAGCGCGTAATTGCCGTCGTCCCTGCCTTCCCCTCAAAAGATTCCTCGTCAATGAGCAGCTGCAAAAGGCCAGAGACCTTGTCGTTCAAATCTGACAAAATGCCTGTCAGCGGCAGAGACTCTTCCAATAAGCCCACCACCAGGCAGTCTCCCTGCCAGCTCAGGCAAGATTGTTCCGACGCTATAAAATCCATTCGCTGTTCGCTGCTCTAAGTTCCCGTTCTATAGTATCTACTGATTTTGCCGTTTTTCCATGACTTGTGAGGCTGAACTTTTTCAGCCCTCTCAACCCCCCATCTTTTTTAAGCGTTTGAGCGCAAATTATCTTAAACGCTCTGACGCTTTTGGCTTTTTTTCTGGCCATTTTCAAGCAGCCATTAACACGATGCATCAAATTTTCTGCTAAAACTTCAGAGAACGTCCGTGCAGACGTTCGTGCCTACGAGTCGTTAGGCATCAGGCCCACACTGCCGAATCTTGAACTGCCGATATTGACCCTGTGTTGAAACCCCTATGTTGAAAACGCTAAAAGAAAAGTGGCCGCTCATGGCGCTTATCGGCATCAGTACCCTCTCAGTTGGGCTCATTGTCTCTCTTCTTAAGCACACCGACGCCTTTAGGCAGCCTGCCTCTGTCACCACAGAGCAAACTCCTCGCGCAGTCAAAGACTCTGCCGTGCTCGGGCTGGTGCGCCAACCTGCAGAGCAGCGAACCGCTGCGCTTGCCAGCATTGCTCAGCAGGCCGAAGGATTGGAGCGCGATCGCGCCCGCTACATGCTTGCCACAGACTTCATCAACCAGGGTCAACCCAGCCAGGCCATCCCCCTCCTCGAAGACCTCGAAAATACCTACTCGGCGCTATCGGCCTACGTACTTCTCAGGCGCGGCCAGGCCCACGCAGCCCTAGGCCAAACCGAAACAGCCACCGCCACCTGGACCGACCTCACCCGCAAACACCCAGACAGCCCAGCCGCAGCCGAGGCCCTCTACCAGCTCGGCCAGAGCGGCGCCAACCCAGACGCTTGGAACACCCTATTCCAAACTTTGCCCAGCCACCCGCTCAGCGTCAGCGCCGCCCTCCAGCAACTCCCCAACCCCGGGCAACCCGCCGCTAGCGAAGCATCAACTGCGCCCGATGAGCTATCACGACTAAAAATCATCGCCTACCACGGCGTCGAGCATCCCAACTACGTCTCAGCGCTCGACCGGCTCGTCAGTCAGCACAGCAGTGCCCTCACGCCCGAAGATTGGGCTGCTGTAGGCTTCGGCTACTGGGAGCACCAGGCCTATGGAAGGGCGGGCGATGCTTACGCCAAGGCCCCCGCGACTCCGCGTAGCCTATACCGAGCGGCCCGAGGCAAAGAGCGCAACGGCAAAACTCCAGAAGCGATCGCACTCTACACCCAGCTCAATCAAGCCTTTCCAGAGGCACCCGAAACGCCCACCGGCCTACTGAACCTCGCTAGGCTTCAACCGGGCCAAGCGGGGCTAGCCACCCTAGATCAGGTTATGTCCCGCTTCCCCAAGCGAGCCGCCGAAGCCCTCGTGCAGCGGGCCGACCGGCTCGAAGCGCTCAATAGCCCAGACTCGGCGAAGCAGGCCAGAGCGTCTATTCTTTCTCAGTATTCTGATTCCGACGCCGCCGCCGAAATCCGGCTCAAGCAGGCCAAAGAAAACGCCAAAGCGGGCAATATTTCTGCCGCCATCAGCTGGGCGCAGCAGCTTGTTGAAGCCGCGCCCAAAAATGAACTCGCCGCCGAAGCCGGATTCTGGCTGGGCAAATGGGCCTACCGGCAAAATCAGCCCGACCTCGCTCGGCAAGCCTTTGAGCAGGTCATTGCCAACCATCCAGATGCTTACTACGCCTGGCGCTCAGCAATTTATCTAGACTGGGAAGTCGGCAACTTCGACACCGTCCGCACCCTCGACCCCAATGTAGTACTGCCCGAGCGTCGCACGCCGCTACCTGCCGGGTCCTCCGAGCTCCAAGAACTCTACCTACTCGGCCACGATCAGACGGCTTGGAACCACTGGCAAAGCGAATTTGCCAGTCGGCGCACGCCGTCTGTAAGCGAGCAGTTTACCGATGGCATCCTGCGGCTGGCCATTGGCGACAATCTAGACGGCATTTTCATGGTTTCTAGCCTCGCCTGGCGCGAAGATCCCGCCGACATTGCCGAATACGAATCTCTCAAGGCCTCCTCCAGCTTTTGGCAGGCCATCTATCCTTTCCAATTTCCAGACTTAATCTTGGGCTGGGCCGAAGAGCGCGATCTCAATCCTTTGTTGGTCACGGCGCTGGTGCGGCAAGAGTCTCGGTTTCAGCCCGATATTCGCTCCGTCGTGGGGGCAGTCGGCCTGATGCAGGTCATGCCAGAAACAGGCGAATGGATCAGCAGCCAAATCGGCCAAGATAGCTACGCGTTAGATAAACCCGCCGACAACGTGAAGTTTGGCACGTGGTACCTCGACTTCACGCACCGCGAGTATGCCAATAATTCACTCTTCGCGGTCGCCAGCTACAACGCTGGGCCAAACGCAGTGAATCAGTGGATAGAAGAAGGAAAATTTACCAACGCAGACGAATTCGTCGAAAATATTCCCTACCCAGAAACCAAGGGCTACGTGGAGAAAGTCTTTGGCGGCTACTGGAACTATCTGCGCACCTACGATCCCGCGATCGCAGCCAAAGTTGACGCGCTCTAGCCCCAAATCCTGGTTTGCATCCTGGGTTGCATCCTAGAGTGCATCCTCTAAGGCACCCTGCAGTAAATAGCGCCTTTATACCTTTCCTACCGGCGAAAAGCCCTACATACAGACAGGCTTTTACAGCGTTCTATCCCGATCAATGACCAAATCATTGATACGATAAGTAAAACTACGGTAGTCATTGGGTTGACGGAGTATTGTGACTAAATTTAGTGCCTCCCAACAGAGTCAGCTAGCGCAAATCGGCGCTTTCTTGCGAGAACATCGAGAAAAGCAAGGAAAATCCCTAGAAGATATTGCCATCCGCACCTATATCCGGCCTCAGCTACTCAATGGCATTGAGACCGGCAACCCGGATATGTTGCCCGAGCCTATCTTTGTGCAAGGCTTCATTCGTCGCTACGCCGAAACCCTCGGACTCAAAGGCATAGAACTTTCCCAGCAGTTTACAGTTACCTCCATTCCCTCCACGCCACGCCCAGTCCGGGTTGCCGAGCCAGAGAGTAGCTCCACCCGTCTACTGACTCGTCCGGCCACCTATCCGGCCAACGCTAAACCTACCGCCCAAGCCGCGGCTGGGACAACCGAAGAGCCCCCCATGTTTAGCGCTGCTAGCCAAACCCCGCTAGAAGAATTTGTCCCTGCCGCTAAGCCAGAGACGACACCGGCGATCGCAAACCCCCAAGACTCCCCGCCGCTCATCGTCGATGACGCCGCCGCTACCCTCGACACTGACCTCAATACCGTCAGTGTCGACAGCAGCAGCGACACCGCTACCCTCCAAAATGGCAGCTCTCTACCTGTCGTTGACCCGCTTGCAGCAGACCCGGCAGCAGACCCCAACACTCCAGCCGCATTCACAGAACCAACGGCCAGCCCAGAGACCAATACACTCCCCGACCTCATCACAACATCAGACCAGTCTGACGAGGAAGACTTCGCCAGCAAAGTCTCCGCCTTCGACCAGGCAAACCTGTCCACCAGCACAGACCTCCCAGTCGAAACGCCCACCTTTGACGATAATTTGCCCGCGGCCTTCACCACCCAAGCCCCCGCAAACCCCCCTGCGCCCCCTCGCGTTCCCTACAATCCCGAGCCCGTCGGCGTCGAGCTCAGCAATTCAGATGCCCCCAATCTCAAGCCTTTCGCCATCGGCGCAGTGCTGGTAGCAGCGGTCACAGCAGGCATCCTCCTACTCACCAATCTCCTAAGCGGCGGCGAGCGGGCGACCGTCAGCGACGTCGGCGAAACACCAGAGCAAACCACCGAAGCGCCACCGGCCACCGAAGCCTTACCCGAAATCCCTGACACCCCCGCTGCCGAGCCCGAGCCACCCGCTAGCACAGCGCCCGTATTTGTCACCGGCGAAGCCACTGCAGAAACCTGGGTCAGCATCAAAACAGACGGCGTGATCGTCTTTGAAGGGCTCATGCAAGCGGGCGACAGTCAGCTCTGGGAAGCCGAGGAAGAAATCGACGTCTACTCCGCAAATGCAGGTGGCCTGACGCTTTCTGCCAACGGAGAAGACAGTGAAGTACTCGGCGCTGATGGCCAGCTAGGGCAAAAAATATTCAATCCACAGTAGATACTGTTCTCCTCAAACGCAACGGCTACAATGTAGCCACTGTCCTAATGCATTTCTTCCATGACGCCTCCTTCAGACCTTGAGACAGCATCCCCCGCAGGCATCTCCGTACTAGAGTCGCAAACCCGCGAAGACTTTTTAAACGAGGTGCCAAACGATGTTGAAATGTCTCTGTTTGATCACCTTGATGAGCTGCGATCGCGCATCTTTTACGCGCTGATTGCAGTCCTCATTGGCGTCATCGGCTGCTTTGCAGGCGTCAGGCAAATTGTCGAGCTGCTAGAGATTCCTGCCCAAGGTGCCAAATTTTTGCAGCTCTCTCCAGGCGAGTACTTTTTTGTCTCTATCAAGGTTGCAGGATACAGCGGCATTCTCATTGCTAGCCCGTTCATCCTGTACCAAATTATTCAATTCGTACTGCCGGGCCTCACCCGCCGAGAACGTCGGTTAATTGCACCGGTTGTCATCGGCTCTAGCGTCCTTTTCTTTGCTGGGCTCGCCTTTGCCTACATTGCCTTAGTCCCCGCCGCGCTCAACTTTTTTATCAACTACGGCGCAGATGTTGTCGAGCAAATGTGGTCAATTGACCGCTACTTCGAATTTGTCCTATTGCTGTTGTTTAGTACCGGGCTCGCCTTCCAAATTCCTGTCATCCAGCTGCTACTGGGTCTACTAGGCATTGTCGGCTCAGACCAAATGCTCTCCGGCTGGAGATACGTCCTTCTGGGTGCTGCTATCTTGGGCGCGGTCCTCACGCCCTCTACAGACCCCATTACCCAGAGCCTACTCGGCGGCGCAGTCCTGTTTCTTTACTTTGGCGGCATCGGCCTCGTCAAGGCCATTGGCAAATAGGCCCCGCTTCTATGCATTCCGCCCCACTGGCCTTAATCAGCTAGTCCGATATCTACAATAGAATCTACAACAGACAGGACCCAAGAAAGCCGCTGGACAAATGCATTCATCATGCTTGTCCAGCGGCTTTCTTTTCTATCAGCAATGTTCGTATTTTCTAGGATTAACCGTAAAAAGTTAATGCTCAAAAATTCGACAATTCAGACCTAAAGCAGTCTTCAGAAATGCGCTTAGCTTACCAATACTTTCATCGCTTTATTGTCATAAATAGCTATCAATAAAGCACTTATCCTCACAGCAGTTGCTGTTAGAAAGAAAGTCATACTAAAAATTTAACAGAATGGTTCTTTATCGTAGCAACGGACATAGTTGAAATACTTAAAGGAAGATATAACATGACGCTTTTCAGGTCCTAAAGATTGTGACTTGTGATGCACTTATCAAAACATGTTCAACGCAGCACGCGTGATAGAGATCACGGCACACTAAGCGTTTGACTGGATCATTTCTCTGTTGTTTTCCGGCTGCTGGCCAAACAAGCTATCTAAGTAAATGCGACTCACCTGCCGATGGGTCACGCCGTTTTGCATCAAAAATAACGAAATCGCCGCGCAAAACAAACGATCTTGGCTCCACCCAGAGTGGATATCCAAATAGTGCTGTACGGAGGCATGTAGTTCTTCAGGAATTTCAACGGACAAACTAACGGATTGCTGCACCACGAAGGCTCCTTCCACTTGACTTGTTTACAGCAAAAATCGTCACGGCTCATCTGCTTAGAAAGGTTCTACCTACAGAACAAATCTTGCTAGCGAAACGAGGCGCTCGATTAATGTGTTTTTTATTGTGGAGCATGGTTTTAGAAATAGCAACGGACCTTATCAGGCACTGTGCGTTTAATAAAGATTTAGGCTTCTCTAAAAGTGGGCTTTCACCCCCTTTTTTGTTACATAGCTTTACACAAGGGCTGTGATCTTACCCATTTTTTGATCGATCTCAACAATCCACAGAAGTTGATGTAACCACCGAACCACGTTCTAGCTTGTGGAAAACTCTCGAAAAACTTGTGGAAAACCTGTGGAAAGCCTGTGGAGAATAAGGCTGTCACACTAAGAGTTGTAAATTTATGGCGATTTTGACTTTTTATTCTTCTTAAGAAAGGCGGGATCGATTTCATGACAAGAATTTCAGCAGCTTCTAGTAAAAATTACGGAGATTCTCCCGCTAGGTCAAAATAGGTCTCGATTTCTCTGATCAGCGACTTCACTTCACTGGGCAGCCTGCGCACAACTTTGCGATCGCGCGCATCCACGGTGACCAGCGTCACCCATCCAGTCACACACAGCTGCGGGTTCTCACCAGCCGTGACAATTTCGTAGCACCACTTCAGGCGAATCCCCTTAATCGGCATCAGGCGCACCTTTACCAGGGCCGCCATTCCCAGCGTCAGCGGCTGTCGGTAGCGCATATCTAGCGCCACCACGGGCAAGTCGTAGCCCAGCGTCACTAGCCGCTCAAAGGGGTAGCCCACCGCCCGCAAGCACTCCACCCGGGCCGACTCCATCCAGGTGATGTAGGTGCCATGCCACACCACCCCGCCGTAGTCTGTATGGTGCGGCTGCACCCGCACCGGATACTCAAACCAGACATAGGGATCTTCAGAGGTATTGGATTGGGAAACAGAAGGTTGAGCAGAAGAAGCTTGAGAAGCAGGCGAAAAAGAGCGATTTGTCACAGTAGGTTAGGCGTTCAAATGGTTTAAGTTTGTTTCGAACTGTCTCATAGATCACAGGTTTGTTTCTACTGTTTAAACAGTGGCGCAAAACCGTTGCTGTTAAACCGTTGCTGTTAAACCGTTGCTGTTAAACCGTTGCAGTAAACCGCTGCAGCAAGCTACCGCAGCGAACCACCGCAGCGAACCGTGGAGATTTTGCCCCCACATTGCAAATCCCCCCTTCAAAACACTTCAGATAAGGTACAGCCGTTCATCATGATTGAAAATATTTTGCTAGCCGATGCCGGTACGGGTAACACTCGCGACATGATGAAAGCGCTGATGCAGCTCCCCAGAATCGAGCGATCGCGGCTGACCATTTTGCACGTGGTGCCGCCCCAGCGCTCAGCAGCAGCCATGGCCGAAAAGTGGGAACAAGGCGGCAAAACCCTCGCAGAAGCCGTCACCGAACTCGATCTTGAGCCGTCCCGTGTCAATGCCATCCTCAGAGAAGGCGATCCCAAAACGGTGGTCAGCAAAGTGGCCGACGAAATCGAATCCGACCTCATCATCATGGGGTCGCGCGGTCTCCAGGGCCTCAAAGCCATCATTGGCAATTCCGTCAGTCAATACGTCTTCCAGCTGTCGTCTCGGCCCATGCTCCTGGTCAAAGATGACCTATACGCTATCCGCCCCATCAAGCGCATCCTGGTCGCTATTGATAAGTCCGACTCAGGGCAAGACAGTCTTAACGTCGCCATAGACCTCGCCAGAGACATAGAAGGCAGCGAGCTCATCCTCGTGCATACCATCTCCAAGCTCAGCGGTCGCCTAGAAGACGCCATTCGCCAAGATCCCGAAAAAGACCCCGTCCTCGCCGACGCCGTTACCAAAGTCCGTCGAATGGGCCTCAACTATCGCTGCATAGCCCCCGAAGGTAAGCCAGGCCAGCGGATTTGCGAACTGGTCGACTCGCTCAATATCAATTTACTCATCCTCGGCTCTCCCGACCGGCGCCCCACCATCGCCAAAGGCATGCCAGACCTCGACAGGCTCCTTGGCGGCTCCCTCTCCGACTACGTCAGGGTCTATGCCAACTGCCCAGTATTGCTCACTCGCATCGAAGAATAGGGGACGCTCGCACAAGAGGGCTCATACGAACTGACAGGGCGTCTGAATGGCGTCGTACAGCATCGCCTCATAAGTCTCTTTATCGACTTCGTAAGCACCAAATCGCTTGAGATGAGGGTTGATAATCTGAGCATCAAAAAGTTTGAAATGGCGCGATCGCAAATGCTCTACCAGCCTCACCATAGCCACCTTAGAGCCTTCAGGAATGCGATAAAACATCGACTCCCCTACAAATACTCCCCCAATCGATAGCCCCAGAAACCCGCCTGCTAGCTCGTCGCCCTGCCAGGTCTCGAAGCTGTGGGCATAGCCAGCCCGATGCAGCCGCCGGTAAACTTCCTTTAGCTGCTCAGAGATCCAAGTCGTCTCACGGTCGGCGCAGCCTTCTAGCACCCCTTCAAAATCGCGATTAATCGCTGGGGTAAACCGCTTTTGGTTGAGGGCCCGGCGCAGTGACTTCGGATAGCGAAATCGGTCATCCAGCGGAATCAGGGCCCGTTGGCTACTCGAATACCAGCTGAGCGTCTGACCATCCTCCTCAGCCATCAAAAAGTAACCCTGCGCGTAGCACTGCAAAATCTGAGGAACGGAGTAACACATAAAAAACTTCTGAGTCGTTCTCCTTCTAGAGGGGCACCTCTAACCACGGACTACGTTCGATACAATGGTGCCATTATCTTGCGCGCAAACTAGCGCGCAAACCACGAAGACAGGTAAAGTAATGACAACTTTTACCACAACAGCCACCCCTGTTTTTTATGCCCTAATCGGCATCGAATTTAGGCAAAATGCCAGAAACGAGCGGCTTGTTCTAAGCCATACAGACGCAAAATAGCAGTGTAAAAATCTACTCGCGATTAAGGATGGTTAGCGACATAGTTAGCGACATAGAAAGATTAAAAGAGCGTTAGCAAGTGTTTAGGGCAGCTACAGCGAGCTGAATCTTAGATAACAAGAATTCCCTCAATAGACGAACGCTAACACCGCTGAAAGACCGACCTTATCTTCATCCTGCATCTGCACAAAGCTTCTGCATAAAGTGCGATCGCAACCCCCTACGCACCCGATAAAAGTACCGAATAAAAGCAACCACCCTCACATGTCTGATTCGCAAGAGAAAACGCCCGCTCCTATCGAATCGATTGAGCTGCCACCCCCGCAAGATGCCACCAAAGAAGGGCAATGGCTAAAGTCGACCCTACACAAATGGCTCGACGAAGAATTCTTACCCGAAACGGTCAACGAGCACATCGCAGCCCGCGCTTCCCAAGTGTTCGTCAGGCAGCGTATGGAAGGTGAAAATAATCTAAACGCGCTGGTCCTAGCCGTCCTCACTGAAATGCAGGGCTACGACTTTTCAAAAAGCTTTTACAGCGAGTTCGCAGTTGCCAATGCAGTCGGCGACCTTCTCCTCAACAGCCTAGGTATCGAGCGCTGCTGCGGTAACTAGCAAACAAGCCAGCTTGCTTAACGAAATTCATATTCTGAAAAGCGAAAGATGCCCCGCTGAATGCGTCAGGCATCTTTCGCTTTTGTGTTAGGTAAAAGTAAAGAGATGTTCGGCCACTGTACATGGCCGTCATCTCAGCAAAGCTTACCAGCTAGACTTCACAACGCCGGGCAGCAGCCCCTGGTGAGCCATGTCACGAAGTGCATTGCGGCAGAGGCCAAAGTCGCGGTAGTAGCCACGAGGACGGCCCGTCTTCCAGCAGCGATTCTTTAGCCGAGTGGGCGCGCTATTGCGAGGCAGCTGCTGAATCTTACGGTGAATGGCTAGTTTTTGAGCTTGGTTTGGCGCTTCATCAAATTCTTTGAGTAGCGCTTCACGCTTTGCTGCGTACTTTTCTACGAGTTTTTCGCGCTTCTTCTGGCGCGCAACCATGCTTTTTTTAGCCATGAGGCGAAGTCAAATAGGTGTTAATTTCACAGTCTTTAATGATATCGGCACAAACAGCTTTTGTAAACCACAAGTGTCAACATCATTACAAGACATTCTCAGAAGAACAGTCTTACCGTTGGCGCGCATGTCAGCAGACCCTCATCGAGAAGTCGCTTTCTGCTTACCCTTACCTTTGGCAGCGCTGGTTTTCGTAGCCTTACCTTTGCCTGTCTTTGCTTTTGCGGCCAGCTTCGCAGCCTTTTCAGCCGCCTTCTGAATTTTGGCAGCGCCTGGGCAAATATCAAGCAAATCGCATCGCAGACACTGCGGACTGCGAGCACTGCAAACTACACGCCCGTGGTACACCAGCCGAATCGACCAGTTCTCCCAATCTTCACGGGGCAAGAGCTTCATCAAATCCTGCTCTATTTTCACAGGCTCAGTATGTTTGGTCAGCCCCATCCGCCCAGAGATGCGCTTCACATGCGTATCGACCGTCACGCCTTCATGGATATCAAACGCATGGGCCAGCACCACATTAGCCGTTTTCCGAGCCACGCCCGGCAACGAGGTCAGCTCCGCCATCGTGCGGGGCACCTCTCCGCCAAAGTCGCTCATAATGCGCTGCGCCGCCGCCTGTATATTCTTCGCCTTGTTGCGATAGAACCCCGTCGAACGTACCAGCTCCTCTAGCTCCGAAATCTCCGCGCCCGCCATTGCCGCCGCATCCGGAAAGCGCTCAAACAAAGCAGGCGTCACCTTATTTACCCGCGCATCGGTACACTGAGCGGCCAGCATCGTCGCCACCATCAGCTGCACCGGCGACTCAAAGTCCAAAGAACAAGGTGCATTTGGATAGATCAGCTTCAGCCGAGCCAAATATTCCAGAGCTCTCGCCTTTTTGGCCAACTTTTGAAAAGGTCTCTGAGGCGGTGGCGGCAGTCCCGGCAGGGGCAGGGGAATGGCCTCATAGTCATTGGCCTTACTCGGCCCTTTGTAAGCACTCACAGTGTATTCAAATAGCGCAGCTTTCTAAGCGTTCTAATCGGGTCAGAGTAGCCTTTCTCAATCATGCAGCCTTACTGACGCAGATTTTGCAAAACTTCCAGCTGGGTCGTATCTCGAATAATCAAAAAGATACCTAAGCCCAGCAGCAAGAAAATGCCTGTTTGCATCACGCTTTCCTGCAGTCGCATAGGCAACGGCTTCCCTCTCAAAGCTTCGATCAAGAGGAAAGCAAGCTGTCCGCCATCTAGCGCAGGCAACGGAAGAATGTTGATAATCGCCAGGTTAATGCTGATGATGGCAGCGAAAGGAAAGAGGCTCTTGCCATCGGTCTTAGCAAGTCCGGCACCCTGCTCCACGATCTTCACCGGGCTACCCACGTTGCCAGCCATCGAAGAGAAGTCAGTCACCAGCGCAGCCATGCCTTTGGCCACTAGCGTGGTTTTCATCTGAAACTCTTGAGCAGCAACTGTCAGCACTTCGATAGGGTTTTTGGCAGGCCGGTAGGAAAATGTGCCATTGGGCTGCAGCGCTACGCCAATCACCGCATCAGACCCCGACGCCGGAATCCGAGGCGTCACCGTCACCGTCAGCTCCCGGTCAAACCGTTGAAGCGTCAGGTCAACGGGCTTGTCTGCACTTCCCTGAATAATCTTGATCAGCTCTTGCTGGGCGTCGACTTCACTGTCGAGCACGGTGTCATCGACAGCGAGGATGACATCACCTGCCTTGATACCAGCCACCTCTGCGGGAGTGTTTTGCATCACCTCAGGGACAAAGACGCCCGGCTTCAGCTCAAAGCTCTCCGGCACGCCAATACTGCCAAACTGTACGACAAATACCAAATAGGCAAACAGCATATTGGCAATCACACCGGCACTGATCACAATTGCCCTATCCAGTACGGGACGGTTGCGCAGCAAGTCGGGATCTTCCGGTGGAATGGCGCTCTCTGGATCATCGTCAGGAAATCCCACAAAGCCGCCTAGCGGAATGGCGCGCAGTGCATACTCTGTCTGCGTTCCCTGATATTTCCAAAGGATAGGGCCGAAGCCGATTGAAAATCGATTGACGTGAATGCCTTGGAGCCGAGCCGCCATGAAATGGCCAAGTTCATGAACAAAGATAAGGAGCGCAAGCACTCCAATAACGACCAATACATTCATAGCAGCGTGTCTTTTGGTTAACTTTTGTTATTGTACAGTTCTAGACAGAAGTCTGTGTTGGGTATGCCCCGGCAGGTGCAGACAAAGGTCATACGACGACGATGCGCAGCGATCGCACTCCTACCGCATCGCATCTACCGAATCACATCAGTCCCCATATACGGCTGCAACACCTCAGGCACCTTCACCGACCCATCCGGCTGCTGATAGTTCTCCAAAATCGCAGCCATCGTCCGCCCGACAGCCAGGCCCGACCCATTGAGCGTATGGACAAACTGAGTGCCCTTCTTGCCAGCTTCTTTGAAGCGAATGTTAGCCCGGCGGCCTTGAAAATCCACACAGTTTGAACAGCTCGAAATTTCTCGATACTTTTCAGCCGAAGGCAGCCAAACTTCTAGGTCGTAGGTTTTAGTGGCGCCAAAGCCTAAGTCACCAGAGCACAGCGCCAGCACCCGGTAAGGTAGCTTCAGCTGCTGCAAAATATCTTCAGCATCAGCGGTCATCGCTTCGAGCGCATCAAAGGAGCCCTCAGGATGCACAAACTTATACATCTCGACCTTGTTGAACTGATGCAGGCGAATCAGCCCGCGAGTATCTCGGCCATAGCTACCGGCTTCTCGACGAAAGCAAGGCGTGTAGGCGCAGTAGTTAATCGGTAGCTGTTCGGCGCTGAGCACCTCGTCGCGGTGCAGGTTCGTCAGGGGCACTTCAGCGGTCGGCGTCAGCCACAGGTCATCGCGATCGCACTTAAACCCATCTTCTGCAAACTTCGGCAGCTGCCCAGATCCCTGCATCGACGCCGAATTTACCAAAATGGGCGGCATCACTTCGGTGTAGCCCACCCCCGTGTGCCGCGCCAGCATAAACGAAATCAGCGATCGCTCCAGCGCTGCCCCCGCCCCCACCAGCGTCACAAAGCGACTCTGCGCAATTTTCACAGAGCGCTCAAAGTTCATAATGCCGAGCTTTTCGCCAATCTCGTAGTGTGGCAGCCGACCGTCCGCTGATGGAATCAGCTCATCGCCCCAGCGCCGCACCTCAACATTGTCATCCTCACTCTTGCCATCGGGCGTTGTCTCGCTCGGCAAGTTTGGCAGCTGTAGCAGTAGGCTCTCCAGTTTGGCCTTCAGCTCACGCTCTTTGGGCTCTAGCTCGCTAATCTCATGCTTAACTTTGTTGCCTTCCTCACGCAGCGCTTTTACTTCATCGCCCTTTGGGTCTGCGCCATCGCGAATCTTTTGACCGACAGCTTTGCCCACCTCATTGCTGCGGGCCTGCAGTTCAGACCGGGTTTTCTCAATTTCTCGCTGCTCAGCATCTAGCTGCAGCAAAGGACTTAAATCGTACTCGCCCCGCCGGGCCAACGCCGACTGCACCTGCTCAGTTTGATTACGAATTTGCTTAATATCCAGCACGAACTTGTTCCTTATCTTCGGGTCGACGACGCTTCCCCTCACGGCCTACCGTGTGCAAATTAGCGATGAGAGGAGTTGGCTTCAGGCTGGTAGCAGGGGGTGCGGACCCACCCCGTCGCTGCGCGCCACCCCTCCAGAGGGGATTTGTTCTGGCGATGGAGTCGTGAGGGACCGAGACAGGCAGTGAAGCCTCAAGGGATCGAGTACAAACATCCTCAAAGCCTGAAGTAGATCCCCTCTGGAGGGGTGGCTGGAGCGAAGCGG
>JBCBFY010000113.1:0-16553 GCA_038527325.1 Cyanobacteria bacterium J06614_10
ATCTTATCGACCTATGAAACTTATTAACATCGGATTTGGAAATATTGTTTCTGCAAGCCGGGTGGTCGCTATTGTCAGTCCAGAATCGGCACCCATAAAGCGGATTATCTCCGATGCTCGGGAACGGGGGCAGCTAGTAGATGCCACCTATGGGCGGCGAACTCGGGCCGTGATGATTACAGACTCTGGGCATGTTGTGCTCTCAGCGATTCAGCCAGAGACGGTTGCCCATCGCTTTGTCAACCAAAAAGACACCCTTCAAAAGGATGTCGCCCACAAAACCAACATCCAAAAAGAGCCCGCTAAGTAAACATCAGCAGCACATAGTCTCTGCGACACATAGCCTCTGCGACACATAGCCTCTGCAGCACATAGCCCCTGCTGCAACACACTTTAGCTATCTAAGCGCGCCGAGGAAAGCAGTTGAAGAAAGCACAGACGCAAGTCTTCATAAGGGCGCTGCAAGCGCTATGGTTGAAGAAGATTAGCGCGCCGAGTGCTGCTCTAAAGCTGACCCATTCAATTTTTGCTCTTCATGACCGCCTCTCGCCCTGCTCAGTTAGACAAACTCGTCAAAAGATTTGCACGGATCAACGAGCCCAAGCGCCGTTATGAACAGCTGCTGTGGTACGCAAAAAAATTAGAGGCGCTGCCCAGCGAATACAAAACGCCTGAAAATAAGGTCCCTGGCTGCGTGTCTCAAGTGTATGTCACCGCCTCTCTAGAAGATGGAAAAGTAAGCTTTCAGGGCGATTCAGACGCTCAGATTACCAAGGGACTGCTGGCAATGCTGATTACAGCACTCGAAGGCCTCTCACCCGAGGAAGTTATCCAGCTCACACCAGACTTCATTGAGGAAACGCAGCTAGATGTCAGCCTGACACCCTCACGGGCAAACGGCTTTTACAACATTTTCAAAACGATGCAAAAAAAAGCTTTACTGCTGGCAGAGTAGCCCGAAAAAGCGTAGCCAAGCACGAACCTGAGAACTGTCGAAGAAGCCAGATTACTCAAGATGAGTCTGTACAAACTGATCGATGTTTTTGAAGAGCGCTTTGAGCGTATCTTCTGAGGTGTAGGGGTTTAGCAATACGGCCTTGAGCCATCGCCTGCCCTTGTACATCGGCAGTGAGAGAAAGACCGCCTCGCGATCGCACACCGTCTGCAACAGATAGCCCTGTAGCTGCGCGTTGAGCATATCGAGCTGCGATTCATCGGTATCTACAGGCGCTAGCCGAAAGCACACAAGATTCATCTGCGGTTCACTGGCCAGCTGCAAAAAAGACCTATCTCGCACCCGCTTCACAAAGGTCTCCTTAAGAGCGTAGTTATGGCGAATGATGGCCGCGTAGCCCTCCGTTCCTAAATGCTGCAGCGACAGCCAAAGCTTCAAAATATCTGGATGGCGCGTGCCCTGTACTGTTAGCTCGCCTAGGTTTGGCCACTGGTCATCGTCGCCCATGTAGGGCGCGCGGATGCGAAAGTGCTGCTTGAGCGCGTTGAAATTTTTGAATAATACAGCGGCGCAGGTCTTGGTGACATACAGCCACTTTTGAGGATTGAAGGTGATCGAATCAGCTCGGTCTATCCCTGCGAGCACGTGGCGATACTCATCTGAAAAAATCAGCGCACCGCCATAGGCTGCGTCCACGTGAAACCAAAGGCCGTTTACCTGCGCGATGTCAGCCATCTCAATAATGGGATCCACATTGCCAGTCACGGTAGTTCCGGCAGTAGCGACGATGGCAAAAGGCCGCTGACCTAGCTGTTTGCACTGGCGAAGCTTGGCCTGCAAATCGTCAATATCAACCTGAGAATTGGTGTTGGTGCGTAGTGCGATCGCAGCTTCTGACCCCAACCCCATCATCATGGCGGCCTTCTGCATTGAGGTATGAGCAACCTCAGAAATAAAGAAAACAGGGTGCTCTGCCAAGCCGACTACACCGGTCTTGAGGGCATCAAACGCTGCATTGCGAGCCACCGTCAGCGCCTGCAAATTTGCTAAGCTACCCCCGCTTACCAGCACCCCACCGGAGGCATCACCTAAGCCTAACCGGCCAGCAATCTGCCCGAGGAGCAAAGGCTCTAGCCGCGAAAAAACCGGCGACATTTCCACACTCAGCATGTTGTTATTGAGCGCGGCAACTACCAGGTCTCCAACAATAGACATCGTGGTCGGGAGGGAGTCCATATGGCCGATGTAGCCAGGATGGGCAGCATTCATGGCATGGCGGATGTGCGATCGCAAACGTGCCAACAAAGCATTCAACGGCACCGAATTTTGGGGAATGGTGGCCCATTGCCGCAGTACATCATCAGCCATCGACTCTGGCAAAGGAGAGCGATCTATCGCCTGAGACATCTCTACAATCAGCTGTTCAACCACCTGATGCAGTAAAGCCTCAATCTCAGCACGGTTTTGACCAGATGGATCTACAAACGCAAGCTCAGGCAAAAACGGGGGCAAGGCACTCACAGCAAACGAATAATACGGGCTTTATTAACCGGGCTCTTGAGAATCGAACGCCTCAGAATCAAGCGTTTCTAGAGCCAAGCTGCTCGCTCATTGTATAGCCTTTGACAGCGCAATTTGGCCTTCGAGCAGAGCAGCTGTTAGCAACTGCTTAGCCGTGGATACCGCACTCTGTTCTAGCGGTGCCTCGCCAGCGACCTGCGCGCTCGTCTTCATTGGCCAGGGTGGGGGTCGTCAGCGGCTGATCGCCGATGCTGGTGTAGCCTTGGTCGTGCAGCGGATTGTATATCACCTGCTGCTTGAAAATGTATGTCCAGATTTCTTTCTTGGTCCAAGTAGCAAGGGGGTTTACCTTGAGCCGCCCATCGGCAGCGCGCTCAAAAATTGGCAGGTCCTTTCTAGCTGCAGATTGATCGCGGCGGCGTCCCGTAATCCAGGCTTGTACCTGCAGGTCATCTAGCGCTCTAGCCAGTGGCTCTACCTTGGTCAGCGCATAAAAACGGTCTAAATCTTGCTCCCATAGGCGCTCACCATAGCGTTCAGCAAAGGCCTCACGGCTGTCAGCGCCTACGGCGTGGTAAGTGTGCAGGTCCAAATTGTAAGTCTCTTGGGCTCGCTGAGCCGTTTGCAGCGTCTCAGGGAAAAGATGTAGCGTATCCAGGAAGATGACGGGTACCGAATGCGCTAGCTCCGCGTAGAGCATGTGCGTGATTGCCAATGTGCTAAACGAAGTGGTTTGCACCAAGCCCTGAGGAATGTGAGCCACGCACCAAGCCAAAACTTCCTGAGGGGTGGCTTGAGCAAACTGCGCATTGAGCGCGTCGATATCTAAATCGCGAATGAAAGCACTCAGACCGATAGGTGGCTCCCCAACGCGGTTAGTGAGAGATTTTACAATCATAGAAGGCGTTGAAGGTGCCTGTATGCACTGAACCATAGTGTCCTCCGGTGCATTCTCCGGTGTGTTTTCCGGTAGCGTGCTGATGTATTCCCCATCATCCTACTCCATAATCACCCATATTCCGGTCGGGATACCGGACATTATGACTTCGGCTATCCAGTTGAAGGCGTCCACCAGTCAGCCAGTTAAAACAGTCAGCCAGTTAAAACAGTTAGTAAGACAAAAAACTCGCAAACCAGATGAAAAAATTGATTTTGTATAGCAAGCCCGGCTGTCATCTGTGTGAGGGGCTACAGGAAAAGCTAGAGACCCTCCCTGTCGATCTCGAAGTTCGCAATATTACCCTCAATGACACCTGGTTTCAGAAGTATCAGTACGAAGTGCCTGTGCTCTGCCATCCTGTTTTGCAAGGCGATGACTGGGTCGAGCAGCCGCTACCTCGGCTCTCGCCGCGCGCGTCTGCGCAGAAGGTGGCACAGATGATACAGACATACACCGGCCCCTTTGAGGCATAATCTCAGCATTTGTACCGTCGGTAGTCCATATTGAGGAGGCCCTAGAGGAGAGACCCACTATGCAGCTAAAAGACTTGTTTGCTGAATTGTCTACAGAGCAATTCGAGGTGCCAGCGGCGATCGCACATCACCCAAACTGGACAAAAGAAGTCACCGGGCTGTCGACAAATTCTCAAACGATTGAGCCAGGGATGCTCTTTATCGGCATGCCGGGCACGCGGGTAGATGGGGGTGAATTTTGGCAGGGCGCGCTGGAAAAAGGTGCGATCGCTGCCCTCATTTCCCCGTCTGCGCTAGAGACCAAACCGAATACCACAGAAGCCTTGGTCATCACCGCTAGCGACACGCCCAAGCTGTGCGCAGAACTCGCAGCTACGTTTTACGAGCAGCCTGCACTGGCGATGAAGATGGTGGGCGTCACGGGCACCAACGGCAAAACCACCACCACCCACCTAATCGAATACTTCCTCAACCAGGCCAAGCAAAAAACGGCCATCTTAGGAACGCTCTACACCCGCTGGCCCGGTCACGAAAAAACAGCCGTTCACACCACGCCCTTTTCAATCGATTTACAAAAATCACTGGCCAGTGCCCGCGACGCCAGCTGCCAAAACGCCGTGATGGAAACCAGCTCCCATGCCCTGGTACAGGAACGCGTTTGGGGCATCCCGTTCGAGGTTGCCGTCTTCACCAACCTGACGCAAGACCACCTCGACTATCACAAAGACCTAGATGATTACTTTGAGGCCAAAGCCCTTTTGTTTGGCCCCGACTATCTCAAAGGCCGAGCCATTCTCAACCTCAAAGATCCCTACGGACAAAAGCTCATCGACCGAGTAGACTCAGCCCAAACCTGGACCTACAGCATCGAAGAAACCACCGCAGACCTCTACACCGAGAACCTCTCCTACGGCCCCACTGGCGTCAGCGGCACGATGCACACTCCCGTTGGGGAAATGGACTTCACCTCACCCCTAGTCGGGCAGTTCAATCTAGAAAACTTATTGGCAGCCGTTGGCGCAGCGCTACATCTTGGCGTTTCTCTCCAAACCATTATTGAAGCGCTGCCGAACTTTGCTGGCGTGCCGGGCCGGATGGAGCGGGTACAGGTAAGCGAACCCCAAAAAACCCAGGACATTAGCGTCATTGTGGACTATGCCCACACTCCAGATAGCTTAGAAAATGCGCTCAAGGCGGCTCGTCCATTTATTAGCGGGCAGATGATTTGTGTCTTTGGATGTGGGGGCGATCGCGATCGCAGCAAACGACCCAAAATGGGGAAAATTGCCTACGAGCAGGCAGATCTGGCCATTGTGACCTCCGATAACCCACGCACCGAAGACCCCGAACAAATCTTGCAGGATGTCGTTGCGGGAATCTCTGGGCCACTAGAAGAGAGTCAGGTCATTTGCGATCGCGCAGCAGCTATCCGTTGCGCCATTTTGCAGGCCAAACCCGGAGATGGCATCGTAATCGCGGGAAAAGGCCACGAAGACTACCAAATTTTAGGCACCGAAAAAATTCACTTCGACGACAGAGAGCAATCCAGAATGGCTCTTAACGAACGTTTAAGAACTCTCTAAGCGGGAAATTGCCGAAATAATGACATAATTCACCTACCTTGCGGGCATATTGTAAGTAAATTAGCCCAGCTGTTCTAAGCTCGTACTGCAATCAAGGCAAACTTTGACTGCAAACTGTGGTGTTGTCCCCCACACCGCGCTGTTTTTGGCGAGCTCCCTGCAGCCTATGTTATTTCTGCCCAACACTGTCCGTAGTTTAGAAAAGCGCGTTCAGAGAGATCATGCCTCGGGTCTGCTGACTGGTTATTAATGAACACAGCCGCTATGCCGTCACTATCTTTACAAGCTCATCTGGTTAGTTTGCAGCCTAAGCCAGCGGCAGTTTCAGTCGACCCAAGGGGCTTCAAAACGGCCCTTCAGTCGTTTATTCAGTTTTTAGTTCACCACCGGGTACCGGCGACACTGTGGGTAAAGCTGCCCAAAGATGACGCCTGGTGGCAAGATATTTGGCTCTATGGTCAGCAGGCGGCTGGCTGTACGATTTATTCGCTAGGCGAGCAAACAGGAAATCCACCCGACAATCTGGCTGCTAGCCTACGACCGATTCCCATCGGGCAAGCCGATGAACTTAAGCGCGAATATCTGTGCCTGGCCGTCGCAGATAGCTTTGTAGGGTCACTGTTAGCGGCGCGTGTCCCGCCTGGCACACCCACCCCAAATAAGAGAACGCTGCTGCTATACGGCTCGGTAGAACCCGCTTCAGTATTTGCGCTTTCGAAAGGAATTAAAGCCGTCATTGAAGATAGCCTGACTGCGAGCAGCCTCACAACAGACGATGCAGAGAACGCACCGCCTACAGCATTTACCCATGAGCTGGCCAATGCGGCCTTTCAAGACCAGAGCTGGAAGTACAGCAGACAGGCGATCGCTTGTGCGGCCGCGCTGAGCCAATGGGACAGATGCTTTCCTGCGAACGTGCTGAGCCAAAAGGTATTGCCGCTCTCAGCTAATTTTTTGACCTGGCAGCTGCAGGTTCAAGAAGATTTGCGATCGCAAATTACCGAATATCGAAATTCCGCCAAAACCGAAGCCCATACCGGCAGTTTTGCTAAGCATCCCTCGTTTAATGCAGGCGTCTCCACCTTTCTCAATCAGGCTAGGGAAGCCCTACAGTCTCCCCTCACAACCATCAAGACAGCCCTTACCTTACTAAGCTCACCAAATATTAAGCTCCCTCAGCAGCAGCGATATCTAGAAATGATTGCCAATCAGTGTGAGCATCAACACACGCTGATTAATGACATTGTCGATCTACTGCAGTTACAAACAGCAGAGAGCGTTCCTGCTCAGCCGATCAATCTAGCCGATATTCTTCCGGGCATTGTCAGCACCTATCAGCCCCTTGCCGCAGAGCGCGGCATCACGCTGGTCTGTACCCTGCCCGCTGACCTGCCCAAAGTGCTCGGCGTCGAGGCAGAACTCAGGCAAGTGCTCATTCACCTAATCAAAAATGGCATTCAAATTACGCCAGAAGGAAAACGAGTCTGGGTAGCCGCTGCGACCTACGGCGAAAGATTCATTGCCCTTACGGTGCAAGATTCTGGCAAGAACATCAGTCGTACAGATATGCAGCGACTGTTCGAAGCTTTTGCCCGGACCCCCAACAGCAGCAACGACCCTCGCACAGGACTGGGGACAACCCTCGTGCAGCAGCTCGTCAAACGCATGGGCGGTAGCATATCTGTCGACAGCACACCCATCAGCGGAACGACCTTTACCATTTTGCTGCCTGCGCGCCGCTCGTCCGAACAAGTCTCTGGCCATACATCTGAGCAGCCCTCTGGCCAACCCTCTGGGCAAACAGCCCCGATAACCGATTCGCTAAGTGAGGCAACAGCCAAAAACTCGCTAACCGACCGCGCTGTGAACAACACCCACACCAAACAAGAGCAGGACAAGCACCTTGCGCAGCCACCTCAAGAGGCCACTATCCCTACAGACAAGCCCTCAAGTTCTTACACAGCAACTCTGCCATAACAATCTGCCATAACACTCAGACATACGCCATGAAAGCCGCGCTCAATCGGGCTCATCTTCACCAACGAGGGTCTCTATCATCAGAGCGGCCTGCTGTTGCTTGGCCTGCAAGAAGCGATCGCACGCCTGCAAGGCGGTAACAGCTTCTGCAAACTGATCGAATACATCGGCCAGAGGCAGGTCCCCAGTTTCTAGCTGACGGGTAATCGTATCAATACGCGTCAGCGTATCTTCATAGCTCCAGTCGTCAGGCAGCTCAGACGTGTTTTCAGCGGTCTTTTTGGCGCGAGGCGGGCGAGGCATTTTAGTTCAACCGGGCATAACGTTTTCATTTTTGGTCACTTTATTCTCTGTTACAGTGGCCTGCACGTGACCATCGCTAAGCCGAATCTTTATCTCGGTACCCGGTGGTAGATGAGCAGCGGTCGTAGCAATCTGACCGTCTGCTTTGACCACGGCGTAGCCGCGCTTGAGCACAGATTCAGGATCGAGGGTAGCAAGCTTTTCTCTGAGCAATTGATGGTGATGCTGTGCGAGCTGCAAACGCTGACTAAGGCTGGCGATTAGCTGCTGTCGCTGCCAGTGAATGTCTTTTTGGTGCTGGGCGAGCTGACGATCTAGGCGGAGGTTTTGGAGCCGGGTTTGGAGCGATCGCACCTGCTGCTGTGCCCGCTGCAAGCGACCGGCAAACACCTGGCCCACCCGCTGCAAATACTGCACCTGCTCGCTGTAGAGATCGTCTAAGCTTGGGACCACTTGCTCAGCTGCAGCCGTCGGCGTGTGAGCGCAAACATCCGCCACCAGATCGGCTAGAGACTCATCTCGCTGGTGGCCAATCCCGGTAATTACTGGCATCGGGGCGGCGGCTATGGCCATCACCACACGCTCATCGTCAAAGCAAACCAAATCTTCAGTCGCGCCGCCACCCCTAGCCACCAACAGCACATCGGCACGGCCATCTCGGGCGACCCGAGCAATGGCCCGAGCAATAGAATTAGGTGCCTGCGCGCCCTGCACAACCGCCGGAGCAAGCAGCACCTGAATACTGGGATTGCGCTGGCTAAGGGTACGCTGAATATCACCCCAAGCCGCAGCTTGCGGCGACGTTACGACCGCGAGTGTCTGCGGGTAAGCAGGTAGCGATCGCTTACGCTCCGGGTCAAATAAGCCCTCTGCAGCAAGACGTGCTCGCAGCTGCCGGTAGCGCAGCGCCAGCAGGCCTTCACCAGCGGGCAGCACTTGCCACACCGTCAGCTGATAGCTACCTCGCTTAGGATACAGACGAATTTGGCCTAAAACGGTCACCTGCTCGCCCACTTCGGGTAGCGCCGTTAGGCGATCTAGCTGCGATCGCCACACAACACAGTTGATCGCAGCAGAGCCATCAGGCTCCTGCAGCGTAAAAAAGCAGCCCTGCCGGTGATTGCGCGCGCTTGACACTTCGCCTGTCACCCAAACTTTCCGCAACTGCGGATCTTCTTCTAGCAGCAGCTTCAAGTAGTCTGTGAGCCCAGCAACGCTAATTGCCGTATCCACAGTCGAATTTGAGGAATACGCACTAAAATCGGCCATAAAAAATCAAACAATCACTCAAATCAATCCGACCGTAGATTCATCTCGAAAACGCATGCACACCAAAAAGTCTAGGCTTTATCCGCCTAGACTTCAAAGGAATTTGGCACAAATAATCGGGTGAGCGCCAAATTTATTGAACTTTACTGAACGCTGCGAACACGTTCGCAATAGCCGACCTGCTTATGCAATAACTTCGCATTCTGCAGGGCTAACCTGATACTTAATAAGGTTCGCTAGCTCCTGCAGCTGATTAATCGCCTCAGCGCCCTCTAGCTTCATAAGCTCACGGTCATCACGCATCTCAGTCCAGGTGATGCCATAGTCAGACACCAAAAACCGAATCAAATGATCTCCGCCTAAGCTCACCATGAACGACGCACTGTTTAGCTCGTCGCCACAGGTATAACAAGAAGCGAGATAGCCTCTTCTTTCTAGAACAACTGCCAACGCCTTCAAGTTCAATACAAGATCTTGAACATACTGCCGGTGTTGATCTGCAAGTCTGACAAACATTGTCTTTCCTCTACACCATTCAATAATTTTACACAGTTTACTTAAGATTTTTTTAACAAGTCGATTCTACTGTGCCGTGGGGCTAAAGGAGAGGGGCCGATCTCCTACATTCTGATAAAGCTAGGGTCGCCCTGCGAGGGCTTACGCAACAACAAACGTTTGTGCTTACGGAAGGTTCCCAGTTATTTCCGTAAGCTATCAGTCATGGAGCGTATCAGCTTAAGAATTGTAAAGTTGTAGTGATTGTATCCTAAGTCAGAATTCAGTGTGTGGGCACTGGGCCAGTTGCGCAGTGACCTGCCTTCTAAAAACCCAGCACTGCCTACAAGCAACTGCTTCGAGCAGCAATCCGAGCAGGTTGTTTTTATAAATCAATCTTTGTAAAGCAAGCTTCGTAGCTTCTGATTTGCGCCATTAGAGCGACCTGAGCACTGATTCGGCTGGCGGCACTGCTAATCAGCAAACAATTCAGAAAAAACAATTACAAAAAAGTAATGTTAGCGCCTAAAAACGAAATAACTTTTTAGAAGTGGCTTTTTAGACAGCTTTCAAAAGATTGTCAAACAGTTTGCAAGAGCCAGAACCGGCACCGGCCCATCACAACTCCGTTCTAGCGCACTGCAGAAAAAAATAGAGACCTTTCTCTGCTAGCAGTGGTAAATCATGACAAAAGTTGACACATTCACAATCTACGTCGCGTCTACCGAAAGGCAGAGTAACCCGCTAGGGTGGCTATATTTCTCTCACCCAGAATAATTCTTTTCCCAGGCCAACCAAACGCTCTGCGGTGAGCACCCTATCGGTATCGCAGCATTCGCTAGCGGTGCTTAATTGTCCGGCGTTAGCCAGCCAGCGTCCACCAGCCAAAGCCAGGCCCAATGAATCGAATAGTTAGCCAGGCAGCAACCATAATAATGATCCCAGCCCAAGCGCCACGGGATGACCAAGTCACAAATTTTTCGGCGACGTCTTTGCTGATGGGGATACCTGGCAGGATGGGCTCGGGTTGACCGTACTTTTCTCCCAGCTCTTGCTTCCGACGTTTTGATTCTCCCATAGCACTCACTAGCCAGACATTGCCAGCGCTTCACGACTTTCATGGCCATCATAACGAGCTATCTACGCAAACTCCGTAGGGGCCGGGTCGAAATTATTATTTGTTTATCCTCAGAGAAATAAGACAGAGAAATAAGACGGAGAAACGGTGCTCGTCAGCCAACGGATGAAAACCAAGTGGGATCTAGGTAGCTGCTGCGGGCGGCGGGGCTGAGCGCAGATAAAATCTGCCGACCATAGCTGCGATGATTGACCCGGTTGTCGAGTAGGGCGACTACGCCGCCACCGGTACCTGAATAGAGTCTCACGGGTGCGATCGCCCGCTGCAAAACAGTCAAAGTCTCTGGCAGCAAGTAGGCCTTAAACCAGTCTTGGCGCCGCCGTTTGTAAGTAGCCACCCGCCCAGACACCAAAGGATTTTCTAAAGACGGGATCGGCAGGGTCGTAATGATAAATAATCCTGGCGGAGCAAACGCAGCCCGGTTAGCCAGCCAGTAGTCCCAGCCAGTGACGAGGAGCCCCCCAGGGCCGACAAAAGACTCTACCTGCACCCTAGACCCATATTCTGCCGCCAAGATCGACGCAAATTGAGTTCTCAGTGGCGTATCCCCCACCACAATCACCGTGGGTCCATCGGCCATCAGCGCCGACTGTCTGGCACTGAGCAAGCTCCGAATCTCCTGCAAAACCGCAGCTTTGAAATGGCTAGTATTTGGCATGGGCAGCCGGTCGGGCAAGTAGAGCTGCACCAGGTCGTGGTGACGGTCCGGCGAGAAGCGCAGGCAGGTCAGGTCACCAAGGCCCAAGCGATCGCGATATCGCTTGGCCTGTTTGTCCATATCGAGGGCCGTCCCCATCAGCACTACTGGCTGCTGCGACCAAACCGGCTCCAACAGCGCCCGGATGTCTGAAGGGGCACAAAATAGTTCCACACTGCCAAGCTCACGGTTTAGAAAGCTCCAGGCCAACCGCTCCGGTTGAAAAAATCGCTGAAAAAATCGCTGCCAGCGCAGCGGTAGCCTGCCATCTTCTGCACCCGGCTGAAGCGTCTGATACAGTTCGCACAGTAGGTCAGCCTCTAGCTCATCGATCAGATGGCAGCTGTAGGGATTAGCTGGATGCTGAAAAATCGTGTGGGTTAGGCGTACGCGCAGGTCGCGAATCACCGTGTGCTGGCTTGGGTAGGCCAGCATCAGCGCATCCCAGTCTTGACTTGAGATAGAGATGCTGAGCTGCGACCTGATCAGCGGCTCCAGCGTCTCTGCACCGTCTATCAGGGTGGGAATGTTCGCTGGAAATCTAGACTGATGGGCGGGGTCTGCGGCGGTAGTGGCGAAAGAACAGAGGCGATCGCTCAGCCAGTCATCCAGATCAGTCACCAGCAGCCCTCTAAAGTCATCTCCTGGCCAGCGATTGCCAACCTGCACGGGCTTGATCACCGGCAGACTCTGCTGCAGGTTGGGAATCGCTTGCTGCAGGACGGCGTCACACACTGCCTTGGGAAGAGCTAGGACCGCAGGCCCTGGCCACAGCAGGGCCGGGATCAGGTAGCTCAGACGGTGAGTGCCTTTGTAGGCAGCCAAGCTGTCGATTTGAATCAATGCGCTACGGCCTACCCTTAGCGCCCTAGCGACCAGCCGCGCCATCGTGAGATGATGCGGCCACTGAGAATGCCCTTGCTCCCTAAGATAGGCCCGAAGGCGCTGATGGACTTCTGTTTCGATCACAGGCGTAAAAATAAAATGGCGGGGTCGGACAGGTCGCTGCAGATGGCTCTCATTGTGACACATCCCTACAGACGTTCCCTTTGAGGAGTGAACTTTATGAAAATCGGCATTATCGGCCTCGGTCTAATTGGTGGCTGCTTGGGCATAGACTTTCGAGCGGCTGGGCACACCGTGTACGGACTCGCAAGAAAAGAGGCTAGCTGCCAGCAGGCGATCGCTCGGGGTATTGTCGATGCAGCCAGCACACACATCGAGAGCCTCTGCCCCTGTGAGGTGATTTTTGTCTGTACGCCGATTGCCACGATTGTGTCGATGGTCAAGCAGCTAGCAGCTACGCTCTCACCCACGACCATCATCACGGATGTAGGCTCAGTAAAAGCGGCGATCGCAACCGAGGCAACCCAACATTGGCCCCAGTTTGTAGGCGGTCATCCAATGAGTGGCAAAAGCGAAGCGGGCCTAGAGGCGGCAGAAGCAGGCCTTTTTCAAGGCAATCCCTACGTGATTACGCCCATCGAGTCGGCAGACGTCCATACGGATTTGGCGGCAGTTGAGGTTATCGAGCAGCTAGCAAAACAGCTGGGCTCGCGGCTTTACCGCTGCGCCCCTCACGCCCACGACCGAGCAGTCGCCTGGATTTCTCACCTACCAGTAATGGTGAGCGCCAACCTCATAGAAGTAGCGCTGCGCGAGCCCGACCCCCAAACCCGAGCGCTTGCACAGCACTTAGCCAGCTCGGGCTTTAGAGATACCAGCCGAGTCGGCGGCGGCAACCCAGAACTCGGCCTCATGATGGCGCAGTACAACCAAGCCGAAATTGTGCGATCGCTCAAACGCTACCAGCAGGCGATCGCCGACACTATTGGCTATCTAGAAGCCGAAGACTGGCCCAAACTTTCAGAGAAGCTGACGCAGACAAAAGCAGGGCGATCGCTATTCGTCGAGGCTCGGCCTGATCGATCAGCTACCTAGCTCAATCACCGGCTCTTGATACAGAATCGTTGTAAAACTCACGGTGGACCCGAGCCCTTCACCCATGCTGATGAACTGCACCTTGCCGCCCATCGCCTCGACCAGCCGCTGTGAAATAGAAAGGCCGAGCCCAGTGCCTTCGTACTGCCGGGTGCGTGCACTGTCTACCTGGCTGAAGGTCTGAAAGAGACGGTCCTGCTTTTCGAGCGAAACGCCGATGCCCGTATCTGCCACGCTGATTTTGACAAAGCCGGGCCAAGTTTGCTCACCAAATTCGACCTGCTTGGGCTGCAATTCAACGTCGATGGCGATCCCTCCCTCATGGGTGAACTTATTCGCATTACCGACCAGATTGAGCATCACCTGCTTCAGGCGCTGGTAGTTACCATAGATTTTGATTTCATCTAGGGTGGCTGGCTGCTTGATCGAAAAATAAAGGCCCCGGCGCTCAATGTGCGGGCGTAGTGACTTGTCGATTTCAGCGAGCAGTTCTTGCAGGCTGATTGCGCTCATCTCCAGGTCCATCCTGCCAGCTTCGATCTTGGCAATATCGAGCACATCATTGATCAGATTTAGCAGGTGAATGGCTGAATCGTGAGACTCCTGAATAAATTCGGTCTGCTCTTGTTCGTCGTCGGCCATGTCGTCGAGCACCAGGCGCAAAAAGCCGATCATGCCGTTGAGTGGGGTTCTTAGCTCATGAGAAGTATTGGCCAAAAAATCGCTCTTGAGCCGTGAGGCTTCTTCCGCCTGGCGCTTGGCCTCTTCGAGTTCATCGTGCTTGCGCATGAGCTCATCGTTGGTGCTACGCAGAGCCTGTGATTTTGTCCGTAGGGCCTGGGTGATGGTTTTGCTTTCGCTAAAGAGCTTGGCATGGGCGATCGCTGTGCCAACTTGGTCGGTGAGTTCTTGAATCAGCTCAATTTCAAAGGGCTGCCAGGGCCGCTGAGGAGGCTGCTGCAACACCAAAATACTATTTGGCTCGTGCTGATAGCAGGTGGCCACCGTCAGCACGGTGTAGGGCTGCTCACCTTCTGCGCCCTCTGCCGGGTCAAAGTTGGACCGGTCAAAATCAGAGATTACTGGCTCCAGGCTCTGCAGCGTATCTAAAAAGTCGGGCTTGAGCGCAAGGTCAAAGGTCTTACCAAGGCAAGGATGCAACCTTGGCTGGTAGTACTCAGCAACAACAGTCACCGTTTGCATCGCCTGAGAATAGTCACAGACCAAACAGCGGTCCAAGCCCAGCATGTTCCCCAAACCGTTGACCGTCTGCTGCCAGATGGTCTTGAGATCGAGGGTTCTGCGAATATTGGAAGCGACGCGAGAGAGCAGCGCGTAGTAGCTACCGCTCATGCCTTTGTCACCGACAAAGCGAACGTCAGACAGCTGAGACACCTCAGGAATAAGACGGCGACCAATGCCGATCACGCCAGCGGTGCGATCGCCCCCCTCCGTCACATCGGTAGTTGAACCTGAGGTCGTTGCACCGTGGGGCAAAGGGCTCAGTAAAAATTCAAAGCTCACCGGCTGCTGACCGCAACGAACCACACATTGAAAAGACTCGGGGGTTTGTGTTGAGATGACTTTTTGGGTTTGTGATAGGTAAGGGCCAACGGCAACCGGGCCAAAGAGGACCTCTACCGACTGACCAACCACATTTTCACAGTCGACACAGTCGACTGCTTGCGGCCAGTGCAGGCTAAGAATTTCACCCTGTAGGGTATGGGTGACCACCATCACATCTTTCGCTTCAGAATTGGCGGCTTCAGAATTGGTTTCAGCGATCGCTTCTGCGGTGACTTCGGAGGTCAGTTCATCGCCACCCATCGACTGTGCCACCAGCTCGCTGTCAGGTGGCACAGTCGACTCTACAGAAGAAGAATGGACGGACCGAGGCATTACTTTCTAACTGACGAATGAAGTAGAAGACTCAAGCGCTTTTTCACGCATCGCCCACGCGCAAGACGATGAAAACAGTCAATTATTTAAGGTGATCGGCATCGCAAATGGCGACAGATCACACGCTGATTCGGTAGATGGCCCTCTAGTCTAAGATTATCGCTTATCGGCGCGAATCCTGCGGATTCCCAGCGGGGAAAAAGTAAGGCTCAGAAGAAGGACTAAAGAGCTGTGACGCGAACCGTTCTGCCACCTCCTACAGAAGCCCACTACAGATACCTGGGCCGACAGTCTAAGACAGCACATTACTGTAGAGGGAACTCACTCTAGAAAACCCAAACCGGCCAATTGGTAACGAATTGAGCAGCCAAGGAATGGGATTAGGCGCTGGCGAGGGATGTACCGAGGATATAGTATATGGGTTTAGGTTCTCTTAACTGTTCCTCTGAAGTTTTTCAGTTGCCCTTCCATGACCGATGTCCCCGTTTCCAGACTGCGCAATTTTTCTATCATTGCCCATATCGATCATGGCAAGTCTACGCTGGCTGATCGGCTACTGCAAAAGACCGGTACGGTAAGCGATCGCGACATGAAAGCTCAATTCCTCGATTCGATGGATATTGAGCGCGAGCGTGGCATCACCATCAAGCTTCAGGCAGCGCGGATGAACTACACCGCCAACGACGGTGAGACCTACGTGCTGAACCTCATCGACACCCCAGGCCACGTAGACTTCACCTACGAAGTTTCACGGTCTCTTGCCGCCTGCGAAGGGGCGCTCTTGGTAGTCGATGCCTCCCAAGGGGTAGAGGCGCAAACCCTAGCCAACGTGTACCTGGCAATTGAAAACGACTTAGAGGTCATCCCCGTTCTCAATAAGGTGGACTTGCCCGGCGCAGACCCAGAGCGAGTCAAGCAAGAGATTGAAGATGTCGTCGGATTAGATTGCAGCAATGCTGTCTTGGCCTCAGCGAAAGAAGGCATCGGCATTAGCGAAATTTTAGAATCGATCACCTACTTGGTGCCGCCCCCAGAAGACCACACAGAAGCGCCGCTACGGGCACTCATTTTCGACAGCTATTACGACAGCTATCGGGGTGTGATTGTGTACTTTCGGGTGATGGATGGGGTGGTGAGGAAGCGCGATCGCATTCGCCTGATGGCCTCTGGCAAAGAATATGAAATCGATGAACTTGGCGTGCTCTCTCCGAACCAAGTGCCCGTCGACGAGCTGCACGCAGGCGAAGTGGGCTACATTGCCGCCTCTATCAAATCGGTCGAAGATGCCCGCGTCGGCGACACCATCACCTTGGTAAAAGCGCCCGCCGCCGCTCCGCTCGAAGGCTACGTAGAAGCCAAGCC
>JBCBFY010000114.1:0-16472 GCA_038527325.1 Cyanobacteria bacterium J06614_10
GTAGAGTCTTAGCTCATCAGCGCGATAGCCCTTATTCCAATAGTCTACGAGGGTGTCAGTAATCCGCTGGTAAAAACGGATAACTCTGGCGTCCTGGAGCATCTGTCTTTTGGCCTCACTCAGTTACACACTTAACTCTTTTGCGTTCATTGAAGAACATTTCTTGCCTTGTTCGGCTTGCCTTGTTCGGCGTATGCGATCGCCGAAGCACTACCTGAAAGTTGTTGGAGCAAACAACAGTTTCAATCCTGTCAGTTTGTAGCTAGTCGGCTTGGGGTAGGTCAGTTTTCGTTAGCTGGTTTATCCAGCTGACCTATCAGCCTATAAGCTGTTCAAAACCTTCTAAAAAACAACTAAAAATAGCTTGAAAAACGCTATTTGGATTGAATAACAGGCATCAATCACCAAAAGTTTTTCCTAGAAAAAATGACTGGGAAAAGACTTCGTTTAACTGCATGGGGCTGTGTTTCTATTTTATCAGGTTCAATCGGCCAATTTCAGCGAAAGCACCAGACTTCTCACTTTTATAACCTAAGTAAGCATTCAGTTTTACAGATGTTTTACACAGGCTCTACAGATATTCTACAAATGGGGGGATTGCAGGCCTACGCGGTGGCTAAGTTCTCGTAACTTCGATTACAGAACTCCCTATAAAGCTCTGTTAGGCTGCTCAACATAAGATTTGTAGCTAGCAGCATTTTAATGTGCTAATTATTCTGTGAGCGCCAACGCCTCTCGCCACGTCCAGACCAATCATCAGACTAATCACCAAACGAATGCCCAGGCCAGTGTTCAGGTCGTAGAGAGCAATTTAAATCTACGCTCTTTATTGAGTTGGAACTTACAACAATCAGGCTACAGAGTGCAGCAGTGCGCCGATATGGTCTCTGCAAGAGATAGTTTTCAGCTGCAGCAGCCAAACCTTGTCGTCTTGGAGGCTGAATTCCATGGCGGACAAGGGCTTCAGCTGTGCCACTGGCTACGGAATCAGGGACATCCCCTCATCCTCATGCTGTCTGCTAGGACCAATGAGACAGATGTGGTGGCAGGATTGAATGCCGGGGCAGATGACTATCTGAAAAAGCCTTTTGGCATGCAGGAATTCTTAGCTAGGGTGGAGTCGCTGACCCGGCGTAGCCGCCATGTGACGACACCACTAGCAATAGACTACGGCGACTTGCACATAGACTTGGTACAGCGCCGAGTGCGCTACAAGGGCGACTTTATTGACCTGACGCCGCAGGAGTTTAGCCTTTTGTATGTGCTTGCTCAGGCGGAGGGAGAGCCGCTAAGCCGCATTGACTTGCTGCGGCGAGCCTGGCCAGATGCGATTGATAATCCTCGCACGGTAGATACCCACGTCCTCTCTTTGCGTAAGAAAATCGAGGTCGATCCTAGGCATCCCGCGCTGATTCAAACGGTTAGAAATGTGGGATATCGGATCTGTGATAGTGCGGCAACGGCGTCATCGCTGGAGACTGTGGCGATCGCACACAGCAAACCCGCCTAAGCAAGCCCGCCTAATCGCCCCACGCTTCCTGTGCCTCCGACTCAGCCAGGACCAGCTGCTCACGTAGCTGCGCCCAATTCACAGCCTCTGCAGGTGCGTCATTTACTAGCCGCCCGTCTTCTAAATGCAGCAGCCGGGTCACGTGATGAGACAGTAGCTCGATTTGATGATTGGCCATCACAACGGTCAGCTTTTGCTTGGTGGCTAAGTCAGCTAGGCGCGATAGCAAAAATTCGCTGTAGCCCACATCTTGAGCGGAGGTGGGCTCATCTAACAGTAAGATGTCGGGTTCGCCAATGAGGGCGCGGGCGATCGCAACTCGCTGTCGCTGCCCCAAAGACAGATGCACCGTGGTACGTGACATCCAGTCCTTGGGGATTTTTAACCTTTCGGCCCAGTGGGCAACCTGCTTGTCAATGTCGGCGGTTGAACGATTGCGCAATCGCAGGGGGTAGCCCAGCGTTTCCTGCACAGTCATCCCAAGCAAGCGACTCTCCTGATTGACCAGCGTCACCTTTCGTCGCAGGTTAACCACTGGAAGCTGACGCATCGCTCGCCCCTCGACCAAAATTTGGCCGCTGCTGTACTCAGACAGCCGGTTCATCAGGCGCAGCAGACTGGTTTTGCCTGACCCTGAAGAGCCGACCAAGGCGACAAATTCGCCGGGTTCAATAGAGAATGTAAGATCTTTTAGGATTTCCACTACGCCGGTAGTGGCCCGCATCGTCACTTGGTCAAACGATAAAGCTGCCGTTGAAGCTGTCACGAGCGATCGCACCTTTCATTAAGCTTAAGCGTCCAAAAAAGCATCGATAGCATGGGCCACACAAGATAGCAGACTAAAAAAATAGCAGACTAAAAAAGCGCTATTAAACCGGAGACGACAGACTCCCCGCCGTCGTAATCGTCCAGATATCGACCAGCAGCAGCATCGCCGTCAGCCCCAGCAAAATGATGTACATCCAGGGCTGCGCCAGCGGTTTTACATCGCGCATGTCGATGTCTGTTTTTGCCTTTACATACTCCACGAGCCTGGCGAAACCCACCACCCGCATGGGTAGTAAATACGCCCGGTCTTGAGCCTGATTGAGAAAGTAATAAACAATGCCGTTCTGCCCCGTAGAGCGCGGCTTTAGCGCCGTAATATCTGCCCAGTTTAGCGACCAGCCACGACGGCCAAACGCCCTCACCCACTTGGGATACGTCACCGATATACCGTCGTTATCTACGAGCACTCGCTCACTCAGCGCGCCATAGAGCACGACCCCGCCGATAAGTGCGCCCACCCATAGCGCAGGCACTGGCACAGGCGCATGGGTCACCTTTGCCAAAAACGGCAGCGGAATCACCAGCGCCACATAAAAAGACAGTAGGGTCAGCTGAATTAGCGGAGAGATTTTAAAGCTGTCGGCATCGGGCAGGGCTGGAGTTGGCATAGGAATTTTTAATGTGATAACTCCACAGACATTGTACAGCGTTCGTAAATCAGGCCATATCGATATCTGACCGCGCCTACAGGTACTTTTGCACAACGCTCCAGCCGGTTGCCGTGACCGCCACAAAGGCAAAAAACAAGATGCCATTAAGGGTGAGGTGAAGCCTGCGGGCCCAGGGTCGCTGCGGGCTGATGCGCGTGGCACTCCAGGCCGACAGCAGGGTCAGCCCGACGACCACCAGGCCCGCTGGCAAATGAACAGAATGCCCTAAATGGCCATACTCGCCCAGAGTGCCGATGATGCCGATGGCCAACAAGAGGAGGACCAGACCCACCATGATGCTGCCAAGGGCAAAATGCAGCGATCGCAGCCACGCTGGCCTAGCGCTCTTCTGCTGCCGAGCAAAATACAGCCGACTCCCGCTCAGCGCCAGCAGCCCATAGGCCGTCAGAGACAGCCCCATAGACCAGGCAGCAATCCGCCATAACCAAAGAAAGGAAGGAAGATCCATAGGCCCTTTAGAGATAAACCTTACTTAAAGGCATATCACTTTTAGGGCGGACTTCCTTCCTTCTGAGCGGATGATTTGTCGGCCTTCCTACGAAGAGACTGACGAGAGCGCAGACGGGCTGTCTTTGGCTTGCCCATTGGCAACGTTGCCGCTGCCGCTAGGACCTGCATACTCCCCCGGGGGCTCTCCGTCTAAGCCAATCATCAGACGGTCGCAGGGAATAGTGTCTGACAAAATTGCGCTGGCCATCATGCCGGTGTGAATTTCTAAATTGGCAGATGGGACAGATTCAAAGAGCAACCGCTGCCCGGGAAACACCACGCGCTCGAAATACCAATCTTTGACATTGGTGATGCGAGCCACTTGAATTTTGCTCGTGACATTGACGTAGCAGCAGAGCACGACAGAAGGGTCGTCGGAGGGTAAAGAATCTAAAATTTGAGCCATGGGTTAGGACGAGGAGAAACTGTCGGCGAGATTTTCACACTTAAAACTTCACACAAAGCGAGGCTAACACCTGCAAATTTCAGTGACTGTAAAAACGACTACCAAGCCATCCTTACATGTTGGGATCAAGACAAACTAAGGTTTTCTGGCGAACAGCGCCATCTCAAAAAGCAGTGCCCCTAACATTTTCAGACACTGTTTCAGACGCTGTTTCAGACACTGTTTCTGGGCGCGTTTTCAAAGCATTCTGTGCAGCCGTTCACAGAAGATTATTGTCAGGCAAACAATCTGTCAGCGAAGAGCACAATCAGTCAACTAAGACAATCAGTCAACTAAAATCAGCCAACTAAGAAGGTAGAAACATGACTTTCATTCAAGCGTTTTTCACGGGCGCATCAGACCAAATTAGACCAGTTGTGGGATGCGCACGCCGAATTAATCGCTCTTATTTAAGATTGTTCTGCCCAGCCTCCTTAGTAAGGTACCAACCAGAAGCATCATTTACATCTATCAATAGTGGTCAATCAACTAAAGATAGATAAGCCCCCGCTACATAAAGCCACAAACCGTAATATAACTTCGTTTTAGTCACTCCATTTAGCGATGATCAGCGATCATCATTTAAGCGCTCACGTGCCTTCATCCTAACCGTTCGACCAGCTGATTGACAGTCACCCGGAGGTTTACCCACCGGTTCTAACGCTGTGATGGACGTGCCAACCTCCCTGAAGTGGCAATTAACCCCCTGCAAATGCCCCCGGACCGAGAGGGGAGTGTTATCGTAAAGATATGTAAAAAAGCTGAGAGAGTCGATTAGCCCCTCAGCATTCACCTCCAGCAGAGTTATAGGTTCTGACGACCGCCTCATCACGCAGTCATTCCTCTTCCCCACGCTATGAACGACGTTCAACCAACAAAGCTAGACCAGCGCATTCTCTACGTTCGTCTTCCCTGCAATCCTATTTTTCCCATCGGGGTTGTGTACCTCGCAGACCACGTACACAAGCTTTTTCCGCAGGTCGAACAGCAGATTTTTGACATGGGGACGGTGCCTCCCCTCGACTTTTTCGGTGCCCTAGATGAAAGAATTGACCGCTTTCAGCCCACCCTGCTGGTGTTCTCCTGGCGCGACATCCAGATCTACGCCCCAGTGGGCGGTAGAGGCGGCAACCCACTGCAAAACGCATTTGAATTTGCCTACGCGCCCAACCCACTGGTGAGGTTGCGAGGTGCTTTGGGCGGTGCCCGCATGACGGCGACTTACCTAGCCGAGCTACGTCGCAACGAAAAGCTCATTAAAAGAGGGCTAAAAAGGGCGAAAAGTCACAACCCTGAGGCTCAGGTAGTCGTTGGCGGGGGCGCGGTGAGTGTCTTTTATGAGCAGATGCCGCAGATGCTGCCAGCAGGCGCGATTGTTTCAGTGGGTGAGGGCGAGACCCTGCTAGAGAAGCTGCTGCGCGGTGAGGATTTCTCCCAGGAGCGCTGCTACGTTGTCGGTGAGCAGCCCAGAGAGCGGCTCATTCATGAGTGGCCGACCCCGATTGAAAAATCAGCCTGCGACTACGACTACATCGAAAACATGTGGCCCGAGTTTCAGTACTACCTGCAGGAGCAGGACTTTTATATCGGGGTGCAAACCAAGCGAGGGTGCCCGCACAACTGCTGCTACTGCGTTTATACCGTGGTGGAAGGGAAGCAGGTGCGCATTAACCCAGCCGATGAGGTGGTGAAGGAAATGCGCCAGCTGTACGACCGCGGAATTCGCAAGTTTTGGTTTACCGATGCGCAGTTTATTCCGGCTAAGCGCTACATCGACGATGCCATAGAGCTACTGGAAAAAATTCAGGCCTCTGGCATGACTGACATCAACTGGGCCGCTTACATTCGCGCCGACAACCTCACGCCTCGGCTGTGTGAGCTGATGGTGGCCACCGGCATGAACTACTTCGAAATCGGCATCACTAGTGGCTCTCAGGAACTGGTGCGCAAAATGCGCATGGGCTACAACCTGAAGACGGTGCTACAAAACTGCCGCGACCTGAAGGCTGCAGGCTTTAATGACTTTGTATCGGTGAACTATTCATTTAACGTGATTGATGAGCGCGATGAGACCATCCGGCAAACCATCGCCTACCACCGAGAGCTAGAGAATATTTTTGGCGCAGATAAGGTAGAACCGGCTATCTTCTTTATTGGCCTGCAGCCCCATACGCACCTAGAAGAGTACGCGTTTAAGAACAACATTCTTGAGCGTGGTTACAACCCACTGGCGATTTATTTGCCGTGGATTGCGCTCAAGCTGCTGTGGAATCCTGGCAAGCTGGGGAACTTCTTTGGCGATGTGTGCCTAGAGGCGATGCGCGATCGCCCAGACGATTTTGGCCGAGCGGTCATGGATATTTTGGAGCAGCGCTTAGGCAGGTCAGATCTGTCAGAGGCTCTGAGCGCACCGGTTAAGCCACCAAGCCGACCCCTCGCTGAGGTATCATCTTAGGAATAGCCAGCCACAGGTTGCTAACCTTGGCGCTATTCCACAGGTCAAAGCAGACCCACCAATAGATAGAAAAACAGGCGCAGAAATGGGCGTAAGCCGTCTCTTCTGAAGCCTGTCTGGTAGACACTTTTCGGCAGCGTTCTTCTTCTTCCTATCGTCTTTCGTCCTAATTTTCTAAAATCCAAGGTCAAAAAAAAGCATGTTGCCGGGTTCCATTCTCCAAAAACTAGTTGACGAGCGAAAAGACACCGCGCTAAAGGCTTCCTCCGCAGAAGACGCCACCGGTAGAACACCGCTCAACTTTGGGGTGTATTACAAAAATACGCTGGTGGCGCTGTGCCACGCGCTGGAAGATGCCGTCTTGGCGACCAAAACATCGCCGCTGATGGTGACGGCCTTTCAGCAGGGCAAGTGGTATTTGCAGGAGGCCGACCGCTATGGCGACCTGGCCGACACCGCCGAAAAGATTGTGATTATGGCCGCGCCAGGGGCAGGCTTCCGTGAGCACCCCACCGGCTCTAGAGACAATGTTTCACTCATTGACCTGGGAGACGATGACCCGGTCGCTGAAGAATGGCACTTGATGATTATGGGCTCTACCTACAGCGCCATGGTGCTCTGCCAGGAGCTGACGCCTGAGGAGTACGGTCCTCAGGGCCAGCCCGAAAACGACCTTGAGCGAAAATTTTACGGATTCTGGACCTTTGACCCGGCGCTGGTGAGCAGAACGGTGGCGATCGCAGCTGAGCACATCGGGCAATACGACGCCGACCTCCGGGCCGACCTCGAAAAACGACTCGCCAAAATAGACGGCGAAGCCGCCACGAAAACCGGAGAAGTGGGCAACGTGGTCATGCGAGTGGTGAACTATCTGAAGGGGGGCGATCGCCAGATCAACGAAACTGAGACCTTTAAGTTTGCCGATGCGCTCAGCCAAAACTTAGTCTCAAACGAGCTGCAGGCCTACCTTCGGATGGCTCAGCTGGCTGACCTAGCCGACCCCACCAATCCGCTAGCAGCCGCAGAAGTGGCCTCCTTAGCAGAAATGATGGGCCAATTTTTAGATCTGCCCGTGTGGCAAATGCAGCGCCTGCGACTCGCTAGCCTGCTGCACCGCATCGCCCCCGCCGAGCTAGACAGCGCGACTAAAAATAGCGAGGGCGACAGCTGCCCGCTGAATCCGGGCGCGCAGACGCTGCGAGTGCTGCCACGGCTGAGAGCGATCGCTGAAATCATCGCCCATCAGCACGAATGGTGGAACGGGGAAGGCCAGCCCGCAGGCATGAAAGGCGACAGCATCCCTGTAGAATCGCGAATTTTAGGACTGGTGGCCACTTTTCAGCACGAGGTCGCCCGCCGCCGGTACGCCGACACCCAAACCCCCGCGCCCACCCCAGAAAATGAGTGGCAGAACGTCAGCGATGCCTTCGCCAGCTGCAAGGCCCAATCTGGCGAACGCTGGGACCCCAAGCTGCTGGAAGTATTGAGCTTTTTGGTCACTGGGCTGCAGCAGGGCTTGAGCCTGCCAACCATCCCGATGAAAATGACCCTCAGCACAGGGCTCATCAATCCAGAAGTGGCCGAGTCTTGGCCCGCTTTTTCACTCTCTGAAGCGAAGTGATCTGCATGACCACAGAACTCAACCTAGAAGATATCAAACAAGGCAAGCTGAAAAAGCTATCCGGCGTTCATTTAGATGGCGCAGAGCTGCCTGGCGCTGACCTCTCCGGCGTGCAGTTTGCGGGCGCTGTTTTATCTGGGTGTGACTTTAGCCGCGCCAGCCTCAACCGAGCCCACCTCGAAGGCAGCAACCTCGTAGGTGCAAACCTCACCGGCGCCGACCTACGCGCCAACCTGTGGGGGGCCAACCTCATGCAGTGCAATCTCACCGGCGCTGACTTGCGCGGCGCCAACCTACGCGGCGCCAACCTGATGGGCGCCAACCTCACCGGCGCGAGCCTGACCGGTGCCTTTCTCAGTGGCGCGAACCTCATGCAGTGCAACCTCAAGGGGGCAGACATCAGAGGCGCCGATCTGCGAGGCGCCAACCTCAGCGACGGCAACCTCAAAGGTGCCGATCTTTCACGAGCAGATTTGCAAGGGGCCACTCTCACAGAAGCCAACCTAGAAGAAGCCAACTTGCAGGAGGCAAACTTCACTGGCGCCTCTCTGGTCCGTGCCAACCTACTCTGCGCGGATCTCAACGGCACCCTAACCGTCGGAACCGACCTGACTGGCGCATTCAAGACTGGAACCGTGCTAGCGGTGTAAGCAACGTTTAATCTGCTTTAATTCACAGAAAACTCACGCCCGAGGGAAAAGCTCATCCCCCCTTCGATGTCATAAAAATCCACTGACAGTGGAAAGTTGCGACCGAAGTCGAGATTCCCCTCATCGTCTAAGAGGTCACCGATCAAAGGCACGTCTTCAAGGTCGAAGCCCACGGAATCTTCCTGGGCGAGTGACTTGGTCGTCCGGTTATTGATTTGGCTTTCCACTTGCGTAAAGACAATACCCTCACTAGGGTTTTCGACCGTTCGCGCTTCTAGCTCGCCGATTAGCGCTGAGGGCGAGGTCTGCGCCTGCGCAGCCGATGCACCTAGCAAAACAAACGTCACGCACAGCAGGCCTATTTTCCGAGCAGCGTCCAGACAAAAGAGAAAGCACATGTAGAAAAACCCAAACCAACTAGCGCACTCCCGAAAGAAGCCTTGCGTCCGTTTGGGCTGCACTCACGGTCATCATAGGTCAGTTTTTTACGGCATCGACAAAGCAACGAAAGATTAAGGATAAGACATATCTCTTTATGCTTTCTGATGTAGTCTCTCACGAACGCGCTTGCGTGTTGGCGTTGGCACTCAAGTTGTTGCAAGTAGGAGTAGCTGAGTGTTGTTTTGTTTTTTGCGTGCGATCGCACGAAGCCTCTGCTTGAGTTGGAGAAGTAAGAAGGCGATCGCTTGATGTAAGTGAGCGATCGCGCAGATCATGCACTTACATAGGCGATGTGAGTAGGCGATCGCGCAAAATAAGGGTGCGATCGCTCATAACACCCGCATACCATGGCAAATCATCGAGGCAAATGCGCGGCGCAAGTAGGTCACCTGGCAAAGCAAGCAGGCACTTCGCCGATGCGTAAACGTGATTGTTGTTTTTGTGTAGGGACATCGTCAGCGTGACGTCTGCGACGCTCTATAGGCAGCCAATTCCGTAGGCATATGGAAATGCAAGCAAGAAAAAATATCCGGATTTCAGAAAAAAGTGTGTTTTCACGGAGAGATGGGTGTGATTTTTATGGTCTGGGGCGGGCATTGTATTCGTAGCAGATGACCTCTCTCAATTGAGATAAATCTTCTTCAACTTTGTAATTTTTATGGGGGCATCCATATGCCAAGACCTAAGAAAAAGTCGACTGTTTTACCCAATGCTAAAAAGCGCCTATCCGGCATGAGATCGATAGATCCCAAGCTTGATTTTGGCGGCGGTTTCTCGAATGCAGCCTTTGCCAAGAGAATTGATCAGGTAGATGCTGATTTGGATGCTTACAATACGCTGCTCTCCAAGGTGGACGAAGCGTACAACAAGTTTCAAGCTTCTGAAAAGGCGCTCTCTAATTTTTCTGGAAAGATGCTGGCGAATGTCGCGATTCGCTACGACAAAGATAGCAGCGAGTACGAGATGGCCGGTGGGGTGAGAACGCGCGATCGGAAGCGCCCGGTTCGCAGCGCTCAGACAAGTGAGTCGCTGGCAGTTGTGTAGGAACTCGTTTTTCTACTTGTTTTTTTAGAGACAACAGAATAGCAAAAGGGGGACGATTGGCAGAGGCTAATCGTCCCCCTTTTTTATGTATTAAACTCATAACACCCTCCCCCTTATAGAAGACAAACTCCCTAACTTCACACATGACTTCACCCACTTTAGGAACGAAGATTAAATAAATCGCTCAACTACTCCAGCTGCCCTTCGACTACGTTCAGGGCGCGGTTTCGACAACTGCCGATGGCTGAGCGTAGTCGTTCGCTTTGCGTCGCCGTAGGCGTTAGCCAAAACCAACCGACATGCAAAAGTGGATGTTATTTAATCTTTTTTCCTTAGTCACCTGTAAGATTTTAAGTTCAGCTAAACTTGCTAATGTGAAGATGGAAGTCTACAAAACTCTATCTGAGATTGTTTTAGATACCCATATATGGATTTGGTGGATTCAAGGTGATACGCGCCTTACTCAAAACCATCAATCCCGTATATAAGCCGCTGAGAGCCTAGGCATTAGTCTGTATTATTGCTGGGAAGTAGCCAAGTTGGTTGAGTATAGTCGGCTTGTCTTACCTTGCTCACTATGGCACGGACTCTCAGTTAGATGAAGTAGCCAGCTTTAGAGTAGGCTGCTTTAAGCATCTTGGTCGTAACTGGTAAAAGGCTCACAGGCGTGCCTCCGTATAGACACGCCTATGAGCTGAGTAACGCGGCAACACATTAGTTGCTATCACTTTTAGATGTGTTTTAGGGTATCAATGAAAGCAACAAACAATTCATGAGCGAAGTTTACGCTTGAATGTCGGGAGCTTGTAGCGCGACGGGGTACACTTCGCCGCTGGCTAGATCCAGTGGAAAGTTGTGAGCGTTGCGCTCGTGCATCACTTCAAAGCCTAGGCTCGCTCTATTTACCACGTCTGCCCAGCTCGGTAGCACGCGGCCCTGAGAATCCAGAATGGAGTGGTTAAAGTTAAATCCATTGAGGTTGAATGCCATGGTGCTGATGCCGAGAGCGACAAACCAAATGCAGATAACTGGCCAGGCAGCGAGGAAAAAGTGCAGCTGACGGGAGTTGTTGAAGCTGGCATATTGGAAAATGAGCCGTCCAAAGTAGCCGTGGGCTGCCAGGATGTTGTAAGTCTCTTCTTCTTGGCCAAAGCGATAGCCGTAGTTTTGAGACTCGGAGTCTGTAGTCTCTTTTACCAGGCTAGAGGTGACCAGCGAACCATGCATCGCGCAGAACAGCGAGCCGCCTAGCACCCCTGCAACGCCTAGCATGTGAAAGGGATGCATGAGAATATTGTGCTCTGCCTGGAAGACGAACATAAAGTTGAACGTGCCGCTGATGCCCATGGGTAGGCCATCGGAAAAGCTACCCTGACCAATCGGATAAATGAGGAAGACAGAGATGGTTGCGGCGACAGGCGCAGAATAGGCAATACAAATCCAAGGACGCATGCCTAGGCGGTAGCTCAGCTCCCACTCACGGCCCAAGTAGCACAGCAGGGCGGGAATATAGTGAAAAGCGATCATTTGATAAGGGCCGCCATTGTAGAGCCACTCATCGAGCGTAGCGGCTTCCCAAATAGGATAGAAGTGTAGCCCAACCGCGTTGGAAGTGGGAACAACAGCCGCTGTAATAATGTTGTTGCCGTAGAGCAGCGAACCGGAGAGGGGTTCTCGAATGCCGTCAATATCGACCGGTGGCGCGGCAATAAAAGCAGTTACAAAGACGGTGATAGAAACGCCTAGCAACGGAAGCATCAGCACGCCAAACCAGCCAATATACAGGCGGTTTTCAATACTGGTGACCCAGTTGCAAAATCTCTCCCATGAGCCCGCACTCGGGCGTTGGATAAAGGTTGTCATTGTTCTTATAGGGATAGGTTATCTACATGAACCATGCTTATAAAAACAAAACAAAATGGAAATGATGTGAAGAGCGAAAAAATAGACAGCATCCCTACGCTAGCGCGGCGGCAATTTGGTCTGAAATGGTGAGTGGGTCGTAGGGCTTGATGATGACGGAGGCGACTTTGAGCTGTCGAAACGTCTTTTGCTCGCTAGATTGGGCCTTGGCAGTCAGGATGATGATGGGAATTTTCTCGGTTTCGGGGGTTGCCCTGAGCCGCTGAAGAATGGTCAGCCCATCCATGCCAGGTAGCATCATATCGAGGAGGATGGCATCCGGCTGCTCAGAACAGGCGATCGCAATCCCTTCTGGACCATTTCCCGCCTTGAGCACTTCCCATTGACCCGTGATCTCAAGGCAAAGCTGGGTCGCTTCTCGAATATCGGCATCGTCATCGACGATCAGGATACGTCTGGTCAACATAGCGATTTTTTCCATAGATGTTCTGGTAAGGATACTCAACTTGTATGGAATTTTTAAAGCGATCGCACAGGGTTCTGCATGCTGTTATTCTGTTTGTTCTTCTTTTTTTGCATCTTTACTGAGTAGGGTAGGCAGCGTAAAAAAGAAAGTGCTCCCCCGCTCAGCCCGTCGCTGCGCCCAGATTTCACCCTGATGCTGTTGAATAATGCTACGGCAAATCGCTAGCCCTAGCCCGGTACCGCCCTGATGGTCGGCATCGGAAGTATAGAGCTGCTCAAACTGCGCAAAAATAGTCTCCAGCTTATCTTCTGGAATGCCTTTGCCCTCGTCTTTTACCTGCACCAATAGCAGCGCATCACTCACCGCGAACCCCGCCTCAATAGCCGCTAGGCCCCGAGCGCTGAAAGCCGTATCAGGCGCTGCCCGCTCATGTTTATGCAGCTGCGACACCGTGACGCTTACCGTAGACCCAGCAGGCGAAAACTTAATAGCGTTGCTCAGTAAATTGGTGAGCGCTTGAATCAGCCGGTCAGGATCGGCGTAGAGCTGTATGTAGGGAGAAGTGCCCGCCAGGCGAATGCGATGCTTATCAGCCATTGCCCGCATCTCATCTATCGACTGAGCCAAAATAGCCGACCAGTCGCAGGGCTGTTTATTCAGGGTAATCTTCCCCAGCTTAATCCGCTCAACGTCTAAAATATCGCTCACCAACCTCACCAGCCGATTGGTATTAGAAAAAGCAATCTCTACCATCCGCTGACGCTTGGTATCTGAAATGCTGAAGCTATTTTGTGCGAGCAGGCCCAAGGCAGCGCGAATAGAGGTTAGCGGCGTCCTCAGCTCATGGCTAACCACCGCGATAAATTCATCTTTCATCTGCTCGACAGCTTGCCTTTCGGTAATGTCTTGAAAGATCACCACCGCGCCGATGATATTGCCTTTTTCTTGAATAGACGTGCAGACATACTCCACCGGAAAATTTGTGCCATCTTCCCGCTGAAAGAGGTCTCCCACCACGTGGTGAGTGCGGCCATATTTCAAGGTCGTAAAAATGGGGCTTTGCTTCCAGTCATACAGAGCGCCCTCAGCGTTTGCAGGCTTGAGCACATCATGCATAAACTGCTCTACCAGCAAACCGTTCGCGTACCCTAGCAGCTTGCCTGCAGCCGGGTTTGCAAACACAATTTTTCCTTTGGGATCGATGCCATAAATGCCTTCCCCAGCCGCGTTTAAGATCAGCTTGTTTTGGTGACTCAATCGAGTGAGCGAATCTCTCGCTTCCTGCAGCGCTTGCAGTGCTTTTTCCCGGCGGATGTTTTCTTCTTTTAGGTGTCTGTTGATCTTTTCCAATTCGGCGGTACGCTGCATTACGCGCTGCTCTAAGTCAGTATTGAGCGCCTGCACTTTTTGGTAGAGCTGGGTTTGGTAGATGACTGAGGCGAAGCGATCGCTCAAATCTTGAATCAGCCCAATTTCTCCAGGGCTCCAGGCATGGGCCTGATCTTTCTTGAGCTCTCGCCACGTCTCAAAAGACTGCCGGGGGCGACTCTGCCGCACATCTGTAGAATCCAATCGCCCGGCCCAAACTGTTTCAACATCAACCGCCTGACGAAACAAGCTCAAATAGCCTAAAAAGCGATGGCGGTGAATAAGCTTCACCACAAGCATGCCGCGAATATGCGCGCGCGACAAAGCAGCCTTCATCTCAGAAGACATTTGAGAATGTTCAATATCTGAAATCGCCCACAGGTTTGCAACAATTTCGTTCGTGGTCTCTGCCTTGAGCCATCTGCGCCAGTCAAAAGCAGATTCTAATGGTGTAGTAGCACTAGAAGCATTTTCCGTTTCATCAGCTGGCTCTGATGTCTCCAGATTTCGGCTCTGTAAGACGGGCTGTTTTCCCACGGTGACGATTTGCACGCTACCCGGTGGATAGCGCGTCGGGATAAACAGCCTGCCCCCGCTGCACTCTGTAGCCGCAACCGTCTGTGCTAGGGCCTGCCGCAGGGGATTTTGCACCGTGGAGTGAAGCCGGGAAACGATTTGATTGATGATAGATTCTCGGCGTCCCTGCAGCCGGGTGAGATGCAGTAGATTGGCATGGGAGATGGCCACCGTCACCTGGTTTGCAATCATCTGCACAATTTCTAGCTCTTTGCGGCCAAACTGCTTGGGAACGCGATGATGGGCGACCAGCAGCCCCCACAGCCGGTGACGATGTAAAATAGGAACAACCAAAGACGCCTTCACACCCATAGCGGTTAGATACTCAACGTGGCAAGGATCTACTTTGCGATAAGCAAGCGTACTGACCTTGCGGCGCTTGGTTGCCACCGGTGAGAGCGGGCTTAAGCCAATCTCTTGTTTATTGACATTAACGATGCTGCGCTGCCGCACTTCTAAAAACAACCTGCGCGCCGTTTCAGGAATATCTTCCGCCGGAAACCGATGACCCAACAGAGACGGCAAGCGCTCCTTATAAATAGCTTCTGCCACCACTTCACCGCTGCCATCTTCATGAAACTGGTAGATTTTGACGCGGTCGGTTCTGAGGAAGCGGCGCATCTCATCGACTGTGGCTTCCAAGATTTCTGGCAGCTCTATAGACTGGCGAATGCGGTCAGTCATTCGGCGCAGCAGTTCTTCTAAGTTTTTGGGAGGGGCTGAGAAGGAGGAGTGAGTCATGGGGAGGGGGAGAGGGTGCCGTGGGTGATTGCGGCGATCGCTTGCTGAAGGTGCGATCGCTTCATTTGTTTATAAAGATGGCTCAGCAGCTCCGAACTGGGTAAAGACTTCTCAACCAAGTCATCGGCCCCGGCCCGAAACGCCCTCTTTTGCATTTGGGCATCGGCATCGGAGGTAAAAAAGACAATGGGCACATGGCTCCAAGAGGGCGCCTGACGAACGGCCTTGCACAGTTCTATGCCGCTAAAGTCGGGCATGGAGATATCGAGGAGAATGAGATCTGGCGCGACCGTCTGCAGCGTCTGCCAAAAGGCAACCGGCTGGTTCAACGTCGCAATTTGAAATCCCTGAGGTTCCAACCGGGTTCTAAGCACGGCCAAAATTTCTGGATCGTCATCGACCACTAATATCTTGAGCGCAGGCGTCTGAGGAGACTGCCTCAGCTGCACAATTCCATTCACAATCTCCCCAATATCTGGATTGTGGAGAAATGGATAATTGCCGAGCTGCAAAGCAGTCACCCGACTCGGCAAAGACCCATCAGCGCTGCAGACTATGGCCATCAGAGAAGGCACCTGATGGAGTATGCCAGCTAAATCTGCCACCTGAGACGGCAGCAAAGTCGGCAAGGCCGCATCGAGTAAGACCACTTCTGGCACTGCCCCCTGAGATGTGGTTTGCTGGTTTTGTGTGCGATCGCTGCTCTGGCTATCACCCGTTTGGTTGAGCGCTTGTAACAACGTTTGTAAGCCCGTAGGATTGGAGATTTTCTTCACCGTTAGACCCTTTTTTTGGAGTCTTCTAGCAAGCTCAGACATCAGCCCTAGCTGAGGGTCAACGATCACCAGTAAAGGCGTGTGAGGAACAGCCAACAACGTCTCAGACAGCTGTGTCGATTGACTCAAGGTATGATCTAGCGACTCAGTCAAAGTCGCCAGCTGATCGGCCAGCTGAGCATAGTTCGAACCGGCCAGGAGAGGATCACTCAGCAAAGTTTGAATCTTGCGAGCCGTTTGCGACCCCTCCGTCAGGCCAAAAATGCCCAGAATGCCAGTGAGGCCATGGGCAGCTCGATACCCAGCACTTCTCATATCTTCTGTAAGCTGGCCAGCGCGCAAATGCGCCAGCGTCTGCTTAAGCTGATCTAGGCGTGCAAGCTGATGGCGCTTGACCGAATTCCAAAGGGTCGCCAGAGCAGCCTTTGTCTTGATTTTACGGTGCCTGTCCATGTCATCTGCCGACAGCGGCAGCGGAGGCGACTCTGCATCTATGGACGTCAGTGTGGGCTTTAGCCGGTAGCCAAC
>JBCBFY010000115.1:0-16391 GCA_038527325.1 Cyanobacteria bacterium J06614_10
GTGAAGGTGGAAATATCTTGTACTTGCTGGAAAGCTGAGAGAATGTATGCGGCAGTGCCGATGCGATTTTTGAGCTGGCGATTTGCTTGGGAGACTACTTCGGCTTCTAAGCCGATGCCTGCTAGTAGCAGTAGGGGCTTCCGGTTGCAGCTGGCCATGTCAATCGTTCTGGGAATGCCAGAGAGAATGGTGTGGCAGGCGGCTGCGATATTATCTGAGATGCCAAAAGCGGAGGCGATCGCATTGGCTGTGCCTCTCGGGATGATGCCTAGGCTGATTTCTGTGAAAGCAAGCTCACCAGCGACGGCAGAGACGGTGCCATCTCCGCCGGAGGCGATCACGCAGTCTGCATCGTTAGCGACTGCTTCTCTAGCTAGCTCATTAGCGGACTTGTCGGGTGTGGTTTCTAGTAGGGTGAGCGGCACACCAGCCTCTTCAAAGCTGTTTTGAATGAACAGCAGCTCTCCGGACGAATTGCCCTGCCCGGAGATGGGGTTGAAGATTAGGTGTGCATTTTTGAACATGGTTGAAAAGGTGGATCGGTGCGTGGCTAGGCGGCGTGGCTATTCGAGCTGGTGTTTGTTTGCGATCGCCCCGCAGAGGCTTTGGCTGACGCATTGTCGTTGTACTTTTCTTGATCGAAGTGGTAGACCGTCCGAATGGGGTATGGAATGTTGATATCTGCCTCGTCGCAAGCTTTTTTGAGCGCAAGAATAACCTGGGTCTTGATTCGGCGGACAGACTTTTGTTGTGGATCGGTCCAATAGCGCACAACCATATCGATAGAGCTATCTCCAAAGCCGACGATGTCAACTTCAACAGAAGGGGTAGGATATATCTCCTCGACCGATCTAGTCGCTTCTGTCAGTGTTCTAACGGCGTGTGGCAGTGGGGTGTTGTAGTCTACGCCGATGGCTAGGTCAGTTCTACGTTGAGGCTTGCCAGTATTCACGGTAACTGGACTGGCGAAAACGATGGAGTTCGGTACGACGACAAGCTCACCTTGATATGTGCGAATTTGGGTAGATCGCAGGGCGATTTCTTCTACAGTTCCTTCGAAGTCGCTGACAATAATTTGGTCACCTATGGAAAAGGGCTCTTGTACCAAAAGCAAAATACCTGCTAGAAAATTCTTAGAAATGTCTTGAAATGCGAAGCCAATCGCGACAGAACCTAGGCCTAGCAGCCCGATGATGTCTGCAAATCCAAGGTCTTGAAAGGCAACAGTACAGGCTAGAAGAATGCCAAATACCCAGGTCGCCACGTAGCTAGTTTGTACGAGCAGCGACTGGAGAGAAAGGCTGTTTAAAATTCTGACAGATACCTTGCGTACTCCTCGGCGTACGATGTTGGCAGCTGTCCGGGTAAATAATAGAATCACCAGGGCAAATACGATGCCCGGCAGTAGAAAAAGGAGCTGAGCGGTAAGCTCGACAAGCTTACCTTGAACCTCTTCAATTAATGTATTCATACGTCGTTAAGTTCACTCTTCTAGAACGCCACATCACAGTATGGTACAGAATGCTCTGCGATGAAGGCAGAGCATGGCAGAAATTCTGCTATGTAGTGTGATGCCAGTTTGCAAAGTTGTTTCAATTTATACGAAAAAAGCTGTCAGGCCAGTATGAACTGACTGAGAGCTTTTCTACTTTTGTAGGCTTTTGAATAGAAGGCCTGCAAAGGGCTTGCGCCGCATGATTTTTTGATAGATTGCGCCAGACAGCACGGAGAACGGGTGTTTGTGTGTACACAGTATTCGTGTGCATACATGTGTATGACACATGTATACAACTGATGTATACAACTGAGGTGGGCCATTTTTAACCGGCCACCTCAAAGGCGAGCTTTTAAAAACAGGCCACCGCTCAAGACTATCACCCGAACTCCGTGCCTAGGTTAAGGTCTGATGTGTACTATCTCCAGGTTCGTTCTCCCTCTTCGTTTACCCTGGCCTGTCGGATGACGTCGGAGATTTCTTCGGCGTCTTTGACATGATGAAGGGCTTCTTTTTCGCCATTTTCACCTTCTACGGTGAAGTAGGTTGGCACCTCGACCGGATTGCCGAGGGCGTCCTCGTAGGCAACGGCGACTTTTTCACCTTTCTCTTCTACCGGGGTAGAAGCGGGTTCTTCTTTGTCGCCTGGGTTAATGTGGGTTGTTCCCTTTTCGTTGGGCTCTCTTGGATCGTTACTCATTATGCTTGCTCCCATAGTTCACGAATTTCACCGGGCATAGCGCTGCCAATTTCTTGAATGCGCTCCGCTGATAGCTCATCTTTAGTTGCACCGAAGACTGCCCTTAGAACCGTTTTTGGCCCGGTTGTTTTTGGAATACCGCCTTCCTTTTCTACTCTGAAGAGGAAAGTCTTATCGTCAAAGTTTAAGGAGGGGCGAATCTCACTGAGAAAGCGAACCAGTGGGTTAGAATCTTCCCAGAGGTCGGCGATTTCTTCTTGTGCAGCTTTCTTTTCGGTATGAGCAGCCTCGGTGTGTAGCTCCTGCTTGACCTTTTCGACTTTTTCTGAAGCCATCAGGTCACGCATGGTTCTGAAGACGATTTCTGTGATGTCGCGCGCGTCGTAAATGTTGTCAATATTACCTTTCAACATTACTTTCTTGAGAAAGTCCATGTCTTTGGTGGCAATCTCTACGCTAGGGCCAGACTTTAGCTCCTCTGGAACCTCTTTGCTCATCTTTTCTAGCAATTGCTGACCGCTCTGGGTGAGCTGCGCAGACCTTAGCGCGACACTTTCAGGAAGTGGATTGGGGCCTTCGTCAGCGTAGGCATCGCCTTCGAAGTCGGCGTTGATGTAGCCTTTCTGATTGAGGTAGTCAAGATGAGCGAGGATTTCAGTTCGGTTTGTATTGCGGCCTACAAAGTCGGTGGGCTGTAGGTCGAAAGGGCGCGACTGTTCATCTTGGGTGCGATCGCTCATTTTCTTAAGCAGAATATAAGCGACGTCTTCCTTCAGCTCAATCGTCATAAAAAGGTCCTCTCAAAAGTTTGTTTAAGTCTCTGCTAGCAATGTGACCCGGCGCAAACAATACACTGCTTACCTACACCCTTTCCGGGCTTGACTTGGGCTTTCTTGCTAACGCAATGTTACAGAGACGACATACCAAAAGGACTCGACCCCCGGGGAGAAAAAGTATTTTCCTATCTCCTTCGTTCGATATATTTACTATGCTTTCTAATCGCTGCTTTGTGTCTATTCTTGGGGCTTGGCTCTTGAGGCTTGGCCAGAGTGTCCACACGCCCTGCAGTGATCAGTCTGCAGTGATCACTGCGCTACAGTGCTGATACTTTCTGCAGCCTTGATGATCGTATCTGTCGACTGCTGCGTGTCGTTCTGCCTCGATACGTTCTGCACTGATGCACAGAGGAGAGTTCGTAGAGATGTGTCTGTAAAGCAAAAACATCCTTAGCAAAAAAACTTAGCAAACGAAAAGTCTGCGTCATTGTTTTCAAGTCGATTTGGCCATAATATATGGCTCGGTTGGGTTTGGCTTGAGTGTCACAGCTCATCAATGCAGGAATTTTTATAGCTCAACCAGTTACATATGCCTTTGGGTCGATAGAGACTCGGTAAATGGTGATGATGTCGTGTAAGCTAGGGTCATTAGAGAAAGCTTAGAAAAAGCATTCACCAAAACAACTGAATACAGCCCTCAGAAACCGGTTAGCTAGTAGCTTCTGTAACTCTTAATAGTGACTTTTTGAAGTTGATACCTAATCGTCTGTTAAGGAGCCAATCTGTGCAAGCCTATATTGCAGCGCTTTGCTAGGGGCCTCTTTGACGTCTTCTACGACAAAAAAGAGATAGCTTCAAGCCCAATAGCGATCGCGTCCTTATGCTCTCAGCAAATGCCCACCGCCAGATACGGGCGGCTTGTGCTCATAGAGAAAATCAATCGGTTACGCATAGTACCGCAAATTTGCCAGACGGCATCAGGTGCGATTCAGTTGTTCTCTCTTTTAGTGCTCAGGCTCTCGAAACTCAGTTTCAAATGAGTTCTGACGATGCTTCTGAACTCATGGTTACTTCGCTCATTTCTGCACCGTCTGAGCAGTCCTCAGAAGAGGCCTTTTGCGTCCAGACAGAAGGGCCTAGAAGTGCTGAGCTGTTGAGTGTGTTAGTCGTTGATGATGATGCCGATAATCTGCTGTTTGCGCAGTATGCACTGGAGAGTTTGTCCTTTCGGGTAACTGCGATCGCCTCTGGCCTACAGACGGTTTCGGCAGCGCTTGCTTGCTCGCCGCAGGTGATTCTCCTCGACCTTCGCTTGAAAGACATCTGTGGGTTTGAGGTGTTCTCCCGTCTAAGAGAGTGCCAGCAGCTCGACGCTATTCCGATTATTGCTGTAACAGCGCTTGCTCAGGCCTCATGGCGTGAGCAAGCCATGGCAATGGGATTTTCCGATTACATCGTCAAGCCGTACATGATAGCCGATTTAGACAAAACAATTAGAAAACATTTGGCCGCACCACCTTTACACAACTCAGAGTATAAACAGTAGAACTGCTCATACTCTGTGGCTTGAGCGTCGTAGACAGGGCCCGTAGCCTTGTATCGAACTACAGTCTGAAGTCGATCAAAATATCTATCTGCTCTGGTTGCTCAGGCTTAAGTAAAGAGATTTGGTTTGTTTTTAGATTTAGCTCGTCTTTCAGCGTCTCACCCAGCTTATTGCGAATAATCTGATTGATGGCGTTTCGCATGTTGTCAGCAAGCTCCGTACTGCCCCACTCTTCTAAAAACTTTTCTGGCAGAGAAGTGCTCCCCTCAATCGAAATGTAGAGATCAAGACTGTCTAAAAACTTACAGCTCACTGCCGTAACATGGTGGCCCACACAGTCAAAGTAGAGTGCTTTAACTATGTCTTCTAGTTCGCTTTCTATCGTTTTGAGCCGCCTAAGCGTCTGCTTCGAATTGTTTTTTTCTCGCAAGATTGACATGATAAAGATTTGTTAAGTTTACTTTTCGTTTGTAAGTGATTGGTCTGCTAGCCTAAATATCTGTTCTGGGTATTTGGTTCAGGCATTTGGAGTCATTGAAATTCTTTTGTTAGAGAGAAATCAGCTCATCCAGCGACTTGAAAAGTCTTCTATGTCTATCATTAGCTTCTTTTTATCTTAGGAATAGCCTCTGGATTTCTTACCGCTGGTGTTTCTGAAAGAATGGCGATAATGCCGGTGCGTCCTGTCGAGAGTGTGGCATCGCTCAAAATATCCAAGATTTCTACACTCAGAATATCTTCCACGAGTGCTTTGATTTGTGGCTGCATGGCAGTGTTGAGATCTTCGCGAACCTGCCTAGCAAGGTCGGGCTGTCCTTCTTCTGCGAGGAGCTGCTCTGGTTGCGTCACTGAATCTTCTAAGATGATTGCTAATTTGGTTCCGAAAAGCTGACAGGTTACTTTTCCTGGCTGGTGGCCAAGTTGCTTCTTGTAGAGTGCCTGTAGCTTTTGAGAGACTTCTCGCTCCAATTGGCCTACCGTCAACAATTCTGATTCCGACACTGTGTAATATTCCTCCGTGCGCAAATGCTTAATGCTACTTGGTTGAGAAGAGATGGGTTAGAAAGGGCAACGTAGCAGCTGCGCGCAACTAACACTGCCTGATGAAACATATTAATACAATGCAGGAGCATTAAAAAAGTAGGTACTAAGGATCTAAATTATCTTGTAACTGTCTACTCAATAAGAAATAGGCATGGAATAGTAGGGCGATTTGCTGACTTCTTCTGGAGCTTCGATTTGTTTTCTCTCTGGTGAGTACTTGCAGAGGACCTGTTAGGAGATCGCTTGATTCCTTATTTTGCCTGCTTTGGGCCGATTTATATCCTCCAAAAGATGCGGGCCAATCTATCTGATGATGGATTTTGAGAGGGTGTCTGTGAGGGTTACATGAGTGCTGTAGACAAGCGTGGATTAAGGAGCAATAGTTGCCATGATGATCGGTGACGGGGTGAATTTTTTGCGGCGACTGGCCGTTCGTGCTGCCTGTTTTGTGATGGTGGCTTTGCTGGCTTGGAGCGGTCCTTTGGTTCCGTCTGCTAACGCGGTTGGCTCTGAGAGTGCGGCTGAGGTTGTGAATAGTCGTGCGGCAGCTGAGCTAGATAGAGTGGCTGGCGCAGGCACTAGCGACCAGGTAGAAGGTGCTGTAGACAGTGTGGTCGGTAAAGCAAAGCGTGGCATTGGCCGGGTCAGTGATGAAGTCAGTGGTGATGGCACACTAAAGCGTGTTGAAGGTGCGGCCGATCAGCTGGAAGGAAAGGTGAAGAGAGGGGTTGGCCAGGCTAAGTCGGCTGCGGCTGATGCTGGCGAAGATATCGAAGATTCGGCTAATGGCATTGTTGACTCCATCAAAGACCTGTTTGACTAGAGCCGTTTTGACAGATGTTCCTGATGCTCACTGCCTAGTTTATTTGTTGTTTATTGGAGGAATATTCCATGAAGTACATTCGTGAATACCTTTTAATGTTGTTTTCTGCTGTGAAGCCTGCACTGATTGCAGCTGCCTGTGCGCTTGTTCTTGTTGCAAACACTGCACCTGCGATCGCATTTGGCGGAAGTCAGTCTCAGCCATCCGATGGTCTAGAGCAACTAGATAATGTGCAGAAAAAGTCTGAGAAGGCATTGTCTTCGCGGGCTGAGAACGTGATGGATGATACTGAAAATGTCATCAAAAACTCTCAAGAGGGCTTGAATGGCGTGCAGGGAAGTGCTAGCAAGAATGATATGAACCGTCCTAGTGAAGTTCGAAATAACACTATCGAAGGAAACATCAAGGAAACCCTGGAAGAGATTACTCAGTAGGGTTTCGTTGTTGATGCAGAGATTTGAAAAGTTGATGTTGTAGATTTTTCAATCTCTGCAACTCATGCAGAGACAAGCGGTCTAGCGAATTTATTTTAAGTGCTAAAACGCTCGCTACATTTCTAATAGGAGGTCAGCTAGGAGATTTGTGCTAGCTGGCCTTTTTGTTTTGCTTTTGCGATTAGGACTTCTTCGAAAGAAATATACCTCTAGATAGATGTTGCTCTGTGAATAGGAATAGGTACCTGTCCCCTTAGGTAGACATAAAATAAGTAAGTCTCGCTGTAGTGTTTTTTCATAGTGAAAACGTCGAAATAAGTCAATTCAGTAAGGGTATATAGCGAGCTTTGGTAATGGACGGAAATATTTCTCTTTCAGCAGCTACTGAAAAAATTATGTCGATGATTGGGAGTGCGATCGCACTTCTACCAAACCTACTCATTGGCATCGTCGTTTTTATTATTTTTTGGATCTTGGGCCGTACGGTACGACGCATTGTACGCAAGCAGACGCGCGATCGCGACACCCGAAATGTAGGCCTAGTGTTTGGTCGGCTAGCTCAGGGCGTGCTGGTAATCCTAGGCTTTCTGAGTGCGGCGACAATTGTTTTTCCAAGTTTTCAGCCAGCAGATGCATTAGCGACCCTTGGCATCGGTGGTGTCGCCATTGGCTTTGCCTTTAAAGATATTCTGCAAAATTTTCTAGCCGGTATTTTGATTTTGCTGACGGAGCCTTTTCAGCTAGATGACCAAATTATCTTTGGCGACTATGAGGGCACCGTAGAGCACATCGAGACCCGTGCGACGACGATTCGCACCTACGATGGTAGGCGCGTGGTGATTCCAAATGCCGAGCTATTTACCAATGCAGTCATGGTCAATACGGCCTACGACCGCAGGCGGCTACAGTACGACATTGGCATTGGCTACGGGGATAATATCGCCCAGGCTAAGGAAATTATTTTAGAGACGCTGCGCAGTCATGATGAGGTACTCAAAAATCCTGAGCCGGAGGCGCTAGTTGTGGAGCTGGCGGGTAGCACCATCAATATTCGGGCTCGCTGGTGGATTGAGCCGCCCCGTCGCGCGGATGTCGTCGCTTCCAAAGATTGGGTACTAGAAAATGTGTGCAACAAGCTGGTAGAGGCGGGCATCGATTTGCCGTTTCCGACGCAGCAGATTCTCTTTCACGACCAGACAGAAGAAACCGATGGCGATCGCGCTCGTCAGCGAGAAGGCTGGCCCGTTCAGCCGGAGGGAGAGTCACCGCGCTCGCTCAATCTGTCTCGCTCTCTGCTAACTATGGCCAAACATCAGCGCAATGGACACGCCTAGAAAAATAGGGTAAGTATTAGGAACCGCACGCAAAAGACCGCACTGTAGATAGGTATGGCCAACCTGCTATCAAAATTTAGGCAGTGGCTCAAGGCGCAGCGCACGTTTCGCGTTGCGTGGTTTGCCAAAGACCCGCAGCGAACGTCGGACGCTGAAGTCGTGCTTACCGAACTCCCCTCAGAGATTGCAGAAGACCTCCTGGAAGCAATCAATAACCTGCCTAATCAGCCCGACGAAGTAGAGTGCATCGTTTCGACGTTAAAGGATGCACTTACCTGCTGGAAGAAAAACCCTCGCCTATCGAATAATTCTCTCGTGGTTTTAGCTCACCCGGCATCGTCTATTGCACGAATGCTGATTGATAGTCTTGAGCAGGTCAGGGAAAAGGAAGACGATCCTCTGCCAGTTACCTTACTAGACTGGATAGAGCGGCCGTTAGACCCTGATGACTTGAAGACGGAAATCTCAAAAAAGTTAGGTGGCGATTCCGACGATTCGTTGAAGGCGACAGAGAAGGGGGCAAGTGAGATCGAGGATTTGGTGGTGGTGCCCAATCTCTGTTGGTGCTTTTTGCGGAGTGCAGATGGGTTAGACGGCGTAGATTATTTGCAGGATACGCTGTTGGGCGATCGCGCTCGTTTTTGGGTGATTGGCAGTGGGAAAGTAGGTTGGGGGTATCTGAAGTCGACGCTGAAGTTTCATGCCTATTGCGGCGATACGGTAAACCTACCAGAGCTGACCGGTGAGCAACTGAGAGACTGGATGCAGCCCGTAATAGAACAGTTTGATATTCATTTTGCCGATGCGACGCTACACAAGCGGTTTGAAAATCCGACCAATTTATTAAAAAAAGACTACTCGGCGGATGATCCGATGGAGTTTGTCTCCGATATTACGCAGGAAATATCGGCAACGGTTGAATCTTCTGTGAGTGCGCTCAAAGATGAGCTACTGCCAAAACAAGACAACGGAGAAAAATCGTCGGCTGAGACCAACTATTTTAGGCGACTAGCCGATATTTCAGAGGGGGTGAGCGTCGTGGCGCTGCAGCTGTTTATGCAGTCTCTGCAATATCAGGAGAAATCTCAAGACAAACTCGCTGCCATCCCTGTAGAAAATCGCGAGGCCGACGATGAAGCCGACAAGTCTAAAGAGAAAAGTTCACCTGAGAAGCAGCTGGTGGCTACTATCCCTAAGCTGCCCTCCCTACCGGCGCTCTCTCAAAGCGATTTGTATCTGCTGTATTCGCTTATGCTGCACGGAGATTTGACGATTCAAACCCTTTCTAGCAGCTTAGGAGATGCGCCTCAAGTCGTAACTAATCAGGTGCAGATATTGAGAAATGCCAACATCATCGAACGGAAGGACGGCGTGCTCAAAATCAACCCTATTTACTATCCACAGCTGCGCAGAGAGCTGAATAGGAACAACTTCATTATTGAACTGACCTAGCGGTGCCCCTTTTGACTTTCTCTTTAGTGACTGCAGTACTATGTCTATCTACCTATTGCTCTCCAATAGCATTGACCGATTTTTGTGGGTTACGCTTGCTCAGTCAGCAGGAGAAGCTGCTAGTGATGCGGCCAATGAGACAGCGAATCAAACGAAGGAACTACTGACAAAAATCACGACGCCAAAGCTGGTGCAGGCGTTGATTATCTTGGCGGTTGCCTATGGGGCTATCAAGCTCATCGACTGGGTGGTGATAACGCTTTCGGAGAAGGCGGCTAGGCACAGCAGACTGCGCATTAAACAGTTTCAACCCTTTGTTCGCACGTTTGTGATGACGTTGACGGCTGTGTTGCTGATGAATCTTTTTCTGAACCTGTCTCGGGAAAATGTGTTGGCCGTGACGGGTACAGTGGCTGTGGCGCTAGGGTTTGCGTTTAAAGACTACGCAAGTTCGGTGATTGCAGGGATTGTGGGGCTCTTTGAAGCGCCCTATCGGGTGGGCGATCGCATCGCAATTGCCGATGAATATGGCGAAGTCATTAGCTATGGCCTCCGAGGAATTCGGCTCCGAACGCCCGGCGACAATATTGTGACTATCCCTCACAACTACATCTGGACCCACGGCGTCTCGAACGCCAATATGGGTGAGCTAGAGGCTCAGGTAATGACTGAGTTTTACCTAGCCCATGAAGTGGATTCAGAGCAGGTCGAAAATATCTTGTATCGCATTGCTTACACCAGCAAGTATACGCATCTGAAAATGCCCATCAAGGTGGTGATGTCAGAGCATAGCTGGGGCAGCTTGTTTCGGCTGCGGTCCTATCCGCTAGATGCCAGAGATGAGTTTGACTACAAGACAGATTTGACTGTGCGAGCGAAAAAGGAGTTTGCCAAACGAAATTTACCCTATCCCAAGCGGTTTGACCTAGCTGACGATTTCTACGCCGGGTAGAGGTCGCGATAGCTCTGTCATACACACCTAAAGCTAGGCATCACGCAAAAGTGACGATACCCGAACAGCTGAGTTCGGAGCTTGCTAACTTATTAAGCTGCTTGCGTCCTTGATACAAAAATAAACATTTGTTAAGATTTGTTTAGCAAGTAACGAAAGCTAACAGGCCTGTGCTCCCTTCTTCCTTTTGCCACAGGGCTGGTACCTCTGAGTTTCGAAGCGCTTGCTTAGCGTACATTCGAAGTCCAGTAATACCCATGACTAAGTTCGTCTCGTCTAATTCAGACGCGATGGCGTCTGATAATTCTCAAACTCGAGGAAATCGCCAACCCGAAGCGGAACACGTACAGAATCGTTCGAAAAGTGAAAGTGAAAGCAACAGCCAGAAAGGCGCGTTAGATGCCCAGCCTGAAGCGATAATTGCGGTTGTTCCTTCTGAGAGCAGTTTGCCAACCGTAGGTCAGCTCATGCGTATGGTATCTCAGAAGCTGCTGGGTCTGTACCGTTCTCAGCTTAACCACGTACCAGAAAGTATCACCTGTCATCTGTTTTCAAACAAGCTTATTGTTTGGGTAGACGGCAGCGTTACGGATGTAGAAAAGCGGCTTGCGGAGATAGGCAGCACAAGGTTGAAAGTCGTCCGCGAAACTTTCGATAGGTTATTTAAACCTCAAATTGTTGCTTTGATCGAGCACTGCTTGCAGGTAGATGTCATCACGCTGATGAGCGACACCTGCTACGAACAAGGCTGTACATCCCTTACGGTGCTCCTTTCAGAGCATCCACGGGTGCGTCCTTCCCGAAAGTCGGCGGGCAGTACTTGAACGTGAACTCATGAGAGGCCGGTGGGCGTTGTATGACTAATACTCTCCTACCTGCCTCCCGTCGTGGGAAATGAGTGATTTCTTAGGGCTAAGTAGTTGCTGAGGCCGTGTTGCGAGAGAGGAGATATCAAATATATAGGGAATAGGAAAGCCGTATCGATAGAGAGAATCTGTCTATCAGGGGAAGCCAGTGTCTGCTTGTGTTTGTTACTCTTTTGTAAGTATGAAATAACAAGAGATATTACTAGACGGTCTTTTGGCCGCTTTTTGTATCGGAATCATCGGGTTCGTCTGACCATTTGAAGATGGAACTGTTGAATTGGAGGATACAGCAAACTATGGCTATTAACAACAACTTGAATGATCAATCTTTACCTGGTGTGCGTGGTAGAGAGGTTACGCCGGAGGAGGTAGCGCGCCGGGACGGCTACGTGCAGGGACGCAGCGACGAGAGCTACGTGCAGGGAAACTTAAGGAGCCGTGAGCGTGAAGATGCGCGGGCTCGTGCAAATGACAGCGCTGCTAGCGGTATGCTGTTTGGAATTGTCTTGGCCGTTTTGGCGGCGGGAACAGGTGTGGCTGTGTACTTCTTGACAGGCGATCGCGCTATCCAAACACCCGTACCCCAGGTAGAAAGAGAACGGGTCATCGAAAGAGAGACAACTGTCATCGAAAGAGAGAATTCTGCTCCTGCTATCGAGCTGCCGGATGTGCAGGTGGATGTGCCAGAAGTCAATTTACCAGATGTCAACTTGACTGAAGAAGCCCCAGCAGAGCCTACAGAGGCGCTAGCGCCTCAGGATGAAGCCGAGGCTGTTGCTCCTGAGGCAGCTCAGGAAGAGGCTGCTCAATAGGCGTGAATAGTAGACTGCTAATCTAAGGATGTATTTGCTTGCCTCCTAAAGGTGTGCCGGTACGGGCGTAGAAACATAGAAAAAGTGCTCCTTCGCAAACATTGCAAGGGGCACTTTTTTTATTGAGAAAAGTGACGACTAGAGTATTGGCGGGAGGCGATTTGCTAACGCTGCTGTGTGAAAACTGCTTTGTGTTTTCCCAGGCTTGAAATATTCTGGTGAGACGCGCACCATTCAGGTGGTGCACTCTCCAATTCCCCTCTGCCCGGTAGTTTTTTGATTGGCCAAATGATGCAAGCGATCGCAACCCAGATTGAAATACACGATTCGAAGATGACTGAGCTAGTAGATGCGCAGGCGTCTCTTATATTGCTGGATGATAGCTGCGAGCATACGGAAGGTCCTGTGTATATTCCAGAGCGCGACAGTGTGATTTGGAGTGATACGAAGGGCGATCGCGTTCTGCAGTGGCACAATGGTAAAGTCAGCGATTTTCGAGCGCCTGCCCGCTATCAAAACGGCAATGCCATTGATTTAGACGGTGCAATTGTGGCCTGTTCTCATCGCGATCGCGCGATCACACGCCAAGATAAAAACGGAGAATGGCAAATCCTGGTAGATAGCTACCAGGGCAAACGGCTAAACAGCCCAAACGACTTGGTGGTCAAAAGTGACGGCACCCTTTGGTTTTCTGATCCACCTTTTGGGCTTACCAACCCGCAAGAAGGCTGCGGTGGTCAGCAAGAACAGTTTGGCAGCTACGTATTTAGATTCGACCCAAAAACTGGAGACATTACGCCCGTCATCACTGAGATGGAAAGGCCAAACGGCCTTGTCTTCAGTCCGGATGAGCGCACGCTATATGTGTCAGATACCTCCGCTGTTGTCAGTCCTCAGCTACATCACCATATTCTTGCCTACCGCATTGTCGATGGTCGTAGCGCGGTAGAAGGTCGAGTATTTGCTGTGGTGGAGCCCGGTGAGCCCGATGGAATGTGCGTAGATGAACAGGGAAATCTATTCACCAGCTCGGAAGACAGCGTGCAAATTTACAATCCTGCAGGCACGCGGCTGGGGAAAATTATGGTGCCAGAGGTTTGCGCCAATCTCACATTTGGCGGCAAAGAGAAAAATCAACTTTTTATCACAGCCGGAAAATCTCTCTACACGATTGAGCTAAAAACAAAGGCACCTTAAGGCTGTCGCAGGTCCAATAGCGTCTGCGACAGCCCATTTCGCCTACGAGCCTGACTGAGGAACCCAGACAGAAACCGAGCCTGCGTCACAGCGGAACTCAGCCCACCCTTCGTCATTAGTGGTGATAGGTTCGTCGATGTGTTCTGTGAGGTCGATGTAAGTACGATTGGCCTGGCCAATCTCCATCCACTTACTTCCCGAACCTCCATTGCTGAGCACAACGGCCATTCCGCCTGGAAATTCTTCAGTGCCCAAACGGGTCCAGCCAATGGTGTTCGCATGATCAAAGTAATCATACTGGTCGCCGTAGGCATACTCACGGCGCGCCTCTAGAAACTTATCGATTATCCACTGGTGACTGTCAAGCCAGATTTCGTACTCACCGCCGTCAGAGCCGGTGTCCTTGTAGTGGGCGCCGTAGTAGTCAGCGTAAAAGATGCAGGGATATCCTTCGCGCCGCAGCAAAATAAGCGCGTAGGCCAGCGGCTTGAACCAGGGCTCTACAACCGACTCTAAGGCCTGCAACGGTTGAGAATCGTGGTTGTCTACTAGGGTGACCGCAAGCGTAGGCTGATCTTGAACCAGCGTATCGTCGAATATGGTTCGCATGTCGTAGCCATTACCGGCTGTGCTGGCCTGCCTAAAGTTGTAATGCAATGGCGCATCGAATAGGTTAACGTCACCATCAGTCACTTCAATGAAATGATGCAGGGCCTCAATCTCGTAAGACCAGTACTCTCCGACTGCAAACAAACGCTTGCCACTGTACTTTCGAGCATTTTTTATCCAGTCTGGAAAGAAACCCGCTCGAACATGCTTAACAGCATCGAAACGAAATCCATCGACGTCTGTCGTGTCGACGTACCACTCGCCCCACCGCATCATCTCCTCTCGCACTTCTGGATGGGAAAAATCTAAATCACACCCCATCAGGTAGTCGAAGCCACCTTTTTCCATGTCGACTTCATCTTCAAAAGACTTTCCATCAAAAAGATAGATCGCCTCAAATTCTCCCTGCTCGTAGGCGTTGTAGTCAACCGCTTTGAAGTGCCACCAATGCCACTCAAATTCCGAATATTTGCCGTCTCTTCCAGGAAAGTCAAAATGGGTCCAAGCTTTGATGGTGACCGGATCGCCAATGGGCTGTTTTCTGTTGTTAGGTGCGAAAGGTGTGGCAACAAATTCTTCTTCGCGATCGCCCCCTAGCTTATGGTTCAAAACGACATCCGCATAGACTCTGATGCCTGCTTCTTTCGCTTTCTTTACGGCGCTAACGTACTCTTCTTTGGTGCCATATTTTGTTCGCACAGACCCCTTTTGATCAAATTCACCTAGGTCGTACATGTCGTACACACCATATCCAACGTCATATCCACCAGAGGACCCTTTGTAGGCTGGTGGCAACCACAGCGAGGTAACGCCTGACTCTGCCAACCCTTCGACTTTTTCAGCTAATTCGTTCCATAAGGTTCCATCCGGTTCGTTGTACCAGTGGAAGAACTGCATCATGACACCGTTTGGAGAAGACATTTGACGTACCTTTCAATGAAGTTTGCGATCGCTATCTTTCATTATTAGTGTATATGAATTTTTATGAATATATCTACAGGCGTATAGTATGTTAATCGTTGCGGCTTATGAAAAGAACAAAAGGCCTCAGTGACCGACGGTTACTGAGGCCTTGTATTGTGAACTACTCCCTAAAAGCAGTCACGGAGCAATCCGCTTTATTTGTTGACAATCACAGAGTCATCATCTGCTGTTACTTCGAGTTCTTCACGTCGAATGGTAGCTTCTTCCCTTACCATTTCCTGCTCGCTTTCTTTGCGAACGTTTACTTCTTCTCTAAGAACAGCTTCCTTACGAACATCAGCGCGCTCTTCGTAAACATCTACGCGAGCAACTTCGCCATCCTGGAACGCGTGATCGGTTGTGGTTGCCGCTGTCCCTGTGGGGGCAGAGCGCTCAATGACGACACGCTCTTTCTCGACGGGAACAGAAACAGTTGCCGTTTCTGTTTCAATTCGCTTACCAACTGAGACAGCACCTGCTCGGACGCGGTCCTTGTCGGCGACGAGACGCTCTTCGTAGAGGCGGATAGGCTGGTTGTGCTTTTCAGCTTCGTCTACTGTGTAGAGATCCGCGTCTTGCTCGTAGGTGTAGGTATCTGCAGTGTAAGTGCCTGCTGTCGTAGTCGCTGTGCCACTGACAGGGGCGCTCTGACTGACCGAGTTTTCACGATAAATCCCACGGACAGACTCTTCGTAGTCGTAGTCTACAACGGCATCACCATCGTACTTTGGCAGGTTTTCTACCTGCTCTTTTGTCAGACGGTTCACGTATACACGCTTCTGACTGTTGTCGAACCGAGTGAGACCGACCGGCAGCAAGACTTTCTTGCCAAAGATCCAGGCGCCCGTGTCGACGACGAGATAGCGAAATTGACCGGACTCAGTGTCGAACAAACCATCTTCTACGGAGCCGACCTTGTCATCGTCTGCAGCATAGACGCTGTAGTCGTCTAGGTGACTGATGCTCTGCTCGTTAAATGTGTTGCGATAGTCGGGGTAAGTTTCTTTTAGGCTAGCAAGTGCCATAAGTAGTGAGTCTCCTAAATGTTGTTGATTTTCCTTCGCAGCTGCTATTTTTGCCACAACTGCTGTTCTTATTTAAAGGTATCGACAGCTGCTTTTTTTCTCCTCGAACATAAGAGTGAGACTCAGCGTAAATATGTACTCAAATCGAACGAACCTAGAAAAGTGAGTAGAATCGAAAGTGTGACGAAGCGGCTCTACAACTCATGCTCCTGACTGTCGTCAAACGCTCTCTTACACATGCACACACGAGAGATCGTAAAAAGGAAATTGACAAAAAGGCGAGAGCAGGACTAGTTGAAGTGTCCGCTCTCGCCTTTGGAAGTGATTACAATTAGCCTATCTGCTGAGGCTAACTGCCTTTTT
>JBCBFY010000116.1:0-12788 GCA_038527325.1 Cyanobacteria bacterium J06614_10
ACGGCTACGACCACTACGAAATCTGCAACTACGCCAAGCCAGGATATGCAGCCCAGCACAACCTCACCTACTGGCAATGTGAAGCCAACTACGGCTTTGGCATGGGGGCCACCAGCTACCTTCCTCAGCCCGGCGGCCCTCAGCGCATCGACCGGCCCCGCACCCAAAAGACCTACCAAGCCTGGGTCGCGCAGTTTGTCACCCGCGGTGGAGAAACAGACGATAGCCTGCTGCCACCCACTGAACAAGTCGTCGAAACGATCATGATGGGCCTGCGGCTAAAGCCAGGCATTTCGCTCGAAACGGTTTACGACGTTTATGGACAGGTGGGGCTAGAGAAATTGGGACGTGCGATCGCACCCCACATCCAATCCGGCTGGGTCATCGTTCAATCAGAGAGTACTGACACGACCCACAATAATCCGACCGACGCTGCGACCCCAGACAGCGCAAATGTGACAAACCTTAAACCCACTGACCGCATTCATCTAAGCGATCCCGAAGGTTTCCTAATGTCGAACATTGTCATTGTGGATGCATTCAATGCACTGGAGGCTCTCAGCGCCAATTAATCCCAGTTAATAAGGAGAATCACAAGGGTGAAAATAGGCTCCCGCTTTGCAGTACCATGACACCCTGTGTCGCAACCCAAAATTTTCTTCTAGCCGCTCTATGCCAAAGGTACTCGTCTCAGATCCCATCGATCAGGCCGGACTGGACATTCTCTCCCAGGTCGCCACCGTAGATGTAAAAATCAAACTGCCTCTAGAAGAGCTCATCGCCATCATTCCTGAGTATGACGCGCTCATGATTCGCTCGGGCACCAAAGTGACCCAGGCAGTCATCGAAGCAGGCAAGAAGCTGAAGATTATTGGTCGTGCGGGCGTCGGTGTCGACAATGTCGACGTGCCAGCCGCTACCCGTCGTGGCATCGTAGTGGTCAATTCACCAGAAGGCAACACCATCGCCGCCGCCGAACATGCCCTAGCCATGATGCTGTCCATGTCTCGCTACATTCCAGCAGCCAATCAATCGATGAAGGCTGGCGATTGGAACCGTAAGGCATTCACTGGCGTAGAGGTATACAAAAAGACACTCGGCGTCGTCGGCTTAGGCAAAATTGGCTCCCATGTGGCCACCGTTGCCCGGGCCATGGGCATGAACCTCCTCGCCTTCGACCCCTTCATCTCTAGCGAGCGGGCCGAAGAGCTGGGCTGCCGCCTGGTAGAAATGGACTTCCTGCTGAGCGAATCGGACTACATCACCCTCCATATTCCAAAAACGCCAGAGACCGCCAACCTGATCAACGCAGACGCCCTGGCGAAGATGAAGCCCAGCGCTCGCATCGTGAACTGCGCGCGCGGCGGCATTATCGATGAAGAAGCCTTAGCCCACGCGCTAAAAGACGGCGTGATTGCAGGGGCAGCGCTAGATGTATACAGCGAAGAGCCCTTGGGTGACTCCCCGCTAAGATCGCTTGACAAGTCCCTTGTGCTTACCCCTCACCTCGGCGCATCCACCGCAGAAGCGCAGGTCAACGTCGCCGTAGATGTCGCAGAGCAAATCCGCGATGTGCTGCTTGAGCTACCCGCCCGTTCAGCCGTCAACATTCCAGGACTGCGTCCCGACGTACTTGAAAAGCTACGCCCTTATCTCAACCTGGCAGAAACCTTGGGTAACTTTGTCGGCCAGCTGGCGGGCGGTCGCATCGAAGAACTCAATATTCGCCTGCAGGGCGAACTCGCCGAAAACGACACCAAGCCCATTGTTATCGCTGCCCTCAAAGGTCTTTTGTCAAATGCCTTGCAAGAGCGGGTCAACTACGTCAATGCGTCCATCGAGGCAAAAGAACGCGGTATTCGGGTAATCGAAACGCGCGATACGACTGCAGAAGACTATACGGGCTCGCTCTACCTAGCGGCAAAGGGTTCCCTTGGCGAGCACTCTGTCACGGGCGTTTTGCTTGGCGGCACCGAAGTTCGCATCATCGACATGGACGATTTTCCGATCAACGTACCGCCGACGAAGTACATGCTGTTTACGCTTCACCGCGATATGCCTGGCATCATCGGCAAAATCGGCTCCTTGCTCGGCAGCTTCAATGTCAATATCGCTAGCATGCAAGTGGGCCGCAAGATTGTCCGCGGCGATGCCGTCATGGTCCTCAGCATCGACGACCCCCTGCCAGAAGGCATCCTGGAAGAAATCAAAAAGGAGCCGGGCATCCGCGATGCCTACACAGTTGCCCTGTAGTCGGCCTTTCGCTAGCTCGGCATCTTGGAGAGTTCACTGACCGACATGCTTTCTACCCGTCATCCGCAAACAGACCCTCGATGGTGGGAGGTCACGGTTACCTGCCCGCCTGAACTGGAAGACAGCGTCTACTGGCATTTTGAGCAGCTGGGCAGCAAGGGCACAGCAAGCCAGACGCAGGGAGATACTCGCCGAGTCAGCGCCTATCTGCTTGAGGCGCAGTTTCAGCCTTCAGACTTCGAGGCGCTGCGATCCGAGCTGACGAGTAGTGCCCTAGAAAATGGCTTGCCTGCCCCCCTCCAGGTCACTTGGCAGCTAATAGAAGCGGAGGACTGGGCGAAGAGCTGGAAGGTGCACTGGAAACCGGAAGAAGTCGGCGATCACCTGCTAATCAATCCGGCCTGGATGCCCCCACCAGACACCCAGCGCACCGTCCTCACCCTCGATCCTGGCAGCGCATTTGGCACCGGCACCCACGCCACCACCCAGCTCTGCCTCAAGGCGTTAGAGCAAAAGGCTCTAGATGGGCTTACCTTTGCCGATATTGGCTGCGGATCCGGCATTCTCTCTATTGCCGCGCTGCTTTACGGCGCGCAGCAGGTCTATGCTGCTGACGTCGATCCACTAGCCACCAAGGCCACCCGAGACAATGCCAATCTCAACGGAATTCCGTCAGCACAGCTGAAGGTAGAGCTAGGAAGTGTCGGCGAAATTATTCAGATGGCAGACGGCCCGGTAGACGGCATCATCTGCAATATTCTCTCCGAAATCATTGTGGCAATGATTCTTCCTCGGCTAAGCGAGCTGGCTCACCCCTCCACCTGGTGCATTCTCAGCGGTATCCTCACTAGCAAAGCAGACTGGGTCGAAGAGCATCTCACTGCCCGTGGCTGGCAGGTCAATAGCAAGATTCATCAAGACGAATGGTGCGCAATGACCGTCACCCTCGCGCCTGCAAATTAAACGACAAACTATGCAAGACAACACTCGCTTTTTGCTTAAGGTCATTGCCTTCTCAGCGCTACTCAGCATACTCATTAAAGTGGGCGGCCCGGCCATCTCACTCAAAAGCGTCGATTCTAGGACGCTAAACCGGTGGGCGATCGCAATTGTCCTAATGCCCAGCCTCACCGTTGGCAGCATCCTAGGCGCACGCCTCTGGCGAGACCGCCCTCACTAAATTTCCCCTTGCCAATCTCTGCAACAGTCAACCCCCTTTCCCAACCGCCCCAGTCAACCTAGTTTCCATTCGCTCTATCCCCTTCGAACTCCCCACAACGGCCCAAAATGCGCACCATTGACGAAATCAACCACAAAATTCGTCAGGGGAAAGTCACCGTTTGGACAATCACCGAAGCCAAAGCCCAGATTGCCGAGATGGGGGTTGCCCAAGCAGCCAAAACCGTCGACGTGATCACCACAGGCACCTTTGAACCCATGGAGGGTTCAGGAGCCATGCTCAACCTCGGCCATACTGACCCACCTATCAAAATCGTCGAATGCTACCTCGATGGGGTGCTGGCCTACGCGGGCTTTGGCGCGGTGGATCTGTACATTGGGGCGGGGCAGATGGCGACGCGCAGCCGCGATAGTAACCGAGAAGGGGAGGCCGAAGAGCGCGGCGGCGGCCATGTCATTGCCGACCTGATTGCCGATAGAGCCGTCACCCTCACGGCCACCGGGCAGGTGACCGACTGCTACCCCAGGGCCAGCTTAGACACCAAGATTACGCGCGATCGCGTCAACCAGTTTTACCTATTCAATCCGCGCAATCTCTACCAAAATTTCATCGTGGCGGTCAACGGAGGCGATCGCCCACTCTCTACCTACCTCGGCCCGCTGCAGCCACACCTAGGCAATGCCGTCTATGCCAATACAGGCGCCCTTTCACCGCTCTTAAACGACCCCGATCTGCAAACTATCGGCATCGGCACCCGCGTCCTACTCGGCGGTGGTGAGGGCTACATCGCGTGGGAAGGTACCCAGCACTTCCCCCTGCAGCGCCGCCTGCCGAACCGTTCACCCATTGGCCCAGCCGCCACCGTCGCCCTGATTGGCGATGCCAAAAAGATGGACGCCCACTGGGTGAGAGGCTGCTACTTCAAAGGGTATGGGCCATCCATGATGCTCGGCGTTGGCTTGCCTATCCCCATCTTGAACGAAACAGTGCTCAGCCGATGTACCGTTAAAGATGAGGACCTAGTCGCCCCAGTGATTGACTTTTCTATCCCGCGCCGGGTGCGTCCGACCTTTGGCCTCGTCAGCTACGCCCAGCTAAAATCTGGACGGATTGCCCTTGATGGCAAGTCTGTACGGACAGCGCCACTGACGAGCCTGTACTTTTCTAGCCAAATTGCCTTAGATCTTAAGCAGCGGATTGACTCAGGCGAATTTGAGCTGACAGCAGCGATCGCGCCCCTACCCGCCGACACGCCCCTAATGCCTCAAAACAGCTGGGGACCCCAACTAGATATCCGCTAGGGCCAGTAGCGTTTTAACCATTTAATGATTCAGCGAACCAATCAGTCACTCAGACTGGGCAGGCGCCGCTTCAGCAGCAACCTCTGCAGGCTTTTCAGCCGTACTCTGCTTGGGCTTGGGCTTGGGCTTGGGCGCACCCGCACTTCCTCTGGGTCTGCTGCCGCCGCGCTTGCGTCCACCACCCTTTTGGCCCTTTGGCTTCTTTTTAGGTGGCACCACTGCGATCGCCTTTCCTTCCTTGAGCACCAGCTTGCCTTCCTGACGCTCCACCGTAAGATCCCAAAAGTAGCCCACTGTCCGGCCTGTCAGCGTACCGTTCACCAGCAGCTTGAAGGGGCGCTTCGGCTTTGCAGTCTCAGACTTGCTCTTCTGCACAATATTGACGACGATTTCGCCTTGGTCCTGGGAGTACTTAGCAATCTCTCCCCGTACTGAGAAGTGATCGCACTGGTCTTCTGCCTCGGTGCTGGAGAGCGGGCGCATTTCTTCTTCCGCATCGGCAGCATCAGGGTTGAGCGTTTCAGGCTCCCAAACGCCCACAATCTGAACGTGCAGCGCCGGGATCTTTTCCTCAGCTTCACCCTCTTCTTCCTTATACAGCGTGCGAGGATACACCACCCAAAGGTGGGACTGCTCTAGGTCAATATGTTTTTTTATCAGGCTGGTCACTCGGCCTAGCAAGACCGCATCCACCATCGTGCCGTCTTCGACAGCGATATCTCCTCGGTTGAACTGCTCTTCAGAAGGGACATACTTTCCCTTCAGCAGGCCAATTGCCCGGTACTGCATCGGTTCGCTCGGCAGTGAGATGGGCCCTGGGCGCTGGGGAACCTCGGGCTCCGGCGGCGCAGACGTGGGTGGGGCAGCGGGTACAGCCGCCGCAGCAGGCGGTGCGACTGGCGGCTTGGGTCTGGCAGGCGGCTTCAGCAGAGAGCGACTAGGTGGCCTGCGCAAACCAGACTCTGACCCATTCGCTGCGGACGCCGAACCTGGCCGCGCTGACTGACTCAGAGCGGCATCCTCGGAAGGGCTCGCAGATTGACCTGTAGGCCGAGAGGGGCGGCTAGCGGCAGAACTCATCAACTCTTCAACTCCTGAAACTGTACCTGCGACTCTGATGGTTGAGGTGGGAAAACCTCACGGAAAGGTCGCTTTCATAACTTCAGTAGCGCTTTCCATAACCTAGGTTAGCATCAGCGCCAAACTTGATTTATGGCACTCGCTACGTTCTTACAAGATTTTTTACAGGCTAACGTAGGCAGCTAGCCCCTATTACTGAGAGTTCACGGTTCTTGTCAAAAAGGAAACACCTAGATGAAAAACTATTAAAAAAAGTTGGTTTAGCCTGTCTTGTGAACCGCCATCACCCAAAAGCATAGGCAATCTGTAGGCAATCTGTAGGCAATTTGTAAGTCAGAAACCTAAAACCACTCAGTAAAATCCTGTGACTAATAGTTCACCCAGGGCCAAGGCAAATCCGTACTTTTTTGGCTGAACGTTGCTCCCTTAGGCAGCATGCAGGCGCAATAACGGAAGCGATAACGGGAAGCTTAGGGTTAATATGAGCAAGATATTTTGATGAATAAAACATTTGTTGCCAAGGAGACTGCTGTGGTTTTAAAGAAGGATAGTTGGCTAGTGAGGGGCGTACTGATCCTGGCGGTGGCAGCCTTTGTCGCGGTGCCTGTCCTATTCGCTTTCAATGGCCGATCTTCTAGCGGCGATGCCAACCTAGCGACATCCCAACAGCCCAGCGCCGACCAAACCAGCAAACTCCAGGGTGAAATTGACGGCTACACAGCCGTCCTCGGTCGCGAGCCAAACAACCAAACGGCCCTCATCGGCATCATCGAAGCCAAAATTGCCTTGGGCGACCTCGAAGGCACCGTAGAGCCGTTAGAAAAGCTCGCTGAACTCAACCCCACCGTTCCCGAATACTCAATCGCCCTAGCCCAGACAAAACAGCAACTCCAAGACTTAGAAGGCGCAGCCCAAGTCTACCGCCGGGTGCTCACCCAAAACCCTGGCAGCATTCCCGCCCTCGAAGGACTCGTTGCCTTGCTCATCAGCCAGAAGCGCACAGAAGCAGCGGTCGGCCTACTCAAAGACACTCTCGCCACCGCCGATCAAACCAATGAGCTTTCTCCAGGCAGCATCGACAAGCTATCGGTAAAGCTGCTGCTAGGTCAGGTATATGTCGAGCAGGAAAGCTACGACGAAGCGCTCAAGCTCTACGACGAGACCATCGCAGATGCGCAGGCAGCCTCACCGACTCAGCCTGATTTCCGGCCAACCCTGGCAAAGGCGCTCGTACTTAGGGAGCAAGGAGATGAGGCTGGCGCACAAGCCCTCTTTGACCAAGCACTGGCCCTCGCCCCCACCCAATATAAGGACGGCGTACGAGAGCTGATTAGTGAAAGAACGGCGCCTGACGACGCAGAATCTGCGGAGACAGCGCCTGAGAGCGCAGCAGAGGAAGAAACCGCTGACGGCGACGCAGCAGGCAGTGATGAAGCAGACAGTGGCGAGGCTGCCTCCGAGGCGACCGAAGCACCCGTCGCACCCTAATCGCAGTTTTTTCTCAGTAGCTTAAGGCCACCAGAAACCAAATAGATCAAGCGGGGCCATTGATAAAAGCAGTGGCCCCGTTTGCTCTAAAGATAGAGACAGATCAGATATTTTTACCGATATGTTTTTACCGATATGCCCTACGCGCTCTGACTAGACATTTGCGCGGCTGGCGATCGCTGATCCGCAGCAGACGCTACTGGGGCATCTACCTCACTAAACTCGATGTGATTGAGCAGGGTGGTCACAAAGGCAAACAGCAAGAAAGGCAGCGACAGCACCAGAATCAGGCCAACCGTCGCTAGGGCATAGATAGGGCGGCTCGCACCCATCAGGCCAAGTGCAGCGGCCAAGCTCACAAACAGCACAATCAACCACACGATGATTTGGCTGTAGATGTCTCCGAAAGTGAGCGTACAGTTCATTCGATACGTTTTAAAGTTGTTCATGGCCGATAAGTTGCGATGTGAAGAGTTAATCAGAAAAGTCAATCGTAAGTTTTCCTAGGATATCGATTGCTCACAGCTTTCGGACGATTTATCAATAGAGTTCAAGAATTAATAAGATTGCTTACGTGGCTTACCGTTACCTCCTGCTGTACAAGCCTTATAACGTCCTCAGCCAGTTCACAGATGACACCGGTCGAACAACGCTAAAAGACTTTGTGTCAGTGCCCGGGGTATATACAGTCGGCAGGCTAGATAGAGATAGCGAAGGACTGCTGCTGCTAACCGATGATGGCCCCTTGAAGCATCGACTTAGCCATCCAAAATTTGCCCATCGCCGCCAGTATTGGGCTCAAGTAGAAAGAATCCCAGACGAATCAGCTCTAGAGAAACTCAGAGGTGGCGTTACCATCCGTGGCTACCGCACCCGCCCGGCAGAAGCAAAGCTCATCGCCGAACCTGACCTACCACCCAGAAACCCGCCCATTCGCTATCGTAAGCACATACCAACCGCCTGGGTAGAACTCACACTCACCGAAGGCAAAAACCGTCAGGTGCGTCGGATGACTGCGGCAGTCGGCTTTCCAACCCTGCGCTTGGTCCGCAGCGCGCTTTTGCTATCGGGCAGCCGCCGTGGGCAGGCGCTCACCCTGTCAGGACTAGCGCCCGGACAATGGCGATCGCTCACCGCTGAAGAAGTGCGATCGCTCCGCCACCTCTCAATCAGCAAATAATCCTCAAGCAAGCAGCCAAGCCGATCAGCAACCTGTGAGCCAGCGCCAAGAATTCGCGACCATAATCAGGCATAATCCACCTGAACGCTCGTGATAATTTGCCAATCAGAACGCTTATCGATACTCAAAAGCCCAATCCTCAGAAGCTAGACTAGGGGCCATATCGACCGTGAACCCGAATCCATTAAGTCCTATCAAGTTCATTTTAAAAAAGTTCATTTGAAGACCGATATGCTCACCTGCGCCGCCTGTCACTTTAAAAACCCGGCTGATCACAAATTTTGCCAGCGTTGTGGTGCGCCCCTATCGGTTTCCGAGCCCCAAGAGATAGGCCAGAAGTCACCCTCACCGCTCCCACCGCCAGACAGATTACAAGTCAGGCTGATGCCTCCAGACACGCTAGAACTAATACCAGATACTAGCCTGGCAGTGACGGCAGAAAGCAGCCTCTCAAATGATCCTACTGAGCACTATCTGGACCGATACCAGGTGCTCACGGTGCTCAGCCAAGGCAGCGCGTGCATACTTGATAAAACCCCAGAGGTGCGATCGCCCCTACAAAAGCAGCTGTCCGACTTAGCCTCTATCAGCTCAGAAGCACCCTCCATCGAAATCCTAAAAGCAGCGCCAGAGCTGCCGCAAGCTGCCTATCCTTACCTGCTACTACCAGACGCCGCCCCGCCGCTTTACGATACCTGGAAGCAAGACGATACAGCGTTGCTCATCATGCCGGAGCAGGCTTCGATTTCCTCAATTTTAGAGGCTTTCTCCACGGCGATAGATCCGCTTCAGTATGTGTATTGGATGTACCGGCTAACCGAGCTGTGGGCTGCACTCGCCCCCATTCCGCAGTGGCGATCTAGCCTCCTGCAGGCCGATAATTTGGGCATCGATTCAGAACAGTCATTGCGCATTCGCCGGTTTATCCCACCGGTCGACCCGTCGCCCACCCTTCAAGACTTTAAGGCCTTCTTAAAATCACTGCTCGCACAGCCCCACAAAGGCGACATCGCCTCGCTCCGGCAGATCAGACAGCTCATCTTAGCCGTCTCCGCCGCCGCAACGCTAGAACAGCTCAGTCGCGAACTCGCTGACATTGGGAAAGCTTTGCTCGATACCCCTGCCGCTATCACCCCCGAGTCGACCGCCGCATCCGAATCTAGCGCCTACACTACGCCATCCGGATTTTCTCCGCCGAACGTTATGCCACCTAGCTCAAACTATTCAGACCCAGACATGGCTGAACTCGAAGACCCCTGGGAAAGTGATGACTCAGCACTAGAGACAGAAACCTCTACAGAGTCACCTTTTGACAGCTCTGACGAACAGCTCCTTGCAAACACTGTTCTGCTAGATGCTGAGTCATCTGCTGAGTCTCCAGACAATAGCGAGGCAACCATGGTGCTGCCGATGAAGCTGGTCAGCTTAGAAGATGCCGGGCAAACCGACGTGGGCCGACAGCGCGATCACAACGAAGACTGCTTCCTGATTGCCAATAGCTTGCAAAAGCGATCGGGTAATTGCGGGCAACGAACAAGAGCCCATGGCCTGTACGTTCTCTGCGATGGCATGGGCGGCCACGATGGGGGGGAAGTCGCCAGTCAGCTAGCGGCCGAAACCCTCTCGGAGTACTTTAATGAGCATTGGCCAGCACCGCGCGCAGGTGAAGCGCCCCGCCCCCTACCTAGCGAAGATACCGTGATAGAGGCGGTAAGACTGGCCAATCAGGCCATTTTTGAAGTCAACGAAAAAGAACAGCGGGCAGGGCACGAGCGCATGGGAACGACCTTGGTGATGCTGCTGCTAGAAGGGACATCAGCGATTGTGGCCCATGTGGGAGACAGCCGCCTGTATCAGCACACCCGCCGCATAGGTCTCAAGCAAGTCACCGTTGACCACGAAGTAGGCCAGCGAGAAATTCAGCGTGGCATTGAGCCGGAAGCCGCCTACTCACGCCCCGACGCCTACCAGCTTACTCAAGCGCTCGGACCCAGAGAGTCTGAGGACTTGGTGCCTAGCGTGAGCACTCTGAGCTTTTCAGAAGATACGCTGCTGCTGCTCTGCTCCGATGGCCTAAGTGACAACGACGTTGTCGAAGATTATTTGGAAAGCCACATTGACCCTATGCTGAGAGGGCAGAAGGAGCTGGAGACCGGGGTCAATAACCTCGTACAGCTCAGCAACGAAGTCAATGGCCATGACAATATTACGGCGATCGCAATTCGCCTAAAAGTGAGCCCAGATCTAGATCAAGCCAAGGGCGGTGCCGTATAGAGCAGACAGTCATTACAGTGCCTGAGTCTTTTCAGCCTGCGCCAGCTGCTTTTTCGCCTGCTGCCAAAAAGCCTCTAATTCTTCAATGCTGTAGTCAGATAGGGGACGCTGCGCTTGCGCTTCGACCCCGGCAAACCGATTGACAAAGCGACGGTTCGTACCCTGCAGCGCGGCGGTAGGGTCTAGCCCTTGCCAGCGAGCAATTTGAATCAGGGAGAAAAAGACATCGCCAAGCTCCGCTTCCTGAGCCGCTTTAGATTCGTGACCAATCGCCTGACGCAGCTCACCGATTTCTTCTTCCACTTTTTCCCACACTTCGTCGAGAGTGGCCCATTCAAAGCCTGCTTTTGCCGCTTTTTTAGAGATTTTCATAGCGCCCATCAGCGGAGGCAGCGATCGCGCATACCGGTCAAATTTTGGCGTGAGTTTATTGGGGTCTTCAGTATCGGCCTTTTCTGCAGCCTTGATGGTCTCCCAATTTACCTTGACTGCTTCCGCCGTCTTGGCAATCACAGGACCACCGGTAGCGTCCGCTGTCTGCACCGGGAACACATGGGGATGACGGCGCACCATTTTGTCGGCAATGCCCCGAGCGATATCGCCCAGGTCAAAATCACCCTGTTCTTTGAAGATTTGAGCCTGCAGAACAACTTGCAGTAGTAAATCGCCCAGCTCTTCTTCGATGTCTTTTTTGCTGCCATTGCGAATGGCATCGACCGTTTCGTAGGCTTCTTCAATCACGTAGGGCGTCAGCGACTCGGGCGTTTGGGCAAGGTCCCAGGGGCAGCCGCCCTCTGGATTTCGCAGCTGAGCAATGATATCAACCAGTCGCTGTAGCTCACTGAGTAGCTGAGTTGGCTCTGTAGATCGAGCGGCTGTCGTGGCGGCGTCGGAGGGGAGAGAAGTCGTCATAGGAGCAGCTTGGAAAGGAACTTAGAGTAGAGGAAAGCAGAGATTCAATAGCCGGACGTGCTCTAGTTCATCTTAGTGGGTTGATGCTATCTGCTATGGCACGTCTAATACCAGCCGAAACCCAAACAGAATATGCCTTGAGTCTAGGGGTCTGTCGTGCTGGTAGGCCGCGCGGCAAAAGCCAGGATAGTCGTCCCACCCACAGCCTTTGAGCAAGACTTCAAACTGACCGTCGTTTTTTTCGATGAGGGTGCTGGTGTATTCAAATACGTTGCCCGCCATATCTTCGATGCCGTAGGGGCTGCGGCTAGCTGGGTAGGTAGCGATCGCACTGGTGCCCATCGGGCCGTTTTTTGCCCAGTTGGTCCCATCTGCTCGCCAGTCGCTACCCCAAGGAAAATAGCGCCCGTCCGTCCCTCGCGCCGCCTTCTCCCACTCCAGAGCCGTCGGCAATCGGTAGGTCACACCATCCCGTTGCGATCGCCATTCAGCGTAGGCGATCGCATCTTCATAAGACACCAGCACCACCGGATGCTGCCCCTGCTCGCTAGGATACTGCTCTGCCTGCCATAGGTAGGGCACCACCTCGCGGTAGTCATGCACCAAGAAGCCCTGCGCCTGATACTCTTCTGCAGAGATACCGGGCGAGCGATGTCCGGTCGCCCGCACAAACACCTGGTAGTCCACATTTGTCACCAGGTTCTCACTGAGGCAAAAGGAAGCAAGGTTGACGGTCTGCCGGTCGGGTTCGCGGTCAAACCAGCCGTTTTGACGGTAGCCTGCTTCGGCTGAGGCCACCTCGGCAGGTGAGTCGGCAAAGCCCTCTGCCGTGATGCGATAGGCGTATTCTCGCTCAGTGCGATCGCTGCCCATCACAAAGTCACCGCCCCCCACAAAAGCAAACCCAGCCTGAGCGGTACAGTCTTGCCGAGTAATTGGATTTTGAGCCTTCGGCACCAGCCCAAACAGCTCATCCTCCTGACAGGCCACCCCTGCAAACCCCATTAGCAATAGCAGCAGGCTACGTCCTAGCAGCAGTCTTCCCACAAGTCTCTCCTCTTCAAGTAACCAGCCTTCAGACAATCGGACCTTAAACCATCGGACCCTAAACCATCGGACC
>JBCBFY010000116.1:12888-16286 GCA_038527325.1 Cyanobacteria bacterium J06614_10
TAAACCATCGGACCCTAAACCATCGGACCTTAAACCATCGGACCTCAAGTAATCGATAGATAAGATAGTAAGCAGCGATACACAAACTCGTCCTAATAGAACTGCTCCAGTAGAACCGCCCCCGTACAGTTGACCTATGAAGAACTGGCTAGTCACAGATGATGGAACCTGCAGCGCCTTCGGCTCAATCGAGACCGAACCGCCCGCGCAGACCTACAGAATGTACCGCTTCCTTACTGAAATGGAAGACATCTTGGCAGGTGAACCTGATGATGCCAAGCGGGTCCAGGCACTTGTGCCCAGAGTACGCAAGCTGCTGATTAGCTCTTACTGGCTGCAGATGGAATATACACCGCCCAGCCAGAAGACGGGCTGGTCTGTCAACTTTCTCTACCGTGAGCACGAGTATCCGCTCACGGTTCAGATGGTCGCTTGGGCACCCGGCACCCAGTCTACAATTCACAACCATGCCACTTGGGGCATCGTCGCCATGGTCGGCGGACAGGAAAAAAACACGTTTTGGAAGCAGGCTGAGCAAGACCCCACAACCCTCACCGAAGTAGGAGAACAAATCCTCTACCCCGGAGACATCATCGGCTTTACGAGTAACGCCGTGCATCGCGTCGCACCGATGGGAGATGAGCCCACCATCTCGTTTAACCTATACGGCATTACCGACCGCAGCAGCCGCTACAAATACGACGACAAAACCCTCGCCGCATCCAAGTTTTAAGCAGATCGAGAAGATATCTGCGTTCCCATCCAGCTGAGGTAGTCCGCTGAGCCATTTTCTATCGGCACAGCGATTAGCTCCGGTACGTCGTAGCTGTGCAGAGATTTGACCTTTCTAGAGAGCGCATCAAACTGGTCTAGCCGGGTTTTGATCAGCAGCTGCCATTCGCTCTCGTTCTGCACCCGGTCCTCCCACATATACACAGATTTAATCGGGAACAGGCTGACGCAGGCTGCGAGCTTGGCATCTATGAGGGCAGCAGCGATCGCACCTGCCTCAGCCTCAGATTGAGCCGTCGTTAACACCAATCCCCAAACGCCCATAGAACGCCTAAACCAAAAACATAACAACTAGCTAGCTGTGACCATTCGCATCTGCACGAGCCCCAGCTCTTCCCAGTATGCGCCAGTCATTTCAGCATCATCCCAGTTCACATCGGTCGAATCGACCCGGCGCAGGTCCGCCTGAGAAAATTTAGCCCGGTGTAGGTTGGCATGGGCCAAGTTCGCACCGGCTAGCTGAGCCCACTTAAAATCACTATTTTGCAAACTGGCTTCGCTAAAGTTGGTAGCTGTGAGGTCAGCCCGCCGAAAAGTCGCGCCCTTCAGCTTAGCCTCCTGAAAGCTCACGCCACTCAGCCCCATACCGTTGAAATCCAACCCATTTAGAAACGCGCGCGCTAGCCTTACACCGGTAAATTTCGCCTTCGAAAGCGTCCCCCCAATTAACCGCACACCGGTCATATTTGCCCAGGCAAAATTGCCCTGCGTTAGGTTAGCGTTGCGCAGGTTAGCGCCCGAAAGGTTACTGCCGCTGACATTGGCAGAGTGTAGCTGTGCTGCTCGCAAATTAATATGAGAAAGGTTTGCACCGCTCATGCTGGCCCGAGAGAAATTTGACCGCACCGCAAAAGCGCCCTGCAAATCTGACTTATTTAGGCTGGCTAGGTGAAAGCAGGCTTCGCTCAGCTTGGCAAACCGCAAATTTGCTCGGTTCAAGTTTGCCTCTGTAAAATCAGCATTCGTCAAAAAAGCGCGGCTCAGGTTTGCCCCGGTTAAATCACAATCTGAAAAGTTGACATCTACTAAAATGCGAGACCCAAAGTCAGCGCCTACCAAAGACAGCCCTGTAAAATCTCTGTAGCCCTCCTCGTAGAGTCTCAAGACTTCTTTTGATTGCATAACCTGTCCCTTGGGTCACAACCCGTGGAAAAATTCAGCAGTAAGGGTCTATGTTCTGACTGCCTTCGATTATTAAGATAATCTTTAGTTGGCACGCTTGGGTTCTATGCACTGACTTAGTTACATAGTCACTTAAAACTTAAAGAAATTCTGTAAAGTGAGCGATTATTCAGCGCCGAAAGCCATTAAGCCAGCATTACCGTCTTCACTTCCAGCATCAAAATGTTCAGAAAATTAGGGTTTGCGCTTCTTTGGCTCGGGTTTGTTCTGTATGCCTTTCTCTTAGCGCCCCCGGCCCAGCCAGACACCTTAGAGCTAATTGCCAATCTCTCGTCCGGGCAGTGGTCAGATATCAACCCCGCCATTGTCGCCCTCTTCAATCTGATGGGGATATGGCCCATGATCTACGCTTGCCTAGCGCTGATAGATGGCCAAGGAAAAGACCTTCCGGCATGGCCCTTCGTTGCGGGTAGCTTTGCTGTCGGCGCATTTGCGCTGCTGCCCTACCTAGCACTGAGGGAATCAAACACTCAGTTTGAAGGCGAAAAGTCTAAGCTCATTGCCCTGGTTGATTCGCCTTGGACAGGTAGAGCGATCGCACTTGGCAGCATCACACTCATCACCTACGGACTCATCAACGGCGACTGGGCCGACTTTGCCCAGCAGTGGCAAACCAGCCAGTTTATCCACGTCATGAGCCTCGACTTTTGCATGCTCTGCGCCATCGTTGGCCCCCTCATTAAAGCCGACATGGCCAAACGCGCTCTCCACCAGCCAGCTCTTTTTTGGGTCGCTACCCTCATTCCTCTGCTAGGCGCCGCTCTCTACCTCTCCATCCGCCCGCCCCTAGGTAGCGCCGAAGAGACCACTGAGCCCGAAGTCAACCCCACCTATTAACCAGCGACCATCCCCATCCATGCTCTCCCAATGGCAATGCATCCAGCAAAATATCGGCACTTGGCATGGCACCTTCGCCCAATTTTCTCCCGATGGTGACCTCACCAAGGAAACACCCAGCGTACTCACCCTAGAAGAAATTCAGCCAGGCCAAACCATGCAGCTGACGCTGGAACGCACGCCTGAGGGCGGAACGCCCGATATTGTCCGTCGCTCATTCTCAGCGCCAGGTCCTGCACCCTACGTATATTTTTTTGAAAGTGGAGCCTTCTCACAGGGGACGGCGCAATGGTCCAAGTTCAGTCAGTTCGGTGCTGAAATGTCTCTTAAAGTGGGCGATCGCCGCGTTCGATTTGTGATTATGTACGAAGGCACGGCGGAGGGGACGAGCAAAATCAAATACATTACGCTCATTCGTGAAACCCAGACCGGGGGGACTCGGTTCGAAGAACCCCACTTTCATATCGAACAGGTCCTTGGGAACTGGCAGGGCAGGCTTCAAATGCTCTACGCCTCTATGGACCCGACAACAGCTGGGCAAAGCCTTTGGACATTCAATGAAGACCTATCACTGACCTGCAAAGAAG
>JBCBFY010000117.1:0-16279 GCA_038527325.1 Cyanobacteria bacterium J06614_10
ATAGACAAAGCAACCAGCGCATCGGTGCACTATCACATCGAGGTTGGCGAAGCGGCAACGTTGGAATTTTTACCAGAGCCGCTCATTTTATTTGGTGAATCGGCCCTGAAGCAAACCTCGATGTGATAGTGCACCGATGCGCTGGTTGCTTTGTCTATGCCTGCTACGGGCATCGTGTGAACCTTCGTAGCAGCTTGGTCTGCTAGATAGAGTGAGCTGCCCGCGTCTAACCGGATAGACATTTCCAGGCTGTCTCCAGCCAGGAGGCCGGGCGATGTGTTCATGCGGTAGAGGTAGGCCCGCTGCTGCTGGGCGGGTGAGGCGCTTCTGCCGTTGTCTTCGAGGCGGAAGATGGGGGATACGCTCAGTGGGTAGGCCATGTAGCGATCGCGCATGACCGTTTTGCCATTGCGATCGCAGGCAAATCCTAGCCTCAGCTGAGCTAGCGGCTTGGCTGAAGGGGGGGCTAAATGCGCTATGCGACTGCCTCCAGTGAAAACAGCAGCGTCTTTTGAATGAAGGCCACGACGTCATCGAGCCCCAGGCTAGTTTTGCAATTAGTGTAAATGACGGGTTTGCCTTGTCGGTAATGTTCGCTTTGCGATCGCATCAGGTCCAGATCAGCGCCCACGTAGGGAGCCAAATCCACCTTATTGACCACCGCCAAATCCGACTGCACAAATCCTGGCCCATTTTTCCGAGGAATATCGTCCCCGGCACCCACATCAATCACAAAAATATAGGCATCCACCAGCTCATAGCTAAACGTGGAGGCGAGATTGTCACCGCCACTCTCTATCAAAATCAAATCCAGCTGTGGAAAGAGCAGCTCTAAATCCTGAATCGCCAGCTGGTTCATCGTAGGGTCTTCGCGAATGGCCGTGTGCGGACAGCTCCCTGTTTCTACGCCGATTACCCGCTCCGGCGGCAAAAAGCCCTTTTGCTTGAGCCGGTCAGCATCCTCTGTGGTGAGCAGATCATTAGTCACGACGGCCACTTCTACGCCCTGTGCCATCAGCAGCGGCACAATCCCTTCAATCAAAGCGGTCTTGCCGCTGCCTACAGGCCCGCCAATGCCTAGCCTCGCGGCAGCTGGCTGGTTGGAGTGCATACCTGACTGTTCGTCTGAACGTGCTGTGGTTAGGGGCATAGCTGCTACTCTGTTGCTGTTTATCTAGCTTGTTTATCTAGCTTGTTTATCTAGCTTGTTTATCTAGCGTTGTTCTGCCAGTCGCGCGCTGCCTATCTTTCGTTTGCGCCGTTGAACTTGTTGTTAAAGCCGTACACTTCCTGACTGCCGCCATAAGGGACTAGCTCGACTTTTTTTTCGTCACCCGGTTCAAAGCGAACGGCAGTGCCCGCAGTGATGTTTAGCCGCATCTTTTTGGTGCGCTCTCGGTCAAATTCGAGACCGTCATTCACTTCGTAAAAGTGAAAATGGGAGCCGACCTGAATAGGGCGATCGCCCACATTTTTTACCACCATAGACATCACGTCACGACCAGCATTGAGCTCAATTCTATCGGTGCTACCTGGAATGATCTGACCAGGAACTAGGGGGATGGTTTCTGACTCGTCCGGCTTATACATATGAGTTGTTCCTTCAGTCCATAATCGGGTCGTGTACGGTGACCAGCTTCGTGCCATCTGGGAAGGTCGCTTCGACCTGTACTTCGTGCACCATCTCGGGAATGCCTTCCATGACATCTGCGCGTGTCAGCAGCGTGGTTCCTTCGCTCATCAGCTCGCTGACGGTTTTCCCCTCTCGGGCACCTTCCATAATGGCCGCCGAAATGTAGGCAACCGCCTCTGGATAGTTCAGCTTAATGCCGCGTTCCTTTCTTCTCTCAGCCACCAGCGCCGCTGTAAAAATCAACAGCTTATCTTTCTCCTGGGGCGATAGCAGCATAGTGAGGGTCTCCTCTGCAGAGTGAATGGACGAGTGGAAAAAGTGGCGACAGAAAAAGCAAAGATTACAGGAAAGTCAGGTGTTGCCTGCCGCTATTGTTATGAACATTTACTCGCCAGGCAAAAAAGCTCACCTTATCTCAAGGTTTTCCTCACGAAATGCTGCGACTCATTAAATCTTTTTAGCGACTTATCTTTCTAGGAAAAAAAGAGGCCACAATCCCATTAGTCCGCCGCCGATTCAATCAGTGGACACTCAAAGAAAGGGATGAAACCATGCCAGATATGCCAGCTACGCCACAAAAACCCGTCAATCTCTCCCCAGAGACGCTCCGGCAGCCACAGCAGAGAATTCCGCTCCAAAAGCTATACGACGATCTTGCCAGAATAGATCAGATGGACTTGGCTGCAAGTGCCCAGTGCCGTGAACAGGCTCAGCAGGTTTTAGCAAATCCCAAAATTAGCCTGAACTGGCGTGATGCGATCGCCGAGCGACTCCACGAAGCCAACCACACCCTAGCGATTAAAACCGTCACCGGCGACGACAGCTACTAGCACTTAAATAGCGCTTAAATAGCGCTCAAATAGCAGTCCTCAAAACTTCAGCCTGAAGCGATAGTTAGCCACTGACTCCACCAGCCCAATGGCAATAAAGTTCGTCAATAGCGCAGACCGCCCGTAGCTCATCCACGGTAGCGGAATGCCCGTAATAGGCGCTAAGCCCACCGTCATACAGATATTGACGACCGCTTGGAAGACAATCATAGACAAGACGCCAATGGCCAACAGAGAACCAAAGTTGTCCTTGGCGTTTTGCGCGATCATCACTAGCCGCAGGCAGATCAGCCAAAAGGCAATCAAAAGCGCCATGCCACCGACAAATCCAAGCTCCTCACCCACCGCAGAAAAGATGAAGTCCGTATGCTGCTCAGGGATAAAGCTGAGCTGGGTTTGCGTCCCCTGAAAGAGCCCCCGGCCCCACAGCTCCCCAGCGCCAATGGCAATCCGCGACTGAATTAGGTGATATCCACCCCCAAGCGGGTCTTTATCCGGGTCCAAGAACAAAATTAGCCGGTCTTTTTGATAGTCCTTGAGCAGGCCCCACATGACTTCGCCCAGCTTGCCCGAGAGCGAATTGATCACGATGGCAACCACACCGCTATATAGCGACCACCAGGGCAGCGAGCGATAGGCAATCACCCCCATCAGCAGCACCCAGCCAATCCAGGCAGGCAGCGAAATATGGAAGACAATGGCCGACACCAGCGGCGAAATCATCAGAATCAGCCAGCCAGGATTGGTGCCGCTCCAATAGAGCATGCCTAAGGTAATCGCACCAAATACTAGAGAAGTGCCTAGGTCCGGCTGCAAGAATACAAGCGCCCACGGCACAGCCGTAATGCTAAGCGCCTTAATCATGCCAAACAGGGTCGGCGCGTCTCGATCTTTTAGGGTAGAAGCAAGGGTAATAATCGCACCTAGCTTGGCAAATTCAGAAGGCTGCACATTGAAGCCAAAGACCGTGATCCACCTTTGGGCGCCGAGTCCTTCTGTACCCACCGCCATCACGGCAATCAGAGAAGCAATCGTCGCCGCGTATATAATCCACCGCCATTGCAGCAGCGCTTCGTACCGGCTCCGGGCAATCCACAGCGCCAACACCACACCCACAGCGCCAAGAATGGCGTGGTTAATGGCGTAGCTGGTTTCACCGGTGTACTTTTGCGTACTGCCAATCAAAATACTGGCAAAAATAGTCACGCCTACCGGCAGCATAAACAGCAACCAGTCGACTCCTTGCCACCCCTGCAAGAGCCTTTTCCAGCGCTTATGCATCAGCGAATAGGAGGAGTAAGAAGTCATGGCAGCAGAAGAGCAATGGGGAGGTCGTTTTGGGCCCTAGGTGAGGGCAGCCACAGAGATTCTAGCAGCTGTTTTCTTAGCGATGTCCATCAGTGCCTTGGCAGATGCCGACTCAGGCTGCGCAAGCACAATGGGTAGGCCGCGATCGCCCCCTTCTCTCACCGGCATTTCAAGCGGAACCTTACCTAGCAACGTTACCCCTAGCTCCTCGGCTGCTTTCTCTCCCCCATCCGAGCCAAAGATGTCGTACTGCTTCTCAGGCATATCTGGCGGGATGAAGTAGCTCATATTCTCCACCAGGCCCAAAATAGGCACATTCAATTGCTCAAACATTTTGAGGCCACGTCGCGCATCTGAAAGGGCCACGCCTTGAGGGGTCGTGACGATGACTGCACCTGCCATCGGCACAGCCTGAGCTAGGGTGAGCTGCGCGTCTCCGGTTCCCGGTGGCATATCAACGACTAGATAGTCGAGTTCGCCCCACTGCACCTGATACAAAAACTGACGAATGACGCCATTGAGCATCGGCCCGCGCCATACCACCGGCTGATCGCGGTCGATTAAAAAGCCCATCGACACCATTTTGACCCCGTGATTAAAGGCGGGCTCTAGGACCTGCTGTCCCGCCTCATCGCGAACCGTGACGTTGGCTTCGCTCAGCCCCATCATCGTTGGTGCATTCGGCCCATAAATGTCTGCGTCAATTAGGCCAACGGCAGCCCCCGTCTTCGCGAGCGCGACCGCGAGATTGATAGCAACGGTGCTCTTGCCCACACCGCCTTTGCCACTGGTAACGGCCAAAATATTTTTGACTCCGTCGATGCCCGTACGGTCGGGCAGGCCCTTTTGCTGAGGCGTTTCGGCAGTGACCTCTACATCCACACTCTCCACACCGGGCAGTGTGCGCACAGCTTTTTCGCAGTCTTCAACAATAAATTCACGCAGTGGGCAGGCAGGTGTAGTCAGCACCAGCGTAAAGCTCACCGCCCCACCGGCAACCTCAACGTTGCGAATCATGTTGAGCTCTACCAGGCTTTTCTGTAGCTCCGGATCCTGAACGGGTTTGAGGACCTCAAGGATGGCATCTGTATCGAGCGTTTTGATCATTGATAGGGCGGCTGGTGAGCAGTAAATGGATTTTGCTTTAAAGGGGAATTGTTTTAATTCTTGTCTGTGAGGGGCCAGTGATGGGCAGAGGGCCTGTCTCACAGTGCCAAAAAACATTTCACAACCTTAAGAGAATATTAGCGTGGGGCGATACCTTATTGCTGACTGAAGCTGGCCATCCCCCATGAAAAGTATTTGATGCAAAGCATTGAGTGAGAAGCGCTCAATCAAAAGCATGCACAAAAGCAAGCTACGAAAGTCGATTGCTGTAACTGTGAGTGCTGCGGACGGTGCTACTGAAATATATCTGGGCCTGAATTTTGATACAGCTGCCGAGGGCCTTTGGGGTGCAGGCTAGCCTGCTCTGCCGCATGAACCAGCGACGTGGCGACCTGGTCTACCTGGGGTCTGACCATGGGCCACAGGAGGGGGGAGAGCCAGCCGCTCAGGGTTACTGAGTACAGCACACAAGTGCCGCATATCGTAGATACGATGCGGTAGGTGGCTCTCTCTTGTACTCCCGGCATCAAGAAAACTCGGACGCTGAGCAGCTCGCCCGGTAAGACGCGCTCTACAAAAATTTGTGCAGAGATGGGTGCGTATCGGCTAAAAGCTCGGTAGATAAGCCCTGGCTTGGCTCGCTGGCCTCTCGGTGCGTTTGTGCGGGTGATGAGGGGATGCCAGGTCGCCAAGTCAGCAAGGTCTGTAACGGTTTGCCAGAGTGCATCGGCGGGGGCGGTGCTGGCTGCCCAGTAGTTGTGCTCTGAGATTTGAGCCTGTGTCCAAGCCTGTTTCACCATTAGCCAGCTTTCGGTGGCCCAGCTACAGAGGGGAGATACCCATCCCTGTTGAGGCCATAGCTGAGGCCATAACTGCTGGAGATGCTTTGCCTGAAACATAGCTGAGCTTTTTGCGCGTTTTTGTGGTGTGCGTCTTTGTGGTGTGCGTTTTGGGGTCCTATCAGTTTTGTGGTCCTAATCTATACCTAGTCTAGGAGATGATTTTGATCTCCGTGTCCGTTTCGCTGAAGGCGATCAGGGGGCAATAAAGCCTAAAATAGGCCTAGTTTGCTTAAGCTGCCGAGCGGGAAAGCCTTATTGCTCTGTGATTGATGCCCAGCAAGCGTAGATAATTTGTCACAGATTGTCACGCTCTGTTTCAAAAGTGCAACAAAGACTTCCAAATCATGTTTGACTAACAAAAGGTAGTTATTGACACGTTATGACTGTTACCCCCGTTAAGGCTGTTCGCCCCGACTCTTCAAAAGAGGCCACAGCCCATGCTCTTCCGCCCAAAGATTCTCGCGATCGCGTTAGTACTGCCTTCAAAGCCCTGCAAGATAGCATCTGCCAGCGGCTAGAAGCGCTGGACGGCAAAGGCACGTTTCAGCAGGATGCTTGGGACCGCCCAGAGGGTGGCGGTGGCCGCTCACGGGTGATGAAGCAGGGGGACATCTTTGAGCAAGGTGGCGTCGGCTTCTCAGAAGTCTGGGGCGACAAACTGCCGCCTTCTATCTTAGTGAAGCGCCCAGAGGCAGAGGGCCATCAGTTTTACGCCACTGGCACATCGATGGTGCTGCACCCCCGCAATCCCTATGTGCCCACTGTTCATCTAAACTACCGCTATTTTGAGGCGGGCCCGGTTTGGTGGTTTGGCGGCGGCATTGACCTGACGCCTTACTACACCCATGAAGAGGACGTAGTGCATTTTCACCGCACGCTAAAGGATGTGTGCGATCGCCACAATCCTCAGTACTATCCAAACTTCAAACGCTGGTGCGACGAATACTTTTTCCTCAAGCACCGCAATGAGCCCAGAGGCGTTGGCGGTATCTTTTTCGACTATCAAAATGGTCAGCGAGGCGACCTCTATCGTGGCCACAACCAAGACGGCCCAGCAGCCCTCTACAGCCAAAAAGCAGGCACCGCACCTAAGCGAACCTGGGAAGAACTCTTTCAGTTTGCAGTCGACTGTGGCGATGCCTTCTTGCCTGCCTATGTGCCCATCGTAGAAAAGCGAGCAGAGACACCCTACGGCGAACGCGAGCGCGATTTTCAACTCTACAGACGCGGTCGCTATGTCGAATTTAACCTAGTGTTTGACCGGGGTACCCTGTTCGGCCTGCAGACCAACGGACGCACCGAGTCGATTCTGATGTCTTTGCCGCCGCTAGTGCGCTGGGAGTACTCATACGCACCCGAGCCCGGCACACCAGAAGCCAAGCTCTACGATGTTTTTCTTAAGCCGCAAGACTGGGCGGGCATGTCGCTCTAGATATGCCTTTGCATAGTTTGATGTATGTCTCTTTTGAGACCTCATCGCTGTGGGTGGGCACTCTATAGGTCACATGCGCTATTTCTCTGTCGATAGCTGACAGGCTGTATTGCAGCCGGTTGGCTGTGCCCAAAGGTGGGCCAGGACGAAAGGCGCGGATTCTGACCCAATAAGAGAGTGGCAACAACGGTATGGAGCAGCGAGATTTTACAACTTCCCAAGGCGATAAAGTCGTAATTTTGGCACCGACAGGGCGGCTAGACATCACCACGGCTTGGCAGTTTCGACTGAAGCTGCAGGAATCTATTTCTGAAGCCTCCCCCCACATCTTGGTGAACCTCAGCGAGGTGAACTTCATCGATAGCTCAGGCCTGACCTCTTTGGTCGCTGGCATGCGCGATGCTGACAAAATTGATGGAAGTTTCCGCATTTGCAACGTGCATCCCGAAGCGAAGCTGGTCTTCGAGGTGACGATGATGGATTCTGTCTTTGAGATTTATGAGACAGAAGAAGAGGCGTTGGCCGCTCCCTACAAAGTGCCTGTTGCGTAGGTAGTCTGCTTGACCATTTGAAAGGGCCCCATAAGTGCCCCCCAGAGGCCCCGACCCGTGTCGGGGTCTATTCCTTTGTCAAAAGTTTTCATGAGCACAGTCTCTCCCTGAGCCCCCGTAGGCCCAATTTCGAAACCTAGGTAGACGTATCGTCGCTTGCCGCCATATTCAAATGAGCACAGCTGATTGTCTTTGAGCGCTGATTGAAACTGGTAGCCGGAGGGCGTTTGCTGATAGTGAATGGCAGCGCCGCTGTTGGGCAGGGTGACTAAGTCTTTGCGCGTGAGGGTGTGCAGCACCGATGGATCACCGCCACCACCCTGAAACTTCAGTGGGTCTGAAAGGGCGAAGTACTGGCCCTCTAGCAGATTGGGCGCTGCTCCATCGCGGATTTGTAAGATGCGCTGTCGGTAGGGCGGCTGCCCCGAGATGACGTTTGCCTGCTCTAGGAAGAAAGTGACCACAGTATCGGTCGAGAGGCTGGCAACTGGCCTTTGCCACAGGCGGAGATGGACGTACCAAGCGGGCTCCGCAGCGGCCTGAGCGGTGTTCTCAAATTCGCCTGCAAGGTAGCGGGCGAGAGTCTGGAGCGGGGAAAGAGACATAGGGGATTTTTGTGTGGGCTCACCCGCTTAAAATGACGCTGTCTGAAGGCTTTGCGGTGGTTCAGCAGTGTGTTCAGAGCGGGTGGTGATGCCTTTGATCCTATCAAGCTCTGCCCCCTAGCGCGTTCTATAGCATTCCTTAACAAAGCGCTTGGCAAAGCGCCTGAGAAGCGTAACAATATGTTTACAAAGAGTATTTAGAGCGTTTACTTGTGAACAACGTCCGCACGGTTTCAGATACGAAGCGAGCTTTCTATAGCCAGCACACTCGCCCCATCAGCGCAATCTATCGCCGTGTGGTTGAAGAGCTCATGGTGGAGATGCATTTGCTGCTGGTGAATGTAGATTTTCAATATGATGCGCTCTATGCCCTGGGCGTTGTGAGCACGTACGATCGCTTTATGAGTGGGTATGAGCCTGAGCGCGATCGCGACTCTATCTATCAGGCCATCATTCAAGCGGTAGAAGCAGACCCCGCCAAGTACCGGGCAGATGCAGAGGCTGCGCTGTCGGCGGCTAAGGGCGTTGCCTCCCTAGAGCGCTTCAAGTCGCTGGTAGAAGAAGCCAAAGGGTCTGGTGATGGCGATATTCTAAAATCTAGCCTGCACCAAGTTATAAGCAATCCCAAGTTCAAGTACAGTCGGCTATTTGCCATCGGCCTGTACAACGTGATTGAAACGGTTGATGAGTCGGCGCTGCAGGAAAAAGAGAAGCGTGAAGCGCTGCTAGATGAGCTGGCCGAAACGCTTGGGCTCAACGCGGACCTCCTCAAAAAAGATGTGGATCTTTACCGCAGCAACCTGGAGAAAATGGCCCAGGCACAAGCCGTCATGAAAGACATGATCGAGGCGGATAAGAAAAAGCAGGCCAAGCGCGAAGAAGAGAAGCGCAAGCGGGCAGAGGCAAAGGCTGCAGCTGAAGCGAAGTCAACCGATGCGGCCCCGGCAGACGCCGAATCTGGAAGCACTGCTGAGTAGTTCGAGCAGCCCGCTGTGACAGCTCACCCACTGTGACAACTCACTGTGACAACCCACTAGGACAACCCAACAGGCCGCTTTCCGTAAGCTAAATGAATTTCAGCTTACGGGAGGCATAGGCGCACATCTTGAGCAGGACGAGCCCTTCTCTCACGTGGGCGATGTTTGAGCTGCCGTAGCTGCGAGGCTGATAGCGAATGGGGACTTCAACGAGGTGCAGGTTTAGCTTGGCGGCACCGAAGAGCAAATCGAAGTCGCCGAAGGGGTCGAAGTCGCCGAAGTAGCTGCGACCAGCGGCGATGCGTTCGTAGTCTTTGCGCCAGAGAACCTTCGTGCCACACAGGGTATCTTTTAGCGGCTGCTCCAGCAAAAAAGAAAAGAGCAGCGCAAAGGTTTTGTTCGCCAGGGTGTTTAGCCAGGGCATGGCCTGCTTGCTGCGGGGGTAGAGCAGACGAGAGCCATTGATAAATTCTCCTCTGCCGCTGGCGATCGCATCGAAAAAGTGCGGCAAATCTTCGGGCGGCACCGTCAGATCCGCGTCCAAAATCATCAGCACATCACCAGTTGCAGCTGCGAAGCCCAGCCTGACAGCGTCGGCTTTTCCTTTGCCAGTTTGCTGGAATGCCTGGATGCTGTAAGGCCCTCGGTAGTAACGCTTGGCCTTTTGGATGGTCTGCCAGGTGTCATCGGTAGAGTGTCCTTCTACAAAGATGATTTCGGTATGGGCACCGAGGGGCGGTAGGCGAGCGATCGCACTTTCGATATTGCCTGCCTCATTGCGCGCAGGAATAATCACAGAGCAACTCGGCTGTGGCAGCTGTTCGGTCTGTTGCTCAGTCTTTTGCTCAATCCTAGAGGGCGCAGACCATCGGGTTTCTGCCACATCTGCCGCGTTTGGACGCGCAACGACGAAGTTGGTGAGGCACAGGTGCTTGATGCCCGGCAGCGGGGCCAAGTAGCGATTGATAGCGTAGGAAAGTCCGGGAATGCGTCTTGGCATGAGCATCCGTCGTCCGCGCTTGAGCGGAGTATAGCCAGTAATCCGCAGCAAATTGTTGACATCGTCCATAGAGAGCCAGTTTTGCGGTGGTTGAGGGCGGCGCTGGCCTATGGCTTCTCCCAGCTTCAGCACAGGCTCCCAAAGATAGTTGTGAAAGGTGATGATCAGCCGGGTTTGGGCCGTGCAAAACGGTTTGAGTCGGTTGAATGCTGTTTGAATATTGCTGAAGTAGCTAGCCGCATTGCTGCAGATAATGTAGTCAAACGTCTGTGGTTCATCGATAGGGCCTTCGACAGGGCCATCGGACAAGTAGCCAATGTCCTCAGGGGTCAGCGTTTCCGCATCGGCGCAGTAAAACCGAAGGTAGGGATAGTTGTGCTGAGCCAGGTTTACCATGACCGGTGAGATATCGACACCGACGCCAACCGATGGGCGAATGGCACTGAGCAAGTCGCCCATGCCGCAGCCGATAGCCAGCACCCGGCTACCTGCAGGAATCAGAAACTGGTGTAGCTCCGCAAGGTCTTGGTAGTAGTAGCGGTTTATGGCACGCCACCTATCGATGCTGGGCGCAGCGTGGTTGAAATGATCGAGGATCGCCTGCTTGTGGGATTGGTGGGGGTGTGCGAGGGGCGTAGTGGTTTTGAGCACGGAGAGCAAAAGGTAAAGAAAGTTTGGAAGACCAGAGCTTGGAAGATGCCAGTGCGATCGCTACAGTCGAATCAACGACCACTGCCGCACCTGCGCAATCGTCTCAAAGGGGGGCGCTGCCTGCAGGTCGGCATTGTCGCTCAGCCAGACGTAGCTGCCGGGCGGTAGCGCATCGAGAGAGCGACCGAGCTGTCCTAGGTGCGGCGTATGAAAAGCGATCAGAATCATAGATTTGTGCAGGTCGGCTGGCCAGTCTGGCCCTGTTACGAAGTCAATCGTCTCAGCCTGCACAATAGGGGCCACCGGAGGTGATGTCAGCGCCGTTCTGACGTCGGCGCTATAGTTGCCAAAAAAGCCCAGCAGGCCGGTTGCCCCCAATGTTAACCAGGCCGGAATCAGCCAAGCTGCTATCCACTGCTGCGGCCGCTTTAAAAACAGAGGAAGCAGCATCCATCCGCCGCCGAGAATGAGTGCCAATGGTGTATACGGACGCGCTTCGACGAAGAGTGACGGCGGCGTCTCCAAGAAGGTGTTGCCAAGAAGAATGATCGCCGCAAGCGTGAAAAGGATAAGGCTGATGGCGGAGAAGCTGTAGCTTAGTAAGTAGCGCGGCCAATGATGGCGCTGTGTTGCCATATGGTGAAGTGCGATCGCGCTGAAAAAAGCCAGAAACGGATGTAGCTGCAGCGTGTAGTAAGCCGTTTTGGTGGTGAACAGTGTCAGCATCCCCACCATCAAAAATGGATACAGCAGCAGCCAGCGATGGGGATAGGGTTGCTGTTTGGCTGGAGCGTGAAACCCGCTAGCAGAGGACAGCTGCAGCGAAAACATCCCTCGCCAAAATCTGGGCTGACGCAACACAAGGCCTACGCCAATAACTGCAAACAAAATCCAAGGCACCATGTTGGCCGGAATATTCCACAGGTAGTAGAGCGGCCCGCCATCTGGGTGGAAAGATTCAGCACTTAGCTCAGTGAGCTTGCCAAACATAGAGTCGAGGACCCAGGTGCCGTAGGTGGCCACGCTCAGACCCACCCACAGACCCACTGCTCCCAATCCGCACGCTAGTCCGGCATAGAGTCCCGGGTTTGTCAGATGACGATGCCGCCGATGTTCAAAAATGAGGTAGGGCAAGAGTGCGATCGCAGGCAGCACGATCATAAACGTCTTGATCAGATAGCCAATGCCGACCGTAAGACCTGCTAAAAAGCCGAAGCCTATGCGCCCATATCTCGGGTGTCCATACTTCTGGTGCAGACGCTGACAGGTCTCTGACCTGAGCAGCGCCCAAATGCCCAACAGCTCTGTGCTCACCAGCAGCATGTCCTGAGTGGCCAAGTGGCTGTACTGAGTCCACACCGAGATCACCATGAGCAGCATGGCAGAGAGCAGCCCCAGCCTGCGCGCGTATTTTGCGTAGGGCCAATCTTGCTGTGCCAGCAGCATTTTACCGATGTCGTAGGTGAGCAGCACCGCGCCCAAGCAGGCCAGCATCGTCGGTAGCCGCGCAATGCGCACTGCCCACTCGGCACTCACCGCCACTCCAGTGCCAAACAGCTGATAGCAAATCATGATCAGCCAGTTGAGCAAGATGCCATGGGAGTAGGTGAGTTCGCCCCAAGACTGACGGGCTAGCCACTCTCCCGATGCCAACATAAACCGGCTTTCGAGGGCGTAGTTGCCCTCGTCGTGGGCCATGAGGCTAGGGTAGATTTGACTAGAGAGAATCAACAGCCCAGCCCAGCCCAGTAGGCACAAAGTGTCTTGCCAGACCTGCTGACGGGTTTCTTGGTAAGGCCGTTCTTGGGGCATAGAGAGCGGCTGGGGGCGAGCATCAGAAATAGAAGGAGACATGGAAAAGGCGGGGGATAAAACCTTTAGCGCTTCGGCGGAGGGGGCTTGGTGGCGCTTCTTGTAGTGCCCGAAGAAGCATCCGAAGAAGCACCCGATCTGCGTTTAGCAGGTGATTTACGAAAGCCACTGCGACGTAAAATTCGCTTTTGTCGCTGTCTGGCTAAGGCTTGCAAATCTACGTTGCGGTCTGTTTCGTCGACAATTTCACCTGTGAGCACCTCTAGGGTGTCTTCTAGCGTAACAACCCCCGACACCCCGCCGTACTCATCGACAACCACCATGAGATGTTCGCGGAGGGACTGAAAGGTTTTGATTAGCCGGTCAGTGCGTTCGGTATCGGGGACGTAGTGCACCTTGCGCATGACGCTTTTGATCGGAGCATCGCCTTTGCCCTGCACTAGCGCAGCGAGGAGTTCTGCCTTGAGGGCAACGCCAATCACGTGGTCCAAATCGTCTTCTATGACCAGGATGCGGGTGTGCTGAGAGCGGATGATTTCGTCTTTGACTTCTTGCAAGATAGCGCTGCCCGGGATGAAGGTAATCGCTACTCGCGGCGTCATGATGTCTGCTGCCATCAGATCATTGAGCCGAAAGACCCGGTCGATCATTTCAGCTTCATCGTCTTCGATGAGGCCCTCTTGGTAGCCCAAAATGGTGAGCAGTCGAATTTCTGATTCGTTGGTGACGGGGCGCTTACTGCCTTTGGTGAGTGGGGCTGTGATCTGCTCTAGCAGCCAGATCAGCGGGGTGAAGATGACGGTCGCGCCGCGGACCGGAATGGCCACCGTCATGCCGATTCTTTCGGCGTATCGTTCACCTAGGGTTTTAGGCAAGATTTCGGCAAAGAGAATGATGGCGAAGGTAAGGAAGGCGGAGAAGATGCCGATGCCGGTATTGTCGAATACAGAAGCAGCTAAGCGGCCGACTACAATACTGCCAACGATGTTGAAAATGTTGTTGAGGATGACGATAGTGGCAATTGGCCGGGTGACGTGCTGCCGAATGCTGAGCAGGGCGATCGCACCAGGGTTGGGTTTGGACTGGGCTAGCTGCTTGGCTCGCAATAGCGGAATAGAAAGCAGCGCCGTTTCCGTCCCAGAACACAGGGCTGAGCCGATAATAACGATGAGAACTGCGACCGCGAGTTTGAGCATAGGGTGTTATTCTGGAGCATCGCTGATATGATGCTTGCTAATTGTGATCGCCCAACTGACAGGCTTGCATTCTCCTTATGAGTGACACCATCTTAGATGTTCAAGGTCTCACTGTTGAATTTGGCAGTGCCGATGCCGACGGTGGCAACATCGTGCGCGCTGTGGACAACGTTTCGTTCCAGCTTCAGCGAGGGCAGACGATTGGCATTGTCGGTGAATCGGGCTCAGGCAAATCAGTTACCTCACTAGCCGTGATGGGCCTAGTGCCCAACCCACCCGGGCGCGTCACCGGCGGGCGAATTATTTTCAAGCCGGACGATCGGCCAATTGTCGATCTGCGCCAGGTCCCCAAGCGCCAGATGCGCCAGTATCGCGGCGGTCAGATCTCAATGATCTTCCAAGAGCCGATGAGCTCTCTTAATCCAGTGTATACCTGCGGATTTCAGCTGATTGAGGCAATTCGCCAGCACCAGAAAATTTCTTACCAAAAAGCCCGTGAGATCGCCATTTCTCAGCTTCAGGAAGTGCGCTTGCTGCAGCCAGAGGTCAAGCTCTATGAGCAGATTCGTGACGAGCTAGGCACTGACAATACCGCTGCCATCAGCCGCGAGGTAAAGCGACGGCAGCAGGCCATGCTAGACCGCTTTCCCCATCAGCTTTCGGGCGGACAGATTCAGCGACTGATGATCGCGATGGCCATTTCTTCGAATCCGTCTTTACTAATTGCCGACGAGCCGACGACAGCCCTGGATGTGACGGTGCAGGCCACGATTTTAGACTTGCTGCGGGAGCTACGCGATCGCCGGGGCATGTCTATGATTTTCATTACCCACGACCTGGGCATCATTGCCGAAATCGCCGATCAGGTGGCTGTGATGTATCGCGGCAAAGTGGTCGAAACGGGCCCGGTGCTCGATATTTTTGACCGGCCAAGTCATCCTTACACCCGAGGGCTACTCGCCTGTCGGCCTCAGCCCAGCCAGCGGCTACGTCAGCTGCCGACAGTTTCTGACTATATGGAGGTGGTGGTCAATTCGGCGGGTGAGCGGATCATTCAGGCCAAGCCTCAAGAAGACCATGGGCCAGGGCTGCCGCCAGTGCTCGAAGTGAGCCCGCGAGAAATGCAGATGCGATTGGAAGAGCTGCAGGACAAAGGCGCACTGCTGACCGTAGAGAATCTGAAGGTGGGCTACCCGGTGCAGGGCGTATTTGGCCGGGTAGAGCGCTATGTGATGGCGGTGAACGATGTGTCGTTTCAGGTGTATAAGGGGGAGACCTTCGGCCTGGTGGGTGAGTCGGGCTGTGGTAAGACAACGCTGGGCCGGGCGCTGCTGCAGCTGCTCAAGCCGATGGATGGTCGGGTGTGGTTTGAAGGGCGAGATTTGACCCGGTTGAATAAGTGGCAGCTACGCAAGCGTCGCCGGGAGATGCAGATTATTTTTCAAGATCCCTACAGCTCGCTCAATCCGCGCATGAGTATTGGTGAGGCGATCGCAGAACCGATCAAAATTCACGGTGTGATGCGCCGACGTCGTAATTTGAAGGAGCGGGTGGAATATTTGCTAGACCGGGTGGGCTTAGACCCGGCGGCTATCAACCGGTATCCGCACGAATTTTCGGGTGGGCAGCGGCAGCGAGTTTGCATCGCGCGGGCGCTAGCGTTGAGTCCTAAGTTCATCATTTGCGATGAATCGGTCTCCGCGCTAGATGTGTCTGTGCAGGCCCAGGTGCTGAACTTGCTCAAGGAGCTGCAGGACGAATTTAAGCTGACCTATGTCTTTATTTCTCACGATTTGGGCGTGGTGAAATTTATGAGCGATCGCATCATGGTGATGAACAGAGGTCGCATCGAAGAGATTGGCCCGGCTGAAGAGATTTACCAGCGTCCCCGTCGTGAATATACCCAGCAGCTGATTTCAGCCATCCCCGAAGGGACTACTGAGCGCATCCAAACGCTGCAGGTGGAGCGGGAGCGGCAGAAAGCGCTGCTGTAGAGTGGCCAGAGAGAAGGATCTGGGAGGCTTCTCGTCTCAGTAATTTTGCTGAATCTATCTACACAAGTTGATTTGGCGCTTAGTTACATTAGTTCTCCGGGCATACTGAGGTAAAAGTGTGATGCACTCTGCGTTATCCCTTGCCTTACCCGGTTTATGGAAGACTTAACCACCCAAAAGCGAGCGCTGCTAGAGGCTGTTCAGCGCAGTGATGTGCCGACGCTAAAGCACCTGCTCTCAGCCAATGTGTCACCCTACTATCGCAACGCAAAAGGGCAAACGACATTTGCGATCGCCGCTCGCATGGGTCATACAGAAGTGCTGCGCCTTCTGAACTTAGC
>JBCBFY010000118.1:0-15942 GCA_038527325.1 Cyanobacteria bacterium J06614_10
GTTCTGTAGGCGACTTGTTCTCTACAGCCCATTACCGATCAGGATGAAGGGTGCCCAGTAGTGCGGGTGGCGGGTGCCCTTTTGGCTTTCGGGTAAGGTACCTTGGGTGCTGGCAGGGGCGAGCCCGCCGCGCGGGTCTTGTTGCAGGGTGCCTCCTTCTCCGTTGATGAGGTTGAGCTGGGCCTGTTGGATGGCGGCTGCCTTCGGCATTCCAGCGGTGAATGCGTTGTAGAAGTTGTCCATGAGCAGTTGGGTGCCGTTGTCGTTGACTTGCCAGAGGGATGCGATCGCTGCCTTAGCCCCGGCCCGCTGAATCTGATACCCCAAACCTAACACTTCCACTCCGCTACCTAGGTCTTGGCTACCCACCCCCGTTTCACAAGCGCTGAGTACAACCAAATCGGTCTGCCGAAGATTCCAACTGCGAATTTCTCGCAGCGTTGCAATCTCACCATCGCCGAAGAGTAAAAAAGAATCGTCGGGACTATCGGAAACAAAGGCACCGTGCGTAGCCAAGTGAATGAGATTGTAGCTACCCAGCCGGTTCTCAGTTTCTACCTTTCCAAACGCCTCATCTACCAGCACGTCGGCAGTGGGTATTTGCGCTGCAAGGTTGTCGACTTCTGCGCCTGCAAAAGGTAAGTCTCTAAACCGGTAGGGCTCATCGTTGACAGTAGGAGAGAAGCTGCAGCGGGCGCAGGCGGCAGCAAGCAGACGGCGGTCTGGGGAAGGCGGAGTGTCGAAGTCACTGATCGATTGAGTGGTGATATGGGTGATGGCGAAGCGCTCGGCTAGCCACTGGCTACCATCGTGCAGCGCTGCCAGGGGAATGTAGCGAAGCGCACCATCGGGCGCGTAGACGATGGTCTTGGTTTTGAGCTGGGCTAGGTCATCTTCTAGCCCAGCAATTAGCCATTGATAAAGCTTTTGGGCTGCAGGTTCGGCATCCTGACGGGGGCTACGCAAAATGTTTCGATAGTCGAGAATGGCCGCGTTGAGGTCTGCTGAGCTGACTTCGACCGGGCGACGAATAGGCGGCGCATCGGGCGGAACCAGAATGATTTCCAAACGATCTTCAAAAATCAGAGGATAAATCAGGACGGCGTCAGGTAAGTTGGCGATGTTGTTTTGTAGCGTTATCAGGGCATCAATTTTTAGGTTTTGCTGATTGGTTTCGGTGCTGAGCTTATTGATAGCTTCGACAACATCTGGATAGGTGACAAAGTCATCAAAGGAGTCGAGCAGTTCTGACTCCCGTCCGGATAGTTCTTGCAGCCGCGCTTGCTCTCTGGCCGTCAACGCTTCAAAGTCTTTTCTTCTGAGATTGGCGAGTTCGTCTTTGGCGAGCAGCACCTGGGTGTAAAGCTCTAGGATTTTCTCTTCAGGCTGCCAGTACGCTAGCTCATTGGTTTCTGTTTCGCCGCTGCGGACGTTTCTAAAATAGTCTTCTAGTTCTTGAGTTCTCAATAGGTCTAGGACCTGTTGCGCTTCTAAAACTCGGTTTTCTTGCAGGAGCAAGTCGGCTAGGCGACGGTAGCGCTCCTCAATAGTGGTGGTGTACGAATCTTTTAGCTCTTGAGAAAGTGCCTGATTGGTATTGCGAATGTCTTCGTGGGTGCTCACAGCCTGTTTGAAAAAGACAATGGCGAGCTCTACCTGATCCTGCCGCTCAAAAAGATCGCCTAAATTGGCCAGGATTTCTGCTTCGCCAGCGCGATCGCCTAATTCTCGGGCAATGCTCAGCCCCTGCTGGTAAACCTTTACAGCATCTGCCATCTTCCCTTCTTCCCGATAGGCAGTTCCGAGGCCGTTGAGCGACAGCGCCTCGATAGACCGGTTGCCTAATGCACGAGCAAGGTTCAACCCTTGCTGTGAATAGGTTCTCGCCTGGGTATAGTTCTCTTGCCGCAAGTTCGCAAAGCCGATGTTGCCTAAGATGATAGCTTCCGTCGTGCGATCGCCCAGATCTTGAGCCTCTTTCAACCCCTGCTGAAAAACCTCCAGCGCCTTAGAAAAGTTCTCCCGGGCCATGTAGACGCTGCCAATATTGATTTGTGATAGGATTTCGCTAGTGCGTGCGCCGAGGTCTTGTGAAATCTGCAAGCTTTGCTGATAGTAGTCCAGCGCTTCGGCATAGCTTCCTTGCGACAGGTACACATTGCCAAGATTGGTAAGTGCCAGCGTTTCACTTGTTGGGATATCAAAGCGCTGCGAAAGTTCTAAGCTCTGTTGATAATAGTCGAGGGCTTCTGCGTAGCTAGCCTGTAGTAAATGAAAGTTTCCTATGTTACCCAGAGCGAGCATTATCGCGGTAGGGTTGTTTATCTCTCTAGAGAAGTCGAGACTTTCCTGATATAGCGCTAAGGCCGTCGTGATGTTGCCCTGCGACAGATGCGCGGTTGCAATATTGTTGTTTGTTGTGATTTGTAGCACAGCATCTTCCATTGCATTGGCGATGTCTTGGCTCTGCTGATAAGTGCTTAGGGCTAGCTCATAGTCACCCTGGGTCTGATGAAAGAGGCCAATGTTATTCAGCGCTTGAGCCTCGCTCAAAGGATCGTTGTATTGGCGGGCGATCGCTAAATTCTTTTTGTAGAGTTCAAGCGCCAACCCAAAGTTGCTCTGTGAAAAATGCACATTAGCAATATTTCCTAGGGCGAGCAGCTCAATACTTGGGTTCTCAATCTGCTGCGCTATAGTCAGACTCCGCTCAAAGGCTTCCAGCGCTTGCTCATAGCTGCCTTTCGCCTGATGAATCAGTCCAATGTTGTTGCGCGCTAGGGCTTCACCTGCAAGATCTTCTATTGATAGATAAAGGTCGAGAGCACTTTTAAAAGACGAGAAGGCTTCGGGAAACTGGCCAATTTGATACTGCTCAAAGCCTAGCGACAGTAGGTAATTTGCCTCTGCTTCTCTCGCCGCTTCGCGACCTTCTGCTGCCGATAGGGCATACACTGTCAGTTCGTACTGCCCGCGTTCATCTAGGTCAAATCCATTGGCAAGTACTTCGTACGCGCCTGTGCTCTGTAGCTGTACGGTAAGCTCAGCGTTTGTCCCGCCGCCACTATCATCGTCATTTGTAAAAAAATCTCCAGAGAGATCGTTCAGCAGCACCACGGCATCAAAGTCATCACTGGTCAGCGTGATGCGAATATAGTCACCGGCTATGCCCTCAAACCGGTAGGCATCGTATCGGCTGCCGTCATCTAGGGCTGGATCGGTGTCGGTGAGGACACCGTTCTCTTGAAGGATGACTTTTCTGTTTTCTGAAGGGGATGTCTGAGATTGTTTCTGTAGGGTTTGCTTCTGTAGGATTTGCTTCTGTAGGGTTTGTTTTTGAATGGTCTGTTTTTGTAGGTGATGTATTTGTGGAGGAGTGGGTGCGATCGCACTCTCAGGCTGCATCAACAAAGCGAGAGGTGCTACTAGGTTCAATAAATAAAAGTTTAAGAGCATGGTTAGAGGTTCACTGTAGGTATGTTTTGTCGCTAGCAGATACAGAATCTATCGGCTGAATAGTTCAACTACTATTCGACTGTAGGCGTTCAATCTCCTTCTCTATGCTGGCAACTAGGCTAGTGTCGCTAAGATCACTTGCTAGCTGCTTTGCACTATTCAAGTAGGTGCAGGCGGCCTCAGACTGACCCGTTCTGCTGTAGAGCGTCCCCAGCCCCCAAGCCGCCATCACCTGCTCTTCTAGATGGTTACTTTCTTTCGCCAGCTCAATTGCGCTTAGGTAGCTCTCCTCCGCCGGGAGCACAAGGCCGCTGCGAATGTAATAATCACCCAGTAATCGGTAGATGCGATCGCTTCCATGCCCGGCTTCCACTAAAGCAGTAAGCTGATTGATCCCGTCTGGAAACAGCTTGTATCGCGGATAGACTTCTTCAACCAAAATCAGTGTTTTCGTCACGTCGTCTACCGGAAAGGCCTCTATTTCAGCAATTTTTTCTGCAAGGGGGCCTTGGTCGAAGCCATCGAGTATCCTAAAGCTCGCTAGGGGCGGCTCAGTCATAGTTGCATCTTCTGCTGTAGATACCTGAAGGGCATATTCTCTCCCTTCTTCCAACGGCGGCTGGTCGGCGGGGTAATCCATCTCTGTTTGCTCGCTGGTCACTGTCCACACAGCTTCCCAGGTTTCACCGGCTCGCCGGAGCAGGGTCACGGTATATTGCTCCGCGCCGTCTACCGAATTCCAGCGGAGGGCTGGGGTTGTTGTACGTACCTGCTCCGACCAGGGACTCATCACGTAGGGTTGTTGTTCATCCGTCGCCGCCCATGTTTCGCTCACTTCAAAGCTAGGACGCACGGAGCGAGGCGTTCCGATGCAGGTGGCGCCCACGTTGGAGACGCCCGTCTGGATAGCGTCGCTGACGAAGCCATCTGGGCAAAGCAAAAACACATCAGCGCCAACTTCTACATCGAGTAGGTCGTCGCCGGTGAGCATGGTGCGCGGGTAGGCACGGTAAAAGGCTGACCAGTTTGGCCGCTTCAGTTCTACAATGCCGTTGCGAACAGCGTAGAGGCGGGCGAACTGGGCCAAGCTCGGCGGCGTGGTGGCGAGCCAGATAAGTGAAGAGAGAGAGAGCAGAGAGAGGCAGCTTTGTGAAAATGTGCGATCGCATTTCATGGGTTAATTTTCCTCTGTAGATGACGATGGGTTGGCTGATGATGGGGTAGGTAAGGGTGTTTCAGATAGCTCCGTTTCCGGCGGGGGCGAAGGTGTTGTTGTCTCCGGGTTGTTGAAGTCGAGGGCTTGGTCAGACATCGCTGCCCAGATGTCATCTTCGGGGCGGGCGATTTTTTGTCTGCAGGTTTCCCATTGGGCTTGAGCTTCGGTAGGTTTTTCCTGCTTTTCCAAAACTTGGGCGAGCAAACAGTAGGCGTCTGGGCGAGGTTCAGGCAGGGTCGCTTCTAGGCGATTGGCTCTGATCAGTTCTCCTTGGGCTTTTATCAGGCGGTCTTGGTTGAGCCATGCCCAGCCGAGATTTTTGCGCAGGCCATATTCTAAGGCGGTGTCGTTGCGATCGCGCGCTTTGTTCTGCAAGGCAGTGAGCAGTAGAACAGCTGCCGACTCATAGTCCGCCTCTTCTACAATCTGCAGCCGGGCTAAATTGTTCACAGAGGTCAGCAGCCCAGCATTCACGGCCTTGACGTATTCACCCTTGGCACTGTCAAAATCTCTGAGATCTTCGTAGGTGAGCGCCAGGCTATGGTTTGCTTCTGGAAAGTTTGGATTGAGCTGCAGGGCTCTTTTGAAGCTGGCCTGAGCGCTGGCTAGCCGACCTTCCTGAAAGTATTGTTGCTTCCCAGTTTCGTGGTAGCGATTAGCCGCAACGGGCAATCCAAGCGCATGACCGATAAAAAATAGCGCTGTCAGCCCAGCCGCCAGCCCAAACTTAATCCAGGGTGTGCGATGAGCGGCTTTAGGATGGTTTGCAAGCAGGGTATCGATCAGCTGTTTGCCCACTTTGGTGAGCGCACCCCCAGTGGCAAATAGGGCTAGCGCAGCAGGTGCGATCGCGCCAATAGAGCTCCAGATACCCGGCGCCCCTGTAAAAAAACGAGTAGAAATGTCTCTGGCCAAAGCTAGGCAGAGCGTGATCAGCGCGATTGTAAGACCACCCAAAAACCACTCCACCCAGGGCTTGACGGGTTCTTCTGGCGTCGGCCACCACCAGTGATGATCCGGCGGATTGAGGCTTTTTCGCCAGTTGGGGAAAGCCGGTAGTTTGGCGAACTGTTTGCTCCACTTGCCCACAATGGCATCATCGTTGGAAAGTTGAACAAAGTGGGAAGGGTCTATCGGGTCGGCGTTTGGATTTTTGGCAGACTGGTCGATGAAGAATTGGATGCGATCGCGCTGCCTCAGCAATGCCAGTAGCTTAGTATCCTGTACCTGCAGATTATCACCGCCTTGGTCTTGCGCCTGCAGGGTCGTGACCTGTCGATGATAGATGCAAATGGCTGTTTCAAAAGCCTTTTCGATGGCGTCGTTTTCAGGGACAGGGTTCATGGCTTATCAGCAATCATAGGGAGGTATAAAAAAAGGACTAAAGAGTAACACAGCTTATGGGACGATTTCGAAGTAGAGAGAAACAACTGCAACATCTTCTACGCCGAGCGGTCCACCAATCTGAGTGTTTGTCGGGTTGTTTTTGTTGACGGTGTGCTGCAGCGTTTTGACGCCCTGAGTCTGGCTGGCCGATGTGCTACCGAGCACATCAAAGAGTCCAGAGACAGCCTCCTCTGCAACAACTTCTGTTCCTCTTCGCGTCGTGTCAGACAGTTTAACAGCGTTCTCGCTAAGTGTCTCCAGAGGGCCGACCAGAGAGCTGGGGCTAGCGATGACTAGCAGTTCTACAATGCCAATAGGATCAACGGCCACTAAGGATTCGGTCTTAGTATTATTGGGGCTTATAAGGTCTATATCTGGGTCGTCGCTGGTTAGAGGGAACAAAACTGTAATGTCCCCAGCGGAGTCAATAACAAGTAAACCGAAATGCAGTGGATTGGGTTCATTGTTTCTGATGATGACGTCTATTTCGTTGCCGAGGGGGATTTGTTTTATGGGCTCATTCGACTGCTGAGGAAGAAGAATGGTTTCTGGATTGCCTCCCCGCGTTGTACTGCTGCTTTGAGATCGACTGTCTGATACTGTAACGTCTATGTTGAGCTTTGAGGCTTTGCCATTTACCATTAGGGCCAGCATTCTACCAATGTGCAAACTGATAAATCGATTCCATAGTCTGTTTACAGCATCTTCAATGGATTCTCCCGGTTGGCCAAATGAGCCCGTCAATATAGGAACTTGAGAAGGAGAGAATATGCCGATACTGTCGGTCATGGGAGTGGGCAAGGTGCTTTCTGGATTGGAGATTTGTTTGGCCGCGATCGCATCTGTATATCTGCCGAGTAAAGCATGGGCAACCCGGCCAGGGTCAGCAGAAAACACTTCAAAGTTTGAGATTTCGCCTAGCACAGCTTTGACATGGGCTTGCTCGGTAGGAGTGAGCGTTTCATCAAGGGAAATTTTGAGAACAACGACCTCTGGAATGCCGCGCGTTTTCTCCTGGAGGAACTGTCCGGCAAGTTCGGTGTTGTCGAGAGCAAATGTTGTATTCATCAGCTGACCTTCAGTCAATAGCCCATCGCGGGTGTCATTTACTTGCTGAATGTCGCCTAGTTTTTCACCAGTTTGTTTATCAATAACGGAGAAAACAGCGCCCCGATCGAAGGCAGCTAGTCGCTGTGGATCTAATCCACCGAGCCAAAGATAGAAGCGATCGCTGCTTCCCTCCTTTGGTCCAAGCACAACGGCTTCTGCTGGCTTAGCATCAGGAGTAATGTGATAAATCGTTCTATCAGGTGAGTTTGAAGACGAGTTGCCAGATAGGGCGCGTGCTGCTGCGAGCGGTGGATCGTAGACTGGGGTCTGTTCGTGGTTTTGTAGGCTAGACAGACTTTGGGTCAGGAGTGGAATAGTACTAGACAGTGGACTGGCCGTTTGCCATAGGTGCTGAGTGAGCAAATAGGTAAACGCCCCTGCCACAAAGCCATCGAAAGGATAGTCGGCGGCGTATTCTCTTGGACCGGCTGCCCCTGCAAAAAAGCCAGGACCGACTGGGGACTTAATGGCGTCAATAAAGTCTTGCTCTGTCCAGCTGAGGCGTTCGAGCCAAGATTGCTGATATTCCCACTCGATGTCAGAAATACGTGGAGTGATGCCGAGAATAGGGCTGCTGGCAGGGGCGTTGGCTTGCGATCGCATCATCACGTTTCCTCGCTTGCCACCCCCCGCGTAGCAGCAGTCCAGCACAAAGGTGACATTGTCAGTCTTTCTCGCCAGGGCCGTTCGCATGAGCAAGAGCGTATGCCCCATAATGTCCTGTACGGCATCCTTGCCCTCCTCGTCGTAGCGATAGGGGGCAAGCGCAGTATTTCGGCAAATCAGAAATTCGCCACTATCGTCAATGCAGCTGCGACCCTGCAAACGATTGGTAAAGTCTCGCATCAGGTCACTTTCTAGCACATGATCCCCATGGCCCGAAAAGTGAAAAACCACCACATCGCCCGCCTTTGCTGGTTCATAAAGATATTCCTCAAAGGCTCCCAGAATATTAAGACGGGTGGCCTGCTGCTCGCGCAGGGTATGAATATCGTTAGGGTTAAAGCCGAAGCGGTGAATCAGCAGCTGCTTCTGAAGTTCTACATCGTTTAGGGCGCCGCCGAGCTTATTGCGCTCATAGTCGTTAATGCCCACCAGCAAAGCGACTTTCCGAGGCGTGTCTTGGGCAAGGGCTTTGCCATATCGGTTAGCGCGTTGGGTCAGCGTGAGCTGATTGAGACCGATAGCGCTAAGGGCACCGGCAGTAGATTGAAGGAATCGGCGACGATTAAGAGAAGGCATAGGAGCTTCAGTCAGGGGTTGGTTGGAGATAGCGTTAACTTTTACAGGCTGTTACCAATGAGAATAAAGGGCGCCCAGTAGTACGGGTGGGCAAGGGTATCGGGTGTAGAACTGGTGCTGCTGGCGCTGGTAGCGTTGGCGAGGCCACCACGTTCTAGGCCGAGGCTGTCGAGGCGAGCATCGAGCGTGCTTTCTTCTTTTAGTAGGCTAATTTGGGCTTGGCGTAGGGCTTCGGCCTTTGTGAGTTCTCCAGTGGCCAATAGTTCATAAAAGCGCTGCATGAGTAGGCTAGTACTCCCATCACTCACCGACCAGAGAGAGGCAATCACCGTTTCCGCCCGGTTCGGTGCCAAAAAATATGAGCTAATGCCTGCTATCTCCGTGCCGTCGCCAGCGGTACCCCCCAACGCTGTTTGGCAGGCCGAGAGCACCACCAAATGCAAGTCGCGGAGGCGTTCTTGCATCGTTTCAATATCTCTTATCTGCATCGTTTCCCCATTGCCAAGCACAATTACAGAATCCTCTGGGCGGGTGGGTGAAAATTCGGCGTGGGTTGCAATGTGTAGCACCCGGCGATACTCTACGTTGTCTTGCAGTGCTTCTAAGGTGAAGTCCTTATCTAGCAGGACCTGACCCGGATAGATCCCAACGGGGTCATTTGCATCGCTGCGAACAATGCTGTCGAGCTCTTGTGCTACGGCGGGAAGGGCCGAGCGACCAGGGACAGCTTGAGTCAGGCCGAGACCTAAGACTTCTGAGCGATCGCTGTCTGTCAGCGTTTCCTCTGTATCGGTTGTCTTTGGCGAAATAACTGAGGAAATGGTGTATCGCTCTAGCAGATATTCATTGCCATCGTACAAGGCCGCCATAGGAATGTAGCGAGTCACCCGATCATTCACGAAAATGAGCTTTTTAATGTTGTTCTCTTGGAGTGTGCTCTCCAAAGGTTTGATGAGCCAGGTGTATATCTTTTGGCTGGTTGCCTGCAATTCTGTAAGGCTGCTTGCCGAGTTGAGCTGCTCGCCAAATTGCTGTACTGCAGTAGATAGCTCAGCTTGGCTAACGTCTGTTGATATGCTGCCGACAGTGCCCCCCGCAGATGCCCACAGGATCCACAGCTTTTCTTCGGTCACAAAGGGATAAATCAGCACTGCGTCCGGGTCTGCCTGCAGTAGCTGAGAGGCATCATCGCTGAGACTACCGGGTTCTTGGAAGAGTCTATCGTCCCGGTCGTTGGCCGTGATCGCTGCTTCAAACTGTTGAATCTGGTCGTTGTACTGTTCGGTGAGAGTCTCTTGTTCGTTACGGAGGGCATTTAGCTGAGTGCGATCGCACCTCACTTGCCGGCATTCATAAATCTTCTGCCCCAGCCCAATGATGCTCCCATGGGCCGCAATCACTTTTCTTTCTTCATCGTTGTAGCTAATTTCGCCATTGCTCGCACTCGCCCGAGTTACCCCCTTAAACTCATTGACCTCTTCAACTTTCAGCAGGTCCAATACTTGTTGAGCTTCAGGAATGCGACCCTGCGAGAGTAATAATTCAGCCATCTCTCGATACATTTCAGAGACGCGCAGCCCATCGAAGTCTGCAAACGCATTTAGTACAAACTGCTCTAGATTTGAGCCCTCCACATTAGAAACGTCAGCGCGAATAGATTCGATGTTATTGACCGCTCTCTTATAGTGGCTGATTGCCGTATTTGTCATACCTAGGTCGCGGTAGGTTCGAGCTAGCCCGGAGTGTGCATAGTGCGCATCGTCCAGTGCAAGCGCTGCCTGATAATGTTCTCGGGCTAGTTCCAGCTCACCAGACTTTCTGTGCAAACCTCCCTTAATGAACAAAGCAACAAACTCCGCCTCTCTAGCATTAGTCTCTCTCGCAAGGGACAAGCCTTTCTCGATAACGTTCAATCCTGCCTCGTATTCACCCAAGCCACCATATCCTATGGCCGTCAGAAGCTGGATGCCGCTATCAAATGTCTGTCTCTGGTAGCTGGTTGTAATATCTGAAAACTGTTCTACATCGATAGTATTAAGGGAGTCGATGGTATCTTGAAATCTTCTCTGAGATAGTAAATATATGCTAGACATGAATTTGTCTAATTCTGAAACAAAGGCTCTAGTCGTTTCGTTTCCTGCCTCTGCTGAAATGAGGTCAAAAGCTGATCGGGAAACTTCTGAATAACTTTCAAAATCTCCTAAGCTCGCATATGAAAGTGCAAGATAAAACCAAGCTGAAAACAGAACGTCGTCCAGATTGTGCTCAATAGCAATCTCAACACTTGCTTCAGCGGCTTCGATAGATTCGCGGTACGACTCAAGAGAAAGCGCAGCTGAAGCTATCGTAGTATATGCCTGTGACTCTAATTCGGGGTTGTCAATTTCACGAGCTAATGTGAGAGCCTGCCAAGCTGTAACGATAGCCTCCTGATAACTATCCTGACTGTCATATATACTTGCGAGTGCAGACAAAGACTGTGACTCTAGTTCGATATTTTGAAGCCGTCTAGACAAATCCAACAGAGAGGTTGTGACGTCTACGGCCTCGTTGTATTTTCCAAGAGAATCGAGATTGTCAACAATATTTGCCAAAAAGATTATCTCTTTGTCTGTATCATTGCTACTGCGAGCGGCATTTAATCCAATCTCTGAAACTGCGATAGCTTTTTCTAGTTGAAGTGTCGCAGTGTAAAAGTCGGCTACATATGCGCACAACGTCGAGAGAATAGACGGGTCGGCTATAGTTTCTAGTCTTACCGTAGCCTGCTCTACATAATTTGTTGCTGCCTCAACATTATCATTTGAGCGAGCTGCAGTGATGAGTGCGATCAGGGCAGCCGACTGCACATCTGCAAGGTTAGTCGCATCGCCAATTTCGAGCAGACGCTCCGAAGCTTGAATGAGCCGGTCGCTTTCTCCCTGCGCGTAGTAAATCTGGGCCAAATTCCTCAGAATGGTACCCTCAAGTACAAGGTCAGCAAAACGATTACTACCCATCCCGCTAACCACCTGGTGAGCTTCTGTGTAGAGCGCAATGGCAGATTCTAGTTCACCCCTGTCCTTGTAAACGTTCGCGATGTTATTGATGGCTCTCGCTTCAAGTTCAGCGTCTTGAATTTCTCTTGCGATATCGAGTGCCTGCTGCTGCGCGCGTAGGGTCTCTTCGTAATTTTGCTGTTGATAGTAGAGATTGCCGATTTCTTTGTAGATGCGGCCTTCGTTTGCGCGATCGCCCGACGCCTGGTAGCCCCTTAGCTCTTCTTGCAGTTCTTGCAGAGCGATCTCAAATTCCTCAGCACTCGCCTCTTCAGCCTCTTCATCTGTGGAGCGAGCCTCACTTATCGCCGACCTTTCTTCCACAATTTCCACATTCAGCTGATAGTCCCCTCGTCCTTGGCTATCTTTTGCATTTGCCAATATCCGATACCGACCTGTGAACGGCAGCTCAAATACTATTTCCGCATCGGTTTCACCTGAGCCATCATCATCTTCAGAAAGACTACTGCCAAGGGCATTTTGAAGAAGTAGATAAGTATCAAACGACTCGCTGTTCAGCATTATGCGAACAACTTGCCCAGCTTGCCCCTCCACCACATACACATCAAATCGACTCCCATCATTTAGTTGTCCATCCTCATTAGAAAGTGTCCCTGTAATCGAAAGAGGAATGCTCAATGGTTGATTGCCATTTTGTTTTTGTCTGGAGAATTGACCAATGGATTTTTCGGCGGTTCGGTGAGTAAAAGCCATTGGCGAAGCAACCTGTTTTCCGCTCCGTTCAGATAGGGGATGTGCTTGAGCCGATGCTCCCAGGAGAAGAACCAGAAGCGGAACAAATCTAAGCTGTCGCAACCTACTGCTCATCTCAAAGCCTGCCTTGGTAAATGTTTCGTCAACAAAGGTGTGCTCAATTACTGATTACTATTTCAAAAGTGGAGCTGTACATCGCACAGATCCTTACAGACAGACATACAGTAATGTACGCTTCCATTCCACTTTATTTCAAAGAAAATCAACGAAAACAGAAAACTATCGATACTTACGGATAGCTTGCTGTCTGCCGATACCAAAACAAGCGGCTTCAACGAACCATTGGGCATAGAGCAAGCTAACCCATTAGAATTCTCAATGTTTTAATCTACAGGCATTAATCGCGTCAATGCTCTATGACTACGATAGAAATTCTAGAGAAATCCTCTCGCGGCTTCGGCTTTATATAAAGACTTTGTAAACGTTCTTAAAGCCTTTACAAATACCCTGTGAAGTCCATCAACTTAGTCTGCTTTTACCAGATAGCCTAAGTAGACTTACCTAGAGATTAGGCGTGTATCTTTTTACTAACATCGTCGCCGAGTTCACATTTCAGATGTGAACCAAGATTTTATTTCGATAGCGAAGCTAGGTTCGTAGTCTGTTTTTGTGCCCAGTGACACGCCAAGCGCTGAGATGCTTGGCATCGGGGTAAATTGCGGATCTTATACGCTTCTAAAATTCGTAAAAAGGCACTCACAAACAATGCACCCGCATTCTGAGGTGGACAGAAATGTCTCAGAAAGAGGTGATGAATAACTAAAGGTAAGCGTTTCCCGAAGAGGCCATGCTGCAAACACCCCATGCTCAGCTAGCACCTACTCAAAAAACGATTTCTCTCCAGGAGAAACACAGCCAAAATGAGGCCGCTTTAGATGCGTTGCGCCGCTACCGCTTTGATATTGATGGATTGCGTGGTGTGGCGGTTGTAGCGGTCATTTTGTTTCACATCAATACAGAATGGTTGCCGGGAGGGTTTACCGGCGTCGATATCTTCCTAATTATTTCGGGCTATGTTGTTACTGCCTCTATTCTGCGCCATAAAAGTGCGAACTTTGTAGCCTACATCACAGAATTTTACAAACGCCGAGTGCTCAGGCTCATGCCCGTCCTGTTGGTGTGTGTGCTTGTTACGGTGCTTCTGACAGCGCTATTTGTAAACCCGGGTGTGACAGGACCAATCTTTACTGTGGCGGAGCGATCGCTCTTCGGCTGGTCAAATAACTACCTCATCGCTTCAAGTAGTGACTACTTCGGCATCGGAGCCGAGCTAAACCCGCTGACCCATACCTGGACAATGGGGGTCGAAGAACAGTTTTACTTCATTTTCCCTACGCTGCTTTTCTGTTTGTATGGTCTGCGTCGTCCGGTCAAAGCAAAGCAGATGAATCTGTGGATCATGCTAGGCCTAGTCACGGTGTCTATCGTGCTTTGCCTGTTTTACTCAGCCAATATGCCGATTCATGCTTACTACTTCATGCCGAGTCGGTTCTGGGAGCTAGCTGCGGGCTCACTCCTGTACCTCTGCCTGACGACATTTCCAACCCTTTTACCGGTTGAGCCAGCGCCTGTTGGACAAGCAGTCGTTTATCCATCACCTTCTGCGCGATCGCTCCGATGGAAGCTCAGGCTTTTTCAAATTGCCGCTGCCTGTTTAATCCTTGGTGGCTTCGTGCTAATCTCTGCAGGGCCAGGGTTTCCCATCCCAGGCGCAATCCCAACGACCATTGGCACGCTGCTATTTATCTACACGGGCCTAAATCAGAAAAGTGTTCTAAACCGCTCTGTCACCCATCCTTTTCTGATTTACTTAGGAAAAATCTCCTATTCTCTCTACCTTTGGCACTGGCCAGTGTTCACACTCTTCAGATGGACCATTGGGTTAGAATCCATCTTTAGAATCTGTCTGGCTTTGCTGTTGACAATTGTTCTTTCTTTACTGTCTTACTATTATTTGGAGCAGCCTGTTAGAAAGTTGAAGCGGCTTCGGCGACGGCAGGTTTTTGCTGGGGCGTTGGCGGCAGTCTTTGTCGTCGGTTCTACATGCGTAGTCTTGTCTGGCCCCGCTAAGGGGAATATGTATCTAGCGCAGCCATATGCAGAATCTAGCTGGTGGGTATCTGCCGAAGAAGCCTTAGTAGAAGGTACGGCCGTTACAGAAGAGAATTGTTGGAACTGGCTAGATAAAGAGAATCACACGGTTTCGGCAGTGCAGCTTGATCTGTGCACGCTGCCACCTGCTACGCAAGATAGCCCGCACTTGTTCTTGTTGGGCGATAGTCATGGATTCTCTTTTATTCCGATGCTAGCTGAGGTGAGAGCGCAAACGGGTATGGGCATGACCACCGTCGCAAATGCGGGCTGTCCGATTAGCTTGAATGTGCTACGGCGACGCGCTGAGGGAGGAATGTATACCAAGTGCAATGACTATGTTGTCAGCATGCTTGCGTTGCTGAGAGAGCGGGCGCGTCCTGGTGATGTTGTTATGATTGCCGCTCGGTACAGGGCATACCTTACTGATGTGTCACCCATTTCCCTCGAAGATACGGTCTCCTACAGCGAAGGTGCCTACGACCTTTTTCAAGACGGCGAACTTCTCTCTAAAGTAGATGCGCAGCAACAGATTGCCGCAGACCTTGCTTCAATCGCTGATTCCTTTGCTAGTGAGGGCGTCAGCGTTGTCTTGAGTGCGCCCCTACCGGAGCATCGGATGCGAGCAGAGCAGTGTTTGCCCGTCTGGTTTAGCGCTGGAAGCGGACTAAAGCCAGAGTGCTTTGTCAGCCGAACTGAAAACTTGGCCCATCGTCAGCCAATGGTTTCTATGCTGCAAGAGGTCGCGAATGAAACGGCGCAGACCGTTCTCTGGGACCCCTTCGATGAGCTTTGTCCGGATGCGCAATGTTCACACTTCCGCGAAGAAACCCCAATCTACCGAGACGATGACCATCTTTCCTTACATGGCAGTAAGTCACTAGCACCCAACTTCATTCAGCTGCTAAATCAGTCAGTGCTGAGCGCGCGCCATTCGGCATCGACATAGCGTGATAGCAAAAGCGTGATCAAGCCAAAGCGACTACGGTCCTATGCGATGCCGCTAAACAAATGCAACACTTGTGCTGTTGAAGTCTACGCTGCTGACATTTTCTAAAACGGCTATCAGGTCCTGATTGTACGATAGGAGGAGGTTACCTTCTTGCTGCTGTTGCTGATAGTTGCTCGCTGCGCCGCTGAGCTGTAGCACATCTACCGATGCATCGAAGTCTTGGATAAGGGCGTAGTCGGCTGTGCCATCGCTGATGTAGTAGCTTTGCTGCTCGTTGCCTAATACGAATCGGTCAGCGCCCTGCCCGCCGCCAAGAATGTCCATCTCGTAGGCGCCAAGTGCGATCGCATCACTTCCATCTAGCGTATCGTCTCCAATGCCGCCTTTAAGCGTGTCGTTTCCGCTGCCCCCGCTCAAGTTATCGTTGTGAGTCTCGTCTGTTTCGTCACTGTCTCCGCCCACTTGAGCCCCTTCAGGAATCTCAATCTCAATCAATCCGCGGTACCCTTCGTTCCATACCCAGCGACCGTATTGCCACTGATACCCCCCGTTGTTGTAGTCGTCGCTCCATCTGCCGGTATCGTAATTACCCTGATAGTTCATCACCACATAGTCTTGGTTGTACCAATTGTCGGGGTTGCCAATGCTCCAGTTGGTATAGCTACTCGTTTGGCCGC
>JBCBFY010000119.1:0-15596 GCA_038527325.1 Cyanobacteria bacterium J06614_10
TGGAAAAGTCGTAAGTGATAGCAGTAGGCGCTGGCAAGATATGGTTCAGGTAATGTACAGGCCGATTTTAGCGACCAAACTGTATATTCCACCACTACGGCCCAATACTGTGCTGCGATCGCGCCTGATCGAACGACTGAACGCGGGGCTGCACCGCAAACTAACCCTCATCTCTGCCTCTGCTGGCTTTGGCAAAACAACTTTGCTCAGCGAATGGGTTTCGGTCTGTAAGCAGCCGGTGGCATGGCTATCACTAGATGAAGAGCATAATGATTCCACTCGCTTTCTGGTTTACTTTGTGTCTGCATTGCAAACGCTTACCTTAAGCAAGGTAAAAGGAGTCTCTCAACTCGGTGAGGGGGTTTTAAACGCATTAAAATCACCCCAACCGCCCCCGCTCAATTCGATTCTCACGACGTTAATTAATGAAATTACGGCTATTCCCAAAAAATTCATCCTCGTCCTTGATGACTACCACCTGATTGAATCTGAACCGGTGGATCAGGCATTGAAATTTTTGCTTCAGCACCTGCCGCCAGCATCCATGCACCTTGTTATTGCCACCCGCGAAGACCCACCGTTGCCCTTTGCGCGACTGCGCGCACGTGGTCAGCTGACCGAATTGCGTGCCCCCGATTTGCGCTTTACCCAAATCGAAACGACCGAATTTCTTAACCAAGCGATGAATCTCGATCTCTCGGCAGAAGAGATTGTTGCACTTGAAAACCGCACTGAAGGTTGGATTGCCGGACTACAATTGGCAGCAATATCCTTACAAGGACATCAGGACACGGCCAGTTTTATCCAATCGTTTTCCGGCAGTCATTATTTTGTACTGGATTATCTGGTTGAAGAGATTCTAGAACAACAGCCCGAAAGTATCCAGAACTTTCTATTATCCACATCCATTCTTGAGCGCCTATGCTGCTCTCTTTGTGATGCTGTTCTATCCCCATCTTCTACCCCAAGCCAAGAAATCTTAGAATATTTAGAACATGCAAATCTGCTGCTGGTTTCGCTTGATGACAAACGTGAGTGGTATCGCTATCATCATCTTTTCGCGGATGCGCTGCAAGTACGCTTAAATAAGGGCCAACCCAACAATATAGCTGAGCTACATCTAAGAGCATGTGCATGGTACGAGCAGAATAATTTTCGACCCAATGCGATTTACCACGCCCTCGCTGCAGAGCATTTTGAGCGTGCGGCGGATCTCATCGAGCTGGAGTGGTCAGCTAATGTTGGATCCTATTATCAGAATACAACCTGGACAGAATGGGTACAGTCACTGCCGGACGAGTTAGTACGAACCCGCATTACACTCAGTATTGGCATGGCATGGGAGTTGCTTTTCTCCGGTCAGTTACAGGCTGCAGAAGACCGACTGAAGGACGCAGATCGTTTATTGGCATTGGCAGTCAATACGAGTGATTCTATGGAGGCTGCTTCCAGCAGTCAGGATGAGAAAAAACTCCGTTCGCAACAGGGGTTATTAGGCGTTGCTTGGGCTTTTCATGCTCAGGCGCTCAATGATAATACTGGCACTATCAAACATGCCCGGCAAACACTCAACCGCCTATCTGAGACAAACCATTATATAGCTGGCCTAGCAAGCTCTCTGCTAGGGCTTGCTTATTGGACAAATGGAGATTTGGAGACGGCAGTTGAGTATATGTCCGATGCGATCGCTCGCTTGCGAACAACAGGACATATACTTTTCGCCATCAGTGGGGCCTATACATTGGCTAGCATGAAGATTGCTCAGGGTCGTCTTTTTGACGCAATCAATATCTACAAAGAGGCCTTACGCTTTGCAACAGCGCAAGGCGAACCAGTATTGGCGGGTGTAGCCGATTTACATCTGGGGTTGAGCAAGCTCTATCACGAACAAGGCAAAGAAGAAGAAGCCAATAAACACCTTCAGAGATGCGAGAACCTCGGAAAACAAGCAGCATTACCGGAATGGCCCTATGGCTTGTATCTTGTTCGGTCTCAATTAAAGGTCGAGCAGGGAGAACTGGATGACGCCCTCAAGTTACTCGAAGAAGCAGAACAGCTCTACCATAGAAGTCCTGTTCCCAATGTGTGTCCTGTAACGGCCTTGAAGACGCGGATATGGATTCAACAAGGTAGGTTGACAGAAGCCCTTGGTTGGGTACGCGAGCAAGGGCTATCGATTAATGACGAACTCAGCTATTCACGAGAATTCGAGTACATCACATTAGCCAGAGTGCTGATTGCTCAATACAGACATATCCCAACAGACAAGACCTTTCAAAAAGCGATCGCACTGCTAGCGCAGCTGTACTCCGCAGCAGAAGCAGGCGGCAGGTCAGGCAGCATGATTGAGATCCTCATCTTGCAAGCAATCATCAATGAAGCCCAAGGCAATATATCTTCCGCCCTCCCGTTTTTGGAACGCGCCCTCACACTCGCAGAAGCTGAGGGTTACCTCCGTATCTTTGTCAATGAAGGCCAACCCATGGCGCGTTTGCTCTATGAGACGCTTGCTTGTGAAAGCAGGTCTCGCGAAACAACACCTGATTTTAATTATGTACAGCGCGTGTTAACTGTGTTTCCTCTTAACGACATAGAGCAAAAAAGACCGTTAAAAACACAATCTCAAACAGCCGAGTTGTTCGAACCATTGAGCAAGCGAGAAATCGAAGTGCTCGACCTGATAGCAGAGGGGCAAACCAATCAAGAAATTGCGACGACACTCTTTCTTTCGGTGAATACAGTGAAAGTTCATACTCGAAATATTTACGGCAAACTCGATGCCCATCACCGCGCAGGTGCCGTTGCGAAAGCCCGTGCTTTGGGTATTTTGTCCTCAACGTAGTCATCAGGTTCCCCATCACTTATTACCTCGGTAATTAAAATAGACGAGCCTGAAGTAAATCCCCTCTTGAGAGGGGTGTCCGCTAGGGCGGGGTGTGTTGACGACGACTAGCGTCAGCGGCTGTTTCCTGTTTGTCCGCCGAAGTCATAACTTCCCTATATCGATGGGTAATTACTCCTTAGCTAACACCTGAGTGGTATGCCCTCATATCGTGTTGCCCATAAGCTTCTTGTGTTGGTGATAAACACTCACAACAGGAATGGAGTAATGAAAGAACAGATTGCAGAAGCTTCGTTGCCATTCGAAGCGAGAATGGGTGGCGTCTTATACTTAATTATCATCATTGGAGGGCTCTTCGGTGCGGGCTATGTTCCTTCTACGATTGTCGTACATGGTGACGCAGCAGCTACGGTAAATAACGTCCTGACAAACGAAGCGCTCTACAGATTCGCACTCGGCGTTCATATCATCGTAGTGCTTTGTAATATCCCTCTAGCAGTCATCTTTTATGACCTATTCAAATTTTCAAACAAGAGTCTCGCCCTACTGTTGATGCTTTTTATGTTGGTAGCAGCGACTATCGAGGGGGTCAGTTTACTCAATAATTTTGTCCCTCTAATCCTCTTGCAGTGTGCCGAGCAGAGTGCTGCCACAATGAGTGTAGAACAGCTTCAGGCTACGACTTATATGCACTTCCTGTTACAGGAGATTGGGTTTAATCTCAGTCTTGCATTTTTTGGCTGCTATTGCCTTCTAGCTGGTTACTTAATTTTCAGGTTAAGGGTTCTTCCGCGAATAACAGGTCTGCTTTTAGCGACAGGGGGAGCGTGTTACCTGATTAATAGTTTCGTGACATTTTTAGTCCCCGAATTCCCTGTTGATTTGCTCCCTTATATCTTTATCCCATGTTTTTTTGGAGAAGCAGCAGTCTGCTTATCGTTGTTGCTCCAAGGTGTCAATGTTGAACAAAAGGCTATCTAAATGAAAAAAATTGTATACACCAAATATGGCTCCCCAGATGTCATTGAACTCATAGAGACCGAGAAACCGTTACCCAGGGATAATCAAGTTTTACTCAAGGTTCATGCAGCATCTGTCAACATGTTGGACTGGTATCATCTAACAGGTCCCCCGGTGATCCGTTTAACAAACGGTACACTTTCCAAACCCAAAGAGACTTCACTTGGACTAGACGTGGCCGGTCGGGTTGAAGCGGTAGGCGATCGCGTAACCCAGTTTCAGCCAGGGGATGAAGTCTTCGGAATAGCCAAAGGTTCATTTGCAGACTATGCATGCGCTGATGAACATGAGTTGGTACGGAAACCGGCCAACGTGTCGTTTGAGGCTGCTGCCGCTGCCCCTGTCGCGGCCTTGACAGCGCTACAAGGACTTCACGACAAAGGTCGAATTCAGTCAGGCCAAAAGGTTCTCATCAATGGAGCCTCTGGTGGCGTAGGGACGTTCGCCGTGCAGATAGCCAAATCCTTCGAGACAATAGTAACGGCTGTCTGTAGCACCCAAAACCTAGATATCGCACGCTCAATGGGTGCAGACCACGTTATCGATTACACGAAAGAAGATTTCACTACAAACGGGCGGCAATATGACTTGGTTTTTGCGGTCAATGGCTATCACTCGATTTTTGATTATCGCAGGGTATTAAGTCCCAAGGGTACCTATGTCTCAGCCGGGGGAAAGCTAGCTCAAATTATTCAGACAGCACTTGTGGGACCCATACTCTCGAAAATTGGACGTCAGCAACTCTCATTTATGGGAATAGCGCAAGTGAGGCAAAAGGACCTGTCTGTGATTGGAGAGCTGCTTGAATCTGGTAAAGTCGTACCCGTGATTGATAGACGTTATCCATTGAGAGCAACATCAGAAGCCCTTCAATCTATTGGGTCAGGGCACGCCAAAGGAAAAATAATTATCACGATGAGCCCTGACAATGACAAATCATAAGGCGCGAATTCTCTGTATAGCCGCCTAACATTCGCTTGGGGCGGACTGCTGGGAGATCTTGATCATGAGCTTACGGTTATTAGTAGCCCCTTAAGCGAGCCGCTAGCTTGCAAGTACATGGATAATGACCTCAAATATCATTCAAATTGAAAGATAATCTAGATCGAGAGGATCACTTTCGACATAATCTTTAGCTGTTATGTCTGCTAACGTTGTTACTTGACCATGTACTTCGTGATATCGTCCTGCCGGTTCAATCAGATCAAGCCATTTATTAAGCAATTCATTCCATCCCATAGCTTGGAACCTAACGTCTTCCTCTTCTCGGATAAACCAAAACATCAACTGCACTTCGGAATGTCTCCAAGAAGGAGCTGCTCGCACTCTTATCTCGCGTAATCCACGAAGTGCTTCTCCTTCAGGAGAGAGTTTGGAGTGTTTTTCTCGAAAACGCCGCTGTAATTTGTTAGCCCACGATATGAAATCATCAGGGAAGGCAAATCTCACCCGCTTTCGTGCAAGAGCTTGAGCAAATGCTCTGTTTTCTTGATCATTGCTACATCCTGACTGCCTTTCCCAACTTGCAACAATAGTTTTTTCAACAGTCATGACACGATCAAGGTCAGCCACCAAACGATAAGCTATAGCTTCTGGCACGCAAGCATACTGAGGTCTTCTACAACGTTGAATCTCTCGTAATGAATCTTCTTCAACTTCTACCAGTGGTGCCACTTGGATATAAGGCCTAGCTTCACAGGAGCGCACAATATCGCAAGTTTGCGTAACGAGAACTAAACCTCGCGTCTCAACTTCAATAAGATCATTTCCCTCGGACTCAGAAAATTGTGGAGATTCTGTTAAAGGCTGTTGCGGATCGATTCGGTAAGCAAACCAATGTTCTCCAAGCACGAAATCGCCTTGACGCCACTCTTTTAGAGATGCATCTACCGATTCTATTGATAACTGTTGATCATTGCTTTCTGTCACGTTTTCTGATTTTGGCTGACCGAACGGAACGAGATTGACCTATATCCTTATGGACTGGTTCGTGTAGCGCATCGATTAATTCATTAGGCTTCTGCGGTTTACGCAAAACACGTTCATTATCATCAATTGGTATAAGCTGTACCTGTTCAGGGACATTTCCATAACCCAGCAATTTTTTGACATCCTCGTACCGACCAGCAACCAGCAAGTCAAATGGAATTTGACCATTCTTGCATGGACTCAGTAATATTTGGCGATTCGTGTTTGCACTTCCTCGATTGATATATCGCAATGTACTAAGCAAACGATGCAGACTTTCCTCATTAAATCGTGAGATTGGTTGACCGCTTGCCCAGAAGTGGAGGCTTCTCCGTGAAACATTAAATAGCTTAGCAAGTTGTTTCCAAGTCAACCCGCTAAGTTTTCTAAGTTCGCTTAGAGCAGTTTGCGGAGTATTAGTATAAGCGCGTACTTCCGGTATGATTAAGCCAGTAGTTGTTATATCCAAAAGATGTGCTAGGTACCAATCTAACGCTTGTTCATTACTAATAGTTTTTTCCGGGGAAGGAAACACCGTAGTGCCAATCGTCTTCTGTATGTGCTGTTTCTGCATTGGGCTATCAGCAGAAGTGTTAGTAGGTGTAGCGCGGGTCATTGAAGAATTGGTCATACGTCACCTCCAAAACGGCGCAGAAAATCTTGTGTCACAGCCCATCTAAAGAATGCATAAATACGCTCAGCGAATCTTTGAGCATCAGACATAAGATTTTCAACACTAAATTCACGTTGTTCTACCAGTGACATATCCAAATCTAGCACCCAGCTAGGCTTATCAACTGGCTCAATTGCTGATGGGTCAACGGTTGCATTGGCAGGAAGGAGTCCCCATCTTGCCAATATTTGGCCTTCTCCTCCAGGTAATTTGAATAGCGACTCATTAATATTCTGATGTATCTGGTCTCCAAATCCAGATGATATGATGCCTGCAACTTCAGAACGTACAAGTGTTGAAAGGTTTTCCATATCTTCACCATCAAGCCTATCAACATATCGCAGTCCAAATCTCTCAATTATCTTAGGTTTAATGTGCTCATTCAAAGCAATAAGAATTTTTTCTAAGCGCGCTAAAAAGTCACTTCGACTTGAATATGCAGTAGTTTCAATGGCTAAAAAGTCAGGAGCTAACGATATTCGCCAATTACCACTGATATCAAAAAATCTCCAAACCATTTTTGGGGAGCTTGATGTGATTCCTGACGGACCTATTACTAATCCACGAGTCTGCTCAGGCTGCAAGATAGGGTATGTATCACGGATCACCTCTTGGAAGGGAGCCACAAAACTCTTTTCTTCGATAGAAAGAATACTTGGGAAACGTACTTGAGCAAGCACACGAATGAGAGGTGCATTTTCTAAAGGCACCTCTTCCGGTGGGGGGGTAATCAGCGGATTATAATCAGCTAAAGTCATTCATCCCTCAGATGTATCCTCATGGGTCTAGTGAACTGGTAGCAACACAGGCCAGTATTCCCATAGTAAGCTAGAGATGTGAAGTACAGTGTGAAGTAAGTACGGATTGTGATGTAACTTTGCTAAATGGGCTACTAGTCGACTTGCCTAATTTTTATTCCATTTATTCTTTAAGACACTACATATAGCGTTGCCTGGTTTCTTCATTCGAAAGCTAACACTACAATGCAGCGGGCGGACAGTTCATGCGGGGCTATGAGATTGCCTATCCACTTACGGATGAACCTTGGGGTGTGCGCCGCTTTTTGTCCGGGAACCAAGCGGTACTATTATCAATATTGTGAGCCACAGAGCAGTGTAAGCATTTATAAATTCGTGAATATCCGCTTGTGAATGATTTAAATCTCACAATCAAGCTTTTCACTTCCTGCGCTCATACTCGACAGGAGTTTTGCCATTGCGGGTTAAGATACTTTGCCTAGAACTAAACAACAATGCTAGTAAAAAGCAGGCAAATAGAGTGAGCGCGATCGCAGGCCCTGACGGCGTATTGAAATAGTAGCTAATGTACATCCCAATCAGGCAAGAGAGCACACCTAACCCCGATCCGACTGCCATCATCCAATGCAGTTCATTCGTCAGCAGGTAGGCAGCCGCCGCAGGGCTGACCATCAACGCCACTACCAAAATTACGCCAACCATTTTGACACTAGCAATGATCGTCAGCGTGATCGCAGCCATTAAACCGAAGTTCATTGCGTTTACCGGCAGACCTACTGCCTCTGCGCCTAGCCGGTCAAAGGTGAAGAACAACAGCTCCTTATAAAAGAATTTGACAGCCAATAAAACCCCTATTGCGATCAGGGCGATCTGTCGTACTTCAGCAGGTGTGATGCTTAAAATATCGCCAAACAACAGGTGCTGAAGATCTAGTCGAGTGCGCAGACTCGTGAGCAGGGCAACACCCAGTGAAAAAAAGCTAGAGAAGGTGATGGCCATCGCGGTATCCACCTTGATTTTTGATTGCATGCGTATCCAGGTGGTAACAAAGGTGCTGAAAATGCCCGAAACGAAGGCACCAGTGAGCAAGGGGAGATTGAGGAAGTTTGCGATCGCCAATCCCGGCAGTATCGCATGAGAAACAACATCGCCCAGCATCGCCATTCGCTGCACAATTAGGTAAGTGCCGATAACGGGGCACAAAATACCAATGAGAACGCCTGACATCAGCGCCTGACGCATAAACTCATAGCTGAGAGGATCTAGTAGCCAGTCCATTGCAATTATCGGTGATAGTGCCTTTTATCGGAAGAATCCTTTGCCTCGAGCGCTCTGGGACCAGATCAACCATTCTCCTTGCTGCCCACCAGCTGCAAGCAGTTTGCCCTGGGGGTTCCAAGCTAATGCCGAAAAGCCCTGAGCCGCACCGTCTAATATTTGGCCCAGCTGTTTTGCTTTATGCCACAGAATCACCCGACCATCTTCAGCGGCAGACGCCAACAGCGTGCTACAGGGCTGAAAAGCTAGCGAAACAATCTTTCGTTGGTGCAAATCAAAGACTTGTGAGGCCCAGCCTTCATCATCAGTGCGCTGCTTGCGCCAGACGACTAACCCCCGCCCGCTAGACGCTGCCACCATCGGCGCTGATGAGCGGGTGGCCCAGGCTAAGTGACTGACTTTGCTGGGGAAGCCGGTCATACGCCAGGGGTAAGGGCTGTCCCAGCGGCACACGAGCAACGTATTGTCGAGATTGCCAGTAGCGAGATATTGTCCGTCCGGTGAAATGGCGATCGCCACCCCCGCTGCCTCAAGTTCCTGCACCTTTGGATCCTCGTCCCAATCTGACCGCGACCAAATCTTGATAGCCAAATGGCCGCTGAGGGCCAGTTGCGTTCCGTCCGGATGCCAAGCCAGATCCAACACAGAAGACGTTTCAAACGGCAGCGTTGCCACAATTTCTTCACGCGCCATATCCCACACCTGAACATAGCGCCCCAAACTAAGAGCCAATTCATTTCGAACAGGATTCCAGGCCAGATGCTCTACCCAGCTCCGAGTGTGTCCTAGCACTTTTACAGGCGCTGGCAGCGTTGAATCTGTTGTCAGATCTTTTGACAGCTGCCACACCTTTACTTGACCGTTTTGCCCCCCAGCCGCCAAGAACTGACCGTCATAGGAAAACCCCAAGCAGTCAACCGATTCAGTGCCTGATGGCTCAACGGTAATGCTCTCTTTTCTAGGAATATTCAACAAGGTGACTTCGCCTGAGCCAGAGGCGATCGCCAGCCATTCTCCATCGGGCGACCAGTCCATTGCCGTCACATAGTCTTGCAGCTGCCCTCTCCAGCTCAGCGACAAAAAAGAAGACTTCTTCAAACTAGGCACGCCCGAAAATCCTCTTTGAGTTGAGCCGCATCTAAATTTCGACCGATAAAGACCAGCTCATTTTTACGGGTTTCCTCAGGCTTCCACTGGCGATCTGGGCGCCCGTCAAACAGCATATGCACCCCTTGAAACACAAACCGCTGATCTTCGCCCTGAATATTGAGAATACCTTTCATTCGAAAAATGTCTGGGCCTTGGGTTTGCAATAGAGTGCTTAGCCAGTCGTTAAGCTTTTGTCCATTTATCTCGCCCGACTCTACCAGTGCAATAGAGCCTACCGTTTCATCGTGCTCATGGGCATCTTCACCCAAAAAATCGGGATCAATTTCTAACGCACGGGTCAAGTCAAACGCCTTCACGCCCAGCACAGCGTCCATTTCCACAGCTGCATCCTGGGTGCGATACAGCTTTGCCATGGCATTCATCCCGCGAATTTTGGCCTCTAGTTCAGCCAATTCTGCCTCACTCACCAAGTCGGTTTTGTTGAGCAAAATCACATCGGCAAAGGCAATTTGCTCTTGTGCCTCTTCAGCGTCCCAATGCTGATGGATATGCCGCACATCAACCACGGTCACGACGGCATCCAGACTGATTTGCTCCTTCATGTCTTCATCGACAAAAAAGGTCTGAATAACGGGGGCTGGGTCGGCGAGTCCAGTGGTTTCAATCACCAGATGGTCGAACTTGTTGCGACGCTTCATCAGGTTGCCAATAATGCGCATGAGATCGCCGCGCACCGTACAGCAGATGCAGCCGTTATTCATTTCAAAGATCTCTTCGTCAGCATCAATGACCAGCTGATTGTCAATGCCGACTTCGCCAAATTCATTGACAATAACGGCTACCTTTTTGCCATGCTCGTGGGTGAGAATGCGATTAAGTAGCGTTGTTTTCCCCGCACCCAGATAGCCGGTCAGCACCGTCACCGGAATCGTTGTGGGGATAGCCTCTGCCAACATCGTGTCCACCATAGCGCTGTCCTCCGAAGAGGATGATAATGATTATCACAATCATATAACAGCATCTCACTAGATCGATCAAGCCATGTTTACAAGGGTGTTTTGTGGCCTTGGCTTTTTGAGGGAACTAAATAGGGTAATTCCCCCCTCTCTACACGATTTCGATGCGAGGGCTCTCAATACTAGCTCTCGGGTGCTGATAGCTTAGCGCAGGGAGCGCACAACCCGAAAAACTCTAGGGTGTGATAGAAAATTTGGAAGTTAGATGACTGGTTCAATTTGTCTTCTAATGACTGAACGGGGCACTCCCCTACAGGCACAGATACGCCGCAGTTTAGGCAGGTTAGGTAGTGGCTGTCATCGGAGGTGAGGGTGTACATCCACTCACCGTTGGGCAGGGCTCTGGCCTGAACGAGGCCTTTTACTTGTAGCGATCGCAGTGACCGATACACCGTTGCGAGCCCAACCGACTGCTTTTGCGTTTTTAGCCGCTGATACATCGCCTGGGCTGTCATCGCCTTATCCGCCTGCTCTAGCAAGAGATATACCTGACGCTGGGCGCGGGTGAGGTGGGGCAATGAAACAGAGGGTTTGAGAGGAGAGGTTGACTTCATAACAGCGTCCTCACGACAGAAAAATGTAACGAATTGCTTAGCCTTCTATTTACACTTAGAGCGGCAAAAGCAATCCAGTATATAAAAATACAATGATTATCATTCTCATTCTAATGCATGATGGGATGCTAATGCATGAGTTAATGAAAGTCACTTAGGCGACTTAGTGCCTGAGCATTTTCTGTTGTCATCAAGTGTGTATCTATCGTTTTTTGGGAAATAGTTCCATGGTTTTATTGGCTAATGAGGCCCTGCATCCGCCTAAGGGTTTAAGCGAACTTTCGGCAGGCTCAATTTTGCAGGGTGTCGATGCTGTTGAGGTCGGCCGTTTGCCGCTAGTTTGGCAAAAAATCGCAGCTGGAAGCGTAGAGGTTGGCCATCAAGATCCTGCTTTTTTAGTTGCACTAGCCAGGTTGTTTTACACAAAGGCGACAGATTGTAGTGCTGAATTTTTTCGGGGGAAAGGCTTTCAACAGAGTGCTGATTTTCAGTTTTTCTACGCTGAAGGAGCAGAAGAGACTTTAGAGTTTTTTGGTCACGATTTTATTCAATCGGCGTATCCTGATTTTGATTTGGCTTTAAAGACGGCTAGGGCGAAAGACGGTGCTGAGCGAGTTGTAGCCTTTGCGCGCGCAGTATTCAATGACTTCGGTTACGATTTGCCTGCGAGCTTTTATTGGATGTTGCTATGTCCCATTGAGCGTGACTCCATTTACGAGGCTAGGCCTATGTTTTTTGACCCGCAAATGCAGGGGGTAAAACGAGCTTATGATGCTTGCCTGCACGGGTTTAATGTGACGGCGATGCTGATGCGGGTGCAGGCGCATGCGTCTGAGCAAGGACTTTTGGTGCAGCATGGCTGCGGCTGTGATCATTCCCTAGCACAATTGATTCCGGGTGGTGCAAAACTCTCTTTTGAATTTGAAAGTGCTTGGGGAAGAAAAAAGGCGCTGACTGCGTATGTATGGCGCTGTTGGAATGAGTATTTGCTGTTTCCGCTGGGTGTTCATGCGAACACCTTGGCGCTGTAGCCTACAGAGTGAGTGATGGGTTTTAAGGTGAGAATTGCGATCGCAGGTGCAGGCGTCAGCGGATTTGCCACGCTAGGCTACCTAGTGGACTCGCTGCGCAGCACGACCTCGGCTGAAGTGACTATCTACTGGCTACAGCCGCCGAGGAACATTCAAATGCAAAATTTGAGTGGGCAGCAGTGTGATCGCCTCACCCAGCTTAAAAAGATAGGCCTCGACCCAACTCAGCTGCTCGGCGGCGGGCAGGTCTACCATCCCGTTCAGCCATCGCTCTTCACCTTCAATGGTGACAGCGCCGCCCGTGGATTTAACTTCGCAGCCGGGCGCTACGACACGGCCGACTATTTTGAGTGGGTACAGGCAAATCGTGACCTGCTCGCTACCCTCTATCCAGACTTTGCGCCCGAAAAGGGTCAGCAGCGCCACCCAGCCCACACCCTTGATGACATTGGTGGCACAACCCCTCGGGGAGCCTACGGGCTGTATCTGCACCATCAGGTTTTGGCGCTCCGAGAGCACTTACCGCAGCATATTTCGCTAAAAATCATCCCTGAAATGCTGCAAAACTTTGAGCAGCAGGAATCAACTGTCACCCTTAAGACGTGCATCCGTCAGCTAAACGTTGATTATCTGGTGCAGGCGACAGGGCCTCAATGGGCTAACCTACGACCAGAATGGCAGGGGAAAGTGTTTCGGGCTTATCCGTGCGATCGCTATGGACTTGACTTACCGCCGCAGGTCACGGTTGTCGGTGCGGGTGCTTCTGGCATTGAAGTTGCGCTGCATCTGCTGCACAACTTAGGTGTAGAGCAAGTTGCCCTAGTAAGCCGCCGCGCTCAATCGAGGTTTCCTCAGGTAGAACCGACGGAACCTTACGAGTGCCGGTGGTTTACTCGCAAGCAGATGAGGCGTCGGCCCACAGCACAACAGGCCAAAGAGTTGCTGCAAAAAGAACTAGAAGCCTGCTACCAAGCCTGTCGTCTTCCTTATCCTGGTTGGGATACGTTGTTAAATATAGAGAACTATTCGAGATTTTTAGAAGATTATATAGAAGCAACAAACTTATCACCTAATCATCCTTTTGCCCATCTGGTTCGTCCGGTTATGTCATTTTATGGGCAGGTAAAAGACCTGTTGCCTGCGGTAGAACAAATAGGTGTGCTACAGCTTATCAACCGGGTCAAACCGCTATTTGCCACGCAGTCTCGGCCATGCGCCGAACTCATGCTGGCTGCCCTCAAGGCAAATCGACTCAGACTCGTCGCTGGAACATTCTTGCCAGAGAAGACAAAACAAACCATTTTGCAGCCAGACGGTAGCCGGATACATCCGGACTGCGTCATTTTAGCCACAGGCTTTGAGCTATCAATCTCTCCTTTTTACCCAACAGCTAGCAATCCTCGTTGTTATCAGGTGATAGGAACTTCATTAAGTTCGGTCCACAAGCGAGCGGCAAGTGTAGCGGAGGCGATTGTTTCTGGTGTGCGTCAGTCATGTGGGGCGATCGCTACAGGTCTGGACGTAAGGTAATGCGTGAACTATTTCTAAGGAGAAGCGGGGACGGGGCTTGGGCAAGCAGCATGGACGGGCAGGTGCATTTAGTCTCGCTAGGTCCGCTACAGGCCGACCGTGCAAACTGTTCTACCCTGGGAGATTCATAGCTAGTAGGGGTGGAACAAGTGTAGCTGTAACGAAGTGCAATAAGGCTTATGGCTTCACCATAAACGTCGAGAAATCGTTGAAAATTGCACTGAAGAAGATTGTTCCTGGTTATTAGTTCTTGTCACGCCGATCGCGGTTATACGTGACAACTTCGTGAAGCGTGACATTGCCATCCTCATTGAGGTCGGCAACAGGATTGTTCAATGATACCTGCCCGGTTCTTTCCTTCTGATTGTTGCCCTTGTCGCCACCAACAATATCCTCAAGCTGTTCTTCTGATACGGAGCTATCTACTTCAGGATTTTCTGGAGAAAGCTTTTCGTTGTCATTTGACATGGATAAGTACCTTAGAAAATGTTTAGTCATAGCTGAGAAGAGAGGCCATTCAGCAACCTTCTTCTCGGCTCTATTGTATGTAGCGCTAGCAACCACAAAATGAGTAGTCAATTAGAATTTTAGAATTCGCCGTCCTATGGCTTTAGACTTATCTATGGAGGCGGCAGCGTTGGACTAATGGACGCAATTGCTGACTGGGGCGGATTACAAAGCATCCTTTAAGTTTTTACATCAATATTCTCCAAGCGCGATATTCTTGAGAGACTTAAATGGGGAGTGAAGAATGAGAACAAGGATGAGAACACAGCGCTGGTTTGAGGCCTTAGTTGCAGAACTCACAAATGATATTTCTCAATGGTTCCGACACTGGCGATCGCTCATAATACTGGCCGGATTAACTCTGAGCTTAGTGCTATTGGGAAACGGCGAAATTCTTCAGAGCAGCGGCGTCGCGACACTTCAGGAAAGTGGCTCCGCCATCGCACAAACCTCTCCAGCCCCAGACTCGGCAGAAACACCCCCCGAAGCAAGCCCAACCAACTCGGGTGTCTACCACTTCAAAGTGGGAGACTTCAATGCCATGGTAGTTAGTGACGGCACTCTCTCCTTTCCAGCCAGCTTCTTCGTTCCCAATGCTGACGCTAACGCAGTGACAACGGTGCTAACAGAGCACTTCCTCCCATCAGAAAACATTTTTGCCCATCTCAACACGCTGTATGTCGAAACCGACGAACACAAGGTCCTGATTGATACTGGCGCAGGCAATGCCTTTGGTCCCACAGCAGGTTCCTTAATGGCGAATCTAGAAACCGCAGGCATTACCGCTGCAGATATTGACACTATTCTTTTGACCCACGCTCACCCAGACCACATTGGCGGCATTCTAGATGCCGAAGGGCAGCTACGTTTCCCCAATGCGCAGTTCTACATCTCCCAGGCAGAGTCAGACTTTTGGACGGCAGACACGGTAGAGATTCCCAAATCTCTACTGGATGAAGAAACTAAGACCGGGCTGATTGCAGCGGCAAAGACGAATTTGAGCGCGATCGCACCCCGCACCACCCTATTTGCCATGGGCGATGAAGTCATTCCCCACATCCGAGCTGTTGATTCTGCTGGCCACACCCCAGGACAGGCTTCATATTTGATCACCTCGGGTGAAGACAGCTTGCTGTCCACAGGGGATGTCTTCTTTAGCGATCCGCTCAATCTAGAAAATCCAGACTGGGAAGTTGCGTTTGATGGCGACCCCGAGCAAGGCATCGCGGCCCGCCGCGAGTTGCTCGAATCAGTCACCGCTGAGCGCCGTCTGTTGCTAGTGCCCCACATGCCTTTCCCCGGACTAGGT
>JBCBFY010000120.1:0-15087 GCA_038527325.1 Cyanobacteria bacterium J06614_10
GCAGGACGAGCAGCGGCTGGGCGGGGGGCAGCGGTGGCGGCTGGGCGAGCGGCGACTGCGGCGGTAGTGGCACCTGAGCGGCTGGCAACGGCTGCAGGAGAACCTGCGATCGCTGGCTTCGCCGCTCCGCCCCCCGGCTTTGCCTGCGCAGCGGGCTTAGCCTGGTCCGCCACATTGGGGTCGGGCACTGGCAAAGGCGCAGGCAACCGAGACTTGGGCGCCTCTTCAGACAGCTCAGAAATATCGACATCTTCTACAACTTCAGGCTCAGACTCGCCAATAGGGAGGAACAGTGCCAGTGCATGCAGCCCGACGGCCATCAAAAATAGGGGGCGGATGATTTGAACGAGCTTCATAGGGAAGGAGAATTAGGGCAAAAGCGTGTCTGACGTTGCAGGCCAGTTACAGCATAACGAGCCCTCGTCTGATTTAGTAGTTTGCAAGTACACCAATTTTTGGGTGGCATACCTATCTTTGGCAGTGCATCCTTGCGTATGTGCAGGACTCCCTAGAGCGGGCTCGATTCCCACATCACGAGCAGAGAAGAGCCCAGCCGAAACCCAACTAAGCTGATATGCATAAACGTGTCACCGGCTGGCGTTTGCAGCGCGTAGAGCACTTCCCCGCCGTAGTTGTCCAGCTGGGTAAAGGTCACCCCGCCGGGTTCGTAGGTTGCCTTGAGCTGCTCTAGCACCGCCCCCGGCTGCTTATCCATCCACACCGCGCTCCTCGCGTTGGGCAAGGGCGCCGGTGCATTTGGGTCGGCGTAGCTCAAAAAGAAGCCAGCACTACCCGCTGCAAAGTAGCTCTCAGGCGGCAGACCCAAGGTGTCTGTGTAGTTGTCAATCCCGATGGCGTTGATGTTGTTGACAAAGACCTGCTGGTCTTGTCCGGGGTCGTAGGCTGGCGGTGGTGGGGGCGCTTGTGCAGCTGGCTCGGGTGCGACCGAGTCTGGAACAACTGGCTCGGCGGCAGCGGGTTCGGGCGCGGCCTCGGCTGCAGGCGGCGCGGCTGATGGCGCTGCAGGCGGTGCGGCTGCGGGCGCGGCTGCAGGTGGGGTCTCTGGAGGAGGGGCGGCAGGTTCCTCGGGCGGGGGCGTCGGCGAAGCAATTTCTGCCAGGTTCAAAATATCAACTGGAATAGATTCCTCAACCTCTTCCGGCTCAGGCTCAACGGCCTGAGGCTTATTCGGGTCGAAAGGAACAACCAACAAAACCAAATGAACGCCCACCGCAATCCAACTGAGCGGATGGTATAGAACCCTTTTTAGCGTCAGTCGAGTTCGGCGAGGTGAATTGTTTGTATTGTCGTCGGTAGCAGGAACCATAGCGCTACAGAAAAGGCAGTTTGGCCCGGTTGCTTAGCGCGCAAAAGAGAGTACAAAAGCGTACAGACCGCTATACAGCCAGGTGAGGATTGATGAAAGGTTGCAGCAAGGTCAGCACTGCTGTGTCGGGCACTGCTGTGTTGGACACTGCTGCAATTCACGGAGAAAGCCCCAGGGCTCAATCTGCTGTGCGCAGCAGATTAAAAAGCCCCGAGGCGTCTATGAGGTTCGATGCATTGCTGAAGCAGCCCACTTCAGCTAATGGTAGATGCGACAAGCGTTTAATCACTTAAGGGGCTGCAGTCAGAAAAGAGTGCCTAGAGCAGACCGCGAGAAGTAGCGTAGCTCTCATCAGGCAGGGGCACGTAGCCAACTTCGCTGATGATGTTGTCAGTCGCTTCAGTTGCCTTATCGAGGTAGAACTCAGCAAAAGACTTCACTTCAGGGCGACTAGCCAAAGCATCTTTGTTGACGTAGATGAAGATCTCACGTGCCAAAGGCTTGTACTGCTCAATGGTGGTCTGAGAAGGAACAACGGCAACACCGTTTGTATCTTCGCTGGCGATACCAACAGCCTTGAGGCTATCAGAGTTCTCCAGGTAGTAGGACATGCCAAAGTAGCCCAGCGCGTTTTGGTCGCGAGAAACACCTAGAACCAAGACGTTGTCGTCTTCACTGGCAGTGTAGTCAGCGCGGCTAGCACCTTCTTCACCGTTGATCTCATCGGTGAAGTAGTCAAAGGTACCAGAATCAGTACCTGGACCGTAGAGGTTTAGAGGCGCATCGGGGAAGCTTGCGTTGACCTGGTTCCAGTTTGTGATGGTGCCTTCAGAAGCAGGATCCCAGATTTTCTGTAGCTCTTCAGTCGTTAGCTCAGTGGCCCAAGTGTTGTTGGGGTTGATAACAACTGTGATGGCGTCGTAAGCAACCGGAATGATCTCGTAGTCAATGCCGTTGGCGGCGCACATCTCGATCTCAGTTTCCTTGATAGGACGAGAAGCGTTGGAGATGACAGTCTCACCTGAACAGAACTTCTTGAAGCCACCGCCAGTACCAGAGACACCAACGCTGATATTAACGTTGGGGTTGGAAGCCATGAAATCTTCAGCCATCGCTTCTGTGATGGGGAAAACGGTACTAGAACCGTCGATAGAAATGAGGTTGCTTTGTGCGTTTGCAACCACTGCGCTCAAAGCTACAGTAGCGGCTACTGCAGTAGCACCTAATACTTTGAAGTTACCAAATAACTTCTTAACGCTCGTCACCATAATCGAAAACTCCTAAGGTCAAAAAATTGGCCAAGAATTACAGTAAGGAGCAATGTTTAAGAAAACGGAGTTGACAGGTTATCTAAAAGTTAAATTCAGGTTAAATTGCCTGTATATTTACCAATTTCCGTATGAAAGCCGTAAATTTAGGTGGTGATTTACACGGTGTGGAGGGCGACCGCACTCACCTTATTTTTCCCCACTCCCTGAATCAGCAAGTCGACTTTTGCATCTCAGACGAAGGCGGCGACTAAATATCAAAAATACATCATCAACAATAGGAGACTTTCTACAGGGAAAAATCCCCCAAAGGGGCCAAATAGATGGCATTAAGCTCGGCTCACGACCCCTGTGTAGTTCATACGTGCTGTCATGAGCATCACAGCATGCCCCCAAAGGTCATGGTAGAGTCGCTACCGATATTGCGATTTGGCAACCCCCCTCGGTTTATCGACGGGGGTTCTTTTTTCACTTTCGTACGTTCTGGGCTTCTGTATTTCTGTATTAATGACTAGCCACTAGCTCCACGGCCTCTGGCTTATCATGCACTGCCAATCGCTCTACTAGCGTCGCACTCGCTTCGTTCATCCCGACAAGTTCTACATTGGCTCCGTGCTGTCGAAACTTGAGCACGACTTTGTCGATAGCCATCACAGCCGACTGGTCCCACAGATGTGCGTAGGTCAGGTCGATGACGACATTCTCGATCTTTTCGTGGATGTTAAACGCTTCTCGAAAGTTGTTGGCGGAGACGAAGAAAAGCTGGCCAAATACCGTGTAGGTGCGTGTCGTGGTGTCTGGGCTGAGGACACTCTGCACGCGAATGAGCTTGCCAATTTTGCGGGAGAAGGCGATCGCACTCAATGCAATCCCCACCAAAACCCCCAACGCCAGGTTGTGAGTAATCACCGTCGTCACCACCGTCACCAGCATGACGAAGGTTTCACTCTTGGGCATCCGGCGAAAGTTTGTCAGCGAAGCCCAGTTAAACGTGCTGATAGAGACCATGAACATCACGGCCACCAGCGCGGCCATCGGAATGAGGCTCACCCACTCTCGCAACACCAAGATAAAAAAGAGCAAAAAGACACCAGCGCTCAGCGTAGACAGTCGCTGACGGCCACCGGATCTCACGTTGATTACCGACTGACCAATCATGGCGCAGCCAGCCATCCCGCCAAACATCCCGGTGATCAAATTGGCCATGCCCTGACCCCGGGCCTCCCGGTTTTTATCGCTGTTGGTATCGGTCATGTCGTCCAGTACCGACGCTGTTAAAAAAGATTCCAAAAGGCCAACCGCCGACATCGTCAGCGCCACTGGCAAAATAATCTGCAGCGTTTCTAGGTTGAACGGCAAGTCGGGCAGGCGAAAAATGGGCAGGGTCGCGGGCAAATCGCCCATGTCACCCACTGTGGGCAGCCGCATCCCTGTCGAAACCGACACAGCTGTCAGCACTACAATCGCAATCAGCGGCGTAGGAATCGCTTTGACCACGGGAATGTACTGCGTGAGGCGAGGCAATAAATAGATAATCGCCAGACCGGCAGCCACCATCACATACATCAGCGTATTGTTCGGGCCGAGAAATTCTGGCTGCTGCGCAATCGTGAACTGCTCTAGCTGCGCATTAAAAATGAGAATCGCTAGGGCATTTACAAAGCCTACAAGCACTGCCCGAGGCACGTACTTCATAATTCGGCCAATGCGCAGAGACCCCCACACCACCTGCAAGAAACCCGTCAGCAACGTAGCCGCCAGCAAATACTCAAGTCCGTAGTTTTTTACCAGGTCGACCATCAGCAGGGCCATGGCTCCGGTCGCCGCCGAAATCATGCCGGGCCTGCCGCCCAAAAACGCAATCGTAATGGCCATGGTAAAGGAGGCATACAGGCCCACCTTCGGGTCGACCCCCGCAATGATAGAAAACGCGATCGCTTCTGGAATGAGCGCAAGCGCCACCACAACTCCAGCTAGCAGATCAGCTGGCACATTTGAAAACCACCCCGAAGACACTGGCTTCGGCGCACGATTAGCACTGGTATAAGTCACAACTACCTAAAACTTGAAGCTCGTCAAAACTCCCTAAAACAAGAACATCCGCGCATGGCCGGTTGTCCATCATCCATACTATTGAGAAATGTAAATCTAAGCAAATACAAGCCTTTCCCCTTTGAGAGCGTCTCAGCTCGCAGAGAAACAAACGTTGGTCGCAAAATCTCCAGTCCAGAGTTGCGCTGTCGATCTGGGCAAAAGCAATCAGCAAAAGATATCTAGATTAAAATCAGGTTAATCTTCGGCTAAGAGAAAATTATCTGCTACTGCAGGTATTTGGGAGCAGCTCATAGAAGCTTAAGAAAGTTGAGCGGCTCCACCAAACCCGAATCCGCTGGCAGGTAGCATTCTTAACACGAGGATCCTTGTATTCACTGACAGCCTACTGAACTGCGCGCCATCTATGACTAAAGCTGCTGACTTCGCCATTTCTGAACAAGCGATCGCACCGGATGCATTCCGCCCTGAACAGATCGCCAAAGACGCCACCCTCTTGGGCGGCTACGCTTATCAGATCATTCGTCAGCAGTCTAAGCAGGTGTTCAAGCTGCGATCGCAAGTCCTCGCTGACACCGACCCCGAAAATCTCCACCAGATGAGAATCGGCACCCGTAAGCTGGCCGCTGCACTACAGCTTTTCGAAGATGTCGTCGACCTGTCGCCTAGCCACGCACCTGATAGAAAGGCAGCTAAGCTGGCCAAATCAGTCAAGAAGCTCACCAAAGCCCTCGGCAAAGTTAGAGACATAGACGTGATGCAAGCCTGGTTCAACCAGGCCCTTCGGGAGAAAGCATCTAAAGCAAAGGCAACTTCAACAGCCTCAATGTCGCTAAGCAAAAGGTCGCTAAGCAAAAAAGAGAAAAAAGTCATTCAAACACTGCTCAAAAAGCTCAAAAAGCAACGGAAAAAAGAACTTACCAGACTCGAATCCACCCTGAGCAGTCGCACCTACAAAAAGCTGGCAGATCAGTTTAAGCACTGGGTAAAGCAGCCAGCATTTAGCGCAGCCGCTCAGCAAGCTGCCGTTCCTGGTGCTGCTAGCAAGATCATTGAGCCACTGACAGCTCTACTGCTCCATCCCGGCTGGCAGGTTGCGACCCGCAAGCGAGGTAGCCAGTACTCACCGCTGAAATCTATTAGCCTCGATAAGCTCAACCAAGCGTTAGAAGAAAGTGGCGATCGCCTGCACGACCTCCGCAAACAAATCAAGCGCACACGCTACCAGACAGAGTTCTTCAGAGGACTGTACGGCATTACCTACGCCGCCCAGGTAAGAGAATTTCGCACGCTGCAAAAAGTGCTGGGCGGACTGCAGGACCAGCTCGTTATTTCAGACTTTCTCACCCAGGCGATAGGAGCAGACTGGTCGCAAAAGCTGCCGACGATTCACTCAGGGTTTCAGGCGAGTCGGCTCGATTTGTGGAAGGCATGGCAACCGCTCCAGGGGAAGTATTTGCAGCTGCGATCGCAGCTTTTGACCGGTACAGACTCCCCAGGGGCTACTCACGTAGCCTAGTACAGCATCTAAACCCCACTCATCGCCTCCCTCAAGCCACCTTTGGCGACTTAAGCGTCCAAGCAAACCCAGCAATCATCACTGTCAGCGCGCCCGCCACCCAAAACGGCATCGAGTAGCCAAGCGCCGTCACCAGCAGCCCCGACACCGCCGGTCCAATCGCATTCGAAATACTGAGATAAGAGGCATTCAGACCAAGGATCTCGCCCTGTTCTTGCTGGTCACTACGGGTCGACAAAATAGAATCGATCAGCGGCATGGGAAAGGCATTCACTAGGCCAAAGAAGCCCAACAAAATAGAAAATGCAAAAATATTGGGCAGCGCTGGCATCAGTAAAAACAAAACACCCCTAGCTACCAGAGCACCGACCAGCACAGTAACGATGCTAAACCGCTTGCGTAGCGGCTCCAGCGCAAACACCTGAGACACAAAGGCCAAAATGCCAAACGCGACAAAGGCGATCGCAAGGTTCTTAGCGTCTTGACCCAAGACATTGATAAAAAACGGCTGAAAGGCAAACGTAAAAATGGTAAACGTAAAGCCATTTAAGAACGTCATCAGCAAAATTCGCCCGACCACCGGACGACCCAACGCCGTAAAGAGCGCGGTAAAGTCAATCCGTCGCTTGCCTCTACCAGATTTCTTGCTTGTCTTAGCCGGTTGACGACTGGCAGACTCGCCCGGTGAAGTTGCCGAAGTCTGCGTTTCTTCTAAGCAAAAAAAGCAAAGAATAGCAGCAATCAGTGCGATCGCTGCCGATACCAAAAAGCTCATGCCCAGCGAAGAGACCCCACCAATGGTAGGAACGGTCTGCGCCACGTAGCTCAGCGGCGGCCCCAGCACAAACCCCAGCCGAAACAGCCCGCTATAAATGCCAAAGGCCTGGGTTCGCTGCTCCGGTGAGGTGATGTCGCTGACCACTGCTTGGGCCACCGAGTTATTCCCGCCTGTCAGTCCGTCTAAGATGCGCGCAGAAAAAAGCAACCAGGGCACACCTGCGATCGCTGCCACCACATTAGAAACCACCGTCCCCAACAGACTGATCACCAGTAGCGGACGCCGCCCCCACCGGTCAGACAGCTGACCCAAAAACGGCGTGCCAAAAAACTGCGACAGCGAGTAAGCCGTCGTCAGCAAACTCGCCTCAAAATCACTCAGCCCAAACTGCTGCGCATACGGATACAGCGTCGGAATAATGATGGTAAAACTGACCGAATTAATAAAGGCGATAGAAGCTACAATCCAAAACTGAAACGGCAGTTTGGGTTGCTTGTTTGATGGCTCCGAAGCGTCCGAAAAAGAATCAGCGGGCGGCTGAGAAGGCGGATTGGCAGAAGGCATTCAGTCAGAGGGTGTTCAGTTTGTTGTGCCTTTGGCCCATGAATGTTGTTGGGCCAAAGGCACATGAACATTATTGGGTCGTTGGCCCATGAATGACCATAACCGAGCAAGGGGCGTGGTGCACAACATAGTTGCTAACGCTACCCAGCAACATTTCACTAAAGCCCTTTCGCCCGTGGCTACCGACGATCACCAAATCCGCACCCCAGGCTTTGGCAAGCTTACAAATCACAGACCCCGGACTGCCCGGCTCGTAGGTGTACTCAGTGTCGAGACCAGCCGCTTTTGCTCTGTCGGCGAAGCCTTCTAGCAGCTTGACGCTGGCCGTTTCAACAGATTGATACTTTTCGGCATAAGCCTGCCAGTCTCTACCAGCGTAGGGAGAAAAGGCAAAACCGGCATCGCTGTCTAGGTTGAGAACGCTGAGCAAATTCACTTTCGCCTGAACCGCCTGCGCAATCTCGCTGGCCTGATCGAATACACGCTGGCAGGTGTCGCCGCTATCTAATGCCACCAAAATTTTTTTCATCGTGTCACCTGTTTTTATCAACGATTTGTTTCTAACGGTCTGTTTTCAACGGTTTATTTTCAACAGCTCGCTCTCAACAATAGGACTGCTCAAAGCTTACGGGCGTGTGAACTAGGATTTTGCGGATCGACGCGGTTGACCAAAATGGAGAAGGGCACCATCGGCAGCATTGGCAACAAACAAATCAGCCACTGCCCCCAGGTCAGCGGCGCTGTTTCAAAGAGCGTGTTCATCACAGACCACTGGCTAAAGAGAATTTGGAGTGCGATCGCACCCCCTATCCCCAACAGCAAGAAAGGCGCATTCATTGCCGGGATAGCCCGACGGCGCAGGGAGCCCATCAAGCTCTCTCCCAGCTGACTAATACTCACCAAATACACAATTCGCGCCGCCACGAGCGCCTGAATCGCCATCGTACGGGCCACCGCCACATCTCCCGTCGTGCGCTTCGCCCACTCAAACAGACCAAAAATCAGCACCCAGTTAAATAGAGAAACCAGCAAAATACGATTCAGCAGCTGCCGTGTAATCAGCGGCTCTTTGGGATGTCGGGGCGGCTGCTGCATCACGCCGTCACTCTTGGGCTCAAAGGCCAGCGGCACCGTCATCGTGAGCGAATTGATCATGTTCAGCCAGAGCACCTGCAGCGACAGAATCGGCAGCTCCCGCGCCAGCAGCGCACTGATAAAAATTGTCATCGACTCACCGCCATTGACCGGAAGGAGAAAGGCGATCGCCTTTCGCAGGTTTTGATAGACCGTTCGGCCCTCCTCCACCGCAGCTTCAATAGAGGCAAAGTTGTCATCAGTCAGCAGCATATCCGAAGCTTCCCTAGCCACTTCGGTGCCGCCCTTGCCCATAGCAATGCCAATATCGGCCTGCTTCAGCGCCGGGGCATCGTTCACCCCGTCCCCTGTCATCGCGACAATCTCGCCTTTTGTCTGCAGCGCTTCCACCAGCCGCAGCTTTTGCGCTGGCGCCACCCGGGCAAACACGTCCCCACCATCGACGGCCTGTGCCAGCTGAGCATCGTCCATATCAACCAGCGCTTTCCCCTCAAAGGCAATCACCTGCTCAGCTTGCTGCAGGTTCATCCGCTGAGCGATTGCACGGGCCGTAGAGATATGGTCGCCTGTGATCATTTTGATGTGAATACCGGCATTGCGGCAGGCATGGACCGCTGCGATCGCCTCCGGTCGAGGCGGGTCTATCATGCCCTGCAAACCCAAAAACACCAGCCCCGTCTCAATGTCTGAATGGTCGAGCGAATGCTGGTGGGGACCCACCACCTTGTAGGCAAACGCCAGCACTCGCATAGCCTCCGCCGTCATCGAGTCTACGGCCTGCTCAATGGCTTTGCGGTCTAGCGGCTGCAGCGCCTCCTCACGGTTCACCATTTGGCTGCAACGGCTCAAAATAGCCTCCACCGATCCTTTGACGTAGATAGTTCGCTGCGTGGCGTCGTGCAGCGTCGCCATGTACTGATATTGAGACTCAAAAGGAATCGAATCTAGGCGAGGATGGGTACCCGCCAGCCCAGTCTGGTTCAAGTCGGCCTTGGCCGCCGCCGTTAGCAGCGCCCCCTCTGTCGGGTCACCCGTAATAGACCATTGCTCCCGCTCGTGGTTCAGCTGCGCATCATTACACAGTGCGCCCGCCGTCAGACAGTCCTTTAGCGCGCCCGGTAGCTCCTCTTCTTCCCACAGCCCCGGCGGATGACTATCTTCTAGCCGAACAATCTCTCCTTTGGGGCTGTAGCCACTGCCGCTGACCCCGTAGTGGCGCTCGCCTGCGTATATGGCCTGCACCGTCATTTGGTTTTCAGTCAGCGTACCGGTCTTATCTGAGCAAATCGTCGTGGCACTGCCCAGCGCTTCGACCGCCGGTAGCTTGCGAATAATCGCATGGCGCTCTGCCATCCGGTTCACCCCAATCGCCAGGGTAATGGTCACGACGGCTGGCAACCCTTCTGGAATGGCGCTGACTGCCAGCGCCACCGCCGCCTCAAACATATACTCCAAAGATTCGCCCTGACCCAACCCAATCGCAAAGGTCAAGGTTGCAAAGGTCAAAATGGCATAGAGCAAAATACGGCTAAACTTAGCAAACTTACGCGTCAGCGGCGTACTCAAGTTGACCCGCTCTTGCATCGACTGAGAAATCCGGCCAACTTCGGTGGCCTCAGCCGTCGCTATGACCACTCCCCGCCCTTGGCCAAAGGTCACAAAGCTGCCCGCATAGGCCATATTGCTGCGCTCAGCTAGAGGTGTCTCTTTGGGCAGAGGATTCACCGACTTCTCTACGGGCAGCGATTCACCGGTTAGCGCCGACTCATCTACCTGCAGATTTCGCACCTTAAATAGTCTTAAATCAGCCGGGACCTTGTCACCTGAAGACAGCAGCACCACATCGCCTAGCACGAGGTCACGGGAGGGCAGCTCCAGCATCTGCCCATCTCGTAGCACAGTTGCCTCGGCGGTTACGGCTTTTGCTAAGGATGCGATCGCCTCTTCAGCCTTAGATTCTTGAATGTAGCCAATGATGGCATTGAGAAGCGTAACGCCCCAGATAACAGCGGCATTGGTCCAGGAACCCAAGAATGCTTTCACTGCCCCCGCAATGAGCAATATATAGAGCAGCGGCTGATGAAACTGCAGCAAAAAGCTGAGCCAAGCAGGCGTCCCTGGCTTCACAGGCAGCTCGTTCCATCCATAGGTTTCGTAGCGTTTTGCCACGACCTCCGCCGTCAAACCTTTCTCCAGGTCGCCCTCAACAGCATCCACAGCCTCTGGAACGCTCAAGCTGTGGAAAATGCGGGCCTGCGACTGATTTCTCACCAAAACATCGGGCATGGCGAGTCACCTCTTTATTGACCTCTTATGGCCTCAACCTAACAAACAGAAATCGCAGCTTGCATAAAAACTTCCCATCGCAGCCATAGGAAACGTCGACATCGGTTAATTACGATGTGACTACTGGTGAATTGAGTTTTAATCATTCGATGGGCGATGGCGGGCTCGAACCGTCGACATCCTCCTTGTAAGGGAGGCGCTCTACCAACTGAGCTAATCGCCCCAGTGTTTTCGTCCCAACACTTTTGCCGCGCGACCTTGTAAGCAGGTGCCTGGCAAAAGAGTGCAGCATTGCGCTCTGGGATTACGATAATAGCAGAAGAAGGCCTTTCTAAACAGATAAAAACTTCAGTATTTTTTCGGTGGTGATTAATTCATCTGTATTACTGTATAGGGTATTGCATCTTACACTGCCACCCTGCTTATGCCATCAGGCCGCACCCACGACCGCATCACGCTCTGGTGCCTTCCTTTCGTCATTGCACCAACGGCCTGGATCACTCAGAGCCCAGCAATTACCACCATTGTGAGTCTGTCATTTTTAGTCGGCGGGCTGATGCTCGGCCCCGACTTAGACATTCACTCTACTCAATACACACGCTGGGGTCCGATTCGTTGGATCTGGCTACCCTACCAAATCGCGATCAAGCATCGGTCCAATCTCTCCCATGGGCCCATTATTGGGACGGCGCTGCGAGTTATCTATCTATCGGTTTGGCTGGCCCTATTCGCATTCGTCAGCATAGAACTCATCAACGCTCTGTGGGATGCCCAAATTTCCTGGCAGCGACTGCGAGATCCCTTTCGCTACCTGGCCAGAAAATATCTTATCGAGTGGCTATCTGTGATTATTGGCTTAGAGCTTGGCTCGATCAGCCATTCGGTCAGCGATACGGTCGGTAGCTCCCTAGGCCGCAGAAAACGCCAGCGCCGTAATCGAAAGTCTTAGACAATCTCATAGACAAACCCATAGACTCGATACAAGCGCAACCTTAGATAGGGATAAATACCTATAAAATGACAAAAAAGTAATAAAACGCAATGCCCTTGTCAGGCTTGCTTTCATGGGATTTTGTCTATTTCATACGCTTGACAGTCAATATTTGTAACGTTTAGTTTGTCTTCGGTAAGACAGATAAGCGGTCAATGCCTATCACTGGCATCTGTTAGTCAGAGCACTCTTTTTAACAGGTAGCTGTGTCGGCTGCTCGCCACAAATTAACGAATTAACAAACTAGGAGTTACAAGATGAAAGTTAAGTATCTAGCTGCTTTGGCTGCTGCTTCCGTATTGGGCCTATCTACCCTTGCTAGCTGCGGTACGCAGGCAGAGGTAGACGTTGAAGGTGCTGTTGAAGGCGCTACTGAAGCTGTTGAAGGCGCTGCTGACAGTGCAACTGAAGCTGTTGAAGGCGCTGCTGATAGCGCTACTGAAGCTGTTGATGGTGCTGTAGACGCAGTTAAGAACGTCGCTGACCCTTGTGCGGCTGACCCTTGCGCGGCTGCAGCTGATCCTTGTGCGGCTGACCCTTGCGCAGCTGCTGAATAAGCGATCGCTGTACTAGACGGCTCTCGAACTCAGTATTTGAACAAGGTTTAATTGGGCGCTCGATCATTTATTGAATGATCGAGCGCTTATCTTTTTTTGCTCTATCTTCAAATCCTAATCTTCTTTTATCTCACCGAGGAGCACCCATGATGGGAGGTACGCTGTGGCTACAGCATTTTCAATGCAAACGAGTGTTGTTCTAGGTTTGAGCAGTTAGGTGCTGTTGTTCTTCTCCGATGAAAGAAAGCCAATCTAATCAAAATTGCATCAAAATCAATAACAAAATAGTAATAAAAGCGCACAGCCCTTATTTATGAGAGCCTCAGCCGTTTCTCACTTTTCTCGGTAGTTGACAGGCCATAATTTCAGCGTCTAAGTTGTGGACGCAAGCGACTTGTTTGTCGTAGCCCACAAAATGCGTTGATTCGCTTAATCCTCAAGGAGTACGAAAACATGAAAGTTAAGTATTTGGCCGCCCTTGCTGCTGCATCTGTACTAGGTGTGACTACACTTGCTAGCTGTGGCCCCCAAGCTGCTACTGATGATCCTGCTGGTGAAGTTGTTCCTGCTGACCCCTGTGCCGCTGACCCTTGTGCTGCCGACCCCTGTGCCGCTGACCCTTGTGCCGCTGACCCTTGTGCTGCCAACCCTTGCGCCGCTGAATAATCGTCATTATCCAAGATTGTAAATTCGATAATCACTGGTAATAAATCGGTAATTGAGAGATTCATCTATAGGCTTCGCGGCGATCGCTGACTGCATATTAGAGAGTCAATTCTCAAATCACTTTTTTGAAAGTCCCCGGCTAGTCTGGGGATTTTTTGTTGTTTATCTTTTGTTCTTTGTTACCGTGTACTCATTTCAGGACTACAACCTATGAACATTGCATTTATTGGGCTTGGCACGATGGGAGCACCCATGGCTATGAACCTGTTGCAGGCAGGGCATGATGTGACTGTGCACAATCGTACCCGTAGTCGGGAAGCGGAGCTTGTTTCTGCGGGTGCGATCGCAGCTAGCTCTCCTCAAGCGGCAGCGAGCCAAGTCGACCTAGTGATCACCTGCGTCAGCGATACCCCCGATGTAGAAGCAGTCATCCTAGGTGAGCAAGGCGTCATCTACGGTGCTCGCCCCGGCACGCTCGTCGTCGATATGTCGACTATCAGTCCAGATGCCACTCGCCAAATCGCCCAACGGCTCGCCCAGAAAGAGATTCCCATGCTCGACGCCCCGGTATCCGGTGGCTCAGAAGGGGCACAGCAAGGGACACTCTCCATCATGGTGGGTGGCGACGCCAAAGATGTGGACCGGGCAAAACCTGCCTTCATGGCCATGGGCCACACCCTCACCCACATCGGTCCCATCGGTGCCGGGCAAACTACCAAAGCGATTAATCAAATCATTGTGGCAGGGACCCATTGGACGGTCGCAGAAGGACTGGCACTGGGACTAAAAGCAGGACTAGATATGGAGAAGGTCGTGCAGGCCGTCGGCAGCGGTGCAGCGGCGTCTTGGGCATTGACCCACCGCTCGGCAAATGTCATCGCAAACGAGTATCCGCTAGGCTTTCGGGTGCGGCTGCATCAAAAGGACCTTGAGATTGCGCTGGGTGCGGCTCGGGAGCTAGGACTGCCCTTACCAATGGCGGCCTACGTAGAGCAAATAGAAAATGGCCTAATGGCCCAAGGCTACGGGGATGAAGATATTTCGGCGATGGCCCGGGTGCTAAGAGCAATGGGCAATATCGACGATTCGGGCACCGATGGCGCCGAGCACTAGCCCAACGGCTTTCGGCGTTGGCGCGATCGCCTTCGGCTCTAACGCATTGGCTTGCGGCCAATCGTCGTAATGTACAGCACTGCCTCGGCTGCGGGGATACTGAGCAGTTCATTCACCTGGTCATCGAAGAAGCCAGCGATGCCACTGACGCCTATTTTGCGGTGTGTGGCAGCTAGGTTGAGCCGCTGACCGAGGTGACCCGCGTCCATGTGCAAATATCGATAGGCGCGATCGCCATACCGATTCACAGCCGCCTCCAAGTTGGCCGTGTGAAAAATCACCGCACCCGCATCCCGGCCTAAGTCTTGCCCCAAACAGAGAAAATGCAGCTCTTTGTGAAACTGATTGAAGCGAATCTGACGCAGCTCTTCCGCTTGGGGCGCGTAGTAGTAGCAGCCAGATTCTAAGCCTTCCACATTGGAAATGGCGACAAAGGTTTCTATCAGGCGATGGTCAAAATAGTCGGGGCGCTGATCAAAGCCCTGCAGCTGGTAGTGCTCTGGGTGATAGGTAAAGTCCAGCAGGGCAAACAGGTCGGCTCGGTCTAGCGGTGCGCGGATATAGCGCCGCGTCGAGCGACGGGTCAGCAGCGTATTTTCCAGATCCTCTAAGCGATCGCCCCATACAATCGGCATCGTCTTCGTCGAGACCGTGATGCCAAAGGGAAAATTGTACTTATCTGCCAGAGGCTTACGCGCATTCAGCAAAGATGCTGACTCCTTGCCTGCTTCCGCATCCGCTTCGTCGGCAGGGGTGTCTGCACGTTCTGACTCCTCGGTCTCCCCATCTTCCAAATCCACATCCGACAGCGCCGCATCTAGGGCAGACGCCGCAGAAGCTGGCCCCATCGGCAAGATAGGCGTTTCGCTAT
>JBCBFY010000121.1:0-13302 GCA_038527325.1 Cyanobacteria bacterium J06614_10
CCTCTACCAAGGACTGCCGATCATCGTGAAGCCAGACCAATAGTAAGGATGGGAAAAATCGCCAGCTTGGCTTCTGTGTAGCTCGGGGGGCAGTGAAAACAAACTGCGGGAGGCGGCGCTGACTAGCTGACCGTCTTCGGTGTGCACTTCCTTGCGGAGCATGGCTAGCTGCGCTGTGCGTAAGGCAGCCGACTTGGTAGGTGCCACTTTTAGCTGATTGTAAAATTCGCCCATAAGAGCCAGTGTCCCTAGGTCATTGACAGACCATAGGCTGGCCATGGCCGTGCGAACGCCAGAGGCCACGGCCAAACCCGCAAATCCCATCTCTGCTTCTGAGCTGCCCAATGCGGTGCTGCAGGCGGAGAGCACTAGCAGATCGACCGCTGGATAAGACCATCCCAGCTGATCTAGCTGGCTGAGCAATAGTTGTTCATCCCAGAGCTGAATGTAGGAGTTATCAATGGCGCCTTCATTGAATTCGGCGTGGGTTGCTAGATGGACGACTTGATAGGGAGATGCTTGGCGTTGGGCGACCAGATTGTGCCGGGTAAAGTTTTCATTGAGGAAGGCAGCTCCGGGCCACAGCTGATTGATTAGGTCAATTTCAAGGGGGACGCCCGGTAGCGGGGCTAGCTGGGCAAAGTCGCTAGCACCCATTGCTAGTACTTGCGCGGAGTCTAGCGGCTCATAGTCGGTATTGAGCAGGCTCAGAGAAGGCACCATGCCTAGGCTGTACTTTTCTACTAGGAACTGTTCGCCGTCGTGTAGCGCAGCGATGGGCAGCGTTCGCAATCCCTCTCCCATCGAGAGGACGAGCGTTTCAATATCGGCTTTTTTGAGTTCGGCTTCAATCGGTGCGATCAGCCACTGATAGAGCTGCTGAGCGGGTTCTAGGTAGTAGTCTCCCCCGCGCCGCACTGATGTGAGCAGGTCGCTGCGAAACTTAGCCACGGTTTTTAGTAATTCTCTGCGGCCTACCGGAATGCTGACCTGTACGGGGCTGCCGTCTGCTGTCATCACGAGCAGGGTGAGTGCAGTGCTGTTGGGTGGGGCTACCGGCGTGTTTTGTTTGTCGGTAGCAGATGTCGTTTCTATGGGCGTTTGAATATAGACGACTGCCGAACGGCTGTTGCGGCGAGTTTCTACGTCATTTAGCAGTTGCTGAACCTCCTCAATGGAGAGGTCTTGTGTGGCAAAGTCGCGGCCAAAGTAGTCGAAAAAGTCCTGGTTGTTGGTCTCGTCGTAGTCTGCGATCGCAGCACTCGCATCCAAGCTATCTAGTACAACAAAGTCTAGATCTACCGGACCATAGTCATAGTCATAACCATAGTCGTCATAATAGTCGTCGTAATATTCCCCATCAGTCTCTTCATCAAAGTCAGCGTCTTCGCCAAACTCGTCTGCTAGCTCACTGTCAAATTCATCTGCGAACCCGTCATCAAATCCGTCATCAAACCCGTCATCAAATTCACTGTCAAACCCATCGTCTTCTAGAGACAGCAAATCATCTGCTAGCAACCCATCCTCTATCCCAAAGTAATCATCCCCGCCGAACCAGTCGTCGCCAAACCATCCATCGTCGTAATCATAAAAATAATCATCCTCATCTAAGTTTGGATCGTTTTGTGTCTCCCCTTCGGACTGCAACTCTCCATCGACCATGATGACGCCGGGCGCTGTCAGATTAACACTGCCAATATCGCCGTTGTTATCACCAACAAACAGTGAGCCAGTGGTGATATCTCCAGCCTGACTGACAATGTCTATATCTCCTGAGAGAAAACTGCTGCTGGTATCGGCATCTTCGACAAAAATACTTTCTGGCGCACTAATGGAGAGATTGCCGCCCTGCTGGAAGCCTGCGCTTAATAGGTTGCCGGTGCTGACTGAGCTGCCTGAAATCAGTGTGATATTGCCGCCGATTTCTGCACCCGAGGTGTCTAGGTTGCCTAGCGCTAGCTGATTGCCAGAAAGGGTGAGCGATTGCCCGGAGGCTGCCAGCGTATCGTTAGTATCATCCATAAAAACGCTGCCAGCACCATTGCCATCGGCATCGGCTTTGATGGTGATGCTGTTGCCGCTGAAAAAATCCAGCAGATCATCATCTAAATCTTGAATGGTGATGTCGTTGGTGGCTTCTAGGGTGACGTCTGTACTCCCGGATAGAGATTCCAGCGTATTTTCTGAAATGAAAAAGCTTTCGCTGCCTCCATCGGAGGCAAAAATGTTGCCGTCTAAAATCTCCGTATCGTGGGCTGCGTTGAATGTCGATGTGATGATAATGTCTTCGGGATCTAGTAAGAGAGAGCCTACTTGCCCATGCTCAGCGCGTGTATCGACGGTGCCCTGAAAGCGCAGGCGCGATTTGCCCGAAACCTCTACAAATCCGCCATCACCGGCCCACATGCCACCGGTCGCTGAGATATGACCTAAATGCTGAGTCGTGTCATCTGCCCAAACAATGACCTGCCCGCCTGTGCCTTGCTCGTGTGCGTCGGCAGTTAGAACAGAATTGACATCTATCCAGGTGTGCTGAGCGTGGGGTAGGCTCTCTCCACCCCGATAGTCGCCTCCGATGCGGATTGTGCCACCACCGTCGTTGCCTGATGCGGAGAGAGCGGCGTCGAAGAGTGCGATGCGATCTCCGACTACTGCGATCGCGCCCCCTACCGCCTGCTCACCTACCACCGCTTCCACAGAAATGTCTCCTGAGAGAGTAGCACTGCCTGGCCGCTCACCTACCTGAACAGTCGTTTGGTCTGGCCCCGCAGTCAACCGCACGCTTCCATCAGCATCTACTGTCAGCGCTGAAGCAGAGTGCGCCGCAGTCATCGTTAGCAAAGCGGGCAAATCCAGTGGCGTCAGGGTGGGCACGTTCACCCCTGCGGCCTCATCGGGGGAAAGCATACTCAGCTCCAAGCTCAGCAGACTGCCCGCCTGGCTGAGCCGCACGTGTTCGCCATCTGGCAGTGCTACGAGCGTCAACACTCCTCCCGGCACAGCCAGGCTACCTGTGTTGACCACGTTGCCTCCCATTAGGGTTAGCGCAGCGTCCTCACTGAGCGAAAGTGCACCCTCATTGACGATGCTGCCGGGGCGATCGCTCAAGAAGACAAATTCTCCTGTGGGCGCTCCAAGCAATGCCGAGTAGTTGTTATCTCCAACAGCGTTTTCTCCAAGCGTTGAACCAGCCTTGAGAAAAACCGATGGCATCGGCTGTGGTCACCGTCAAGTTTCCGGGCAAATTCAGACGCGCCTCAGCGCCAAACAGCACACCAGCCGGATTTAGTAAAAACAGATTTGGGCTAGACTCTCCTGAAATTTGTAGCAGACCGTTCAAAATAGAAGGTACGCCGCCGCTCACTCGGGCCAGCACGTTCTGCACGCTGGGCTGAGTGATGAAATTAGCCTGTTCTCCTACTTCTAGGGAAAAAACTTCAAAGCTGTGAAAAAGATTTTGTGCATCGGTAGAGTGCGTCCCCCCATCGATATCAAACCGCTCACCGGTTTGATTTACTGTAGTGCCCGTACCGTCCGTTGCTGGCACCACAGAGTCTGCCTTTGCGCTGTTGGCAGCTACAACTATTGAAGATAGTAGAGCTGGCAGGATTGGCCAAAGGCCATGCTGAGCCGAGGCATACCGACTGAAGACTATACTCAAATCACGGCCAAATCGTCCAAACTCGCGCATTTTTATCCTACTCAAGCAACTGTTTTTACTCGCTGATCGATGAGATGCTGCATTCGACTGCTCATGCTCTTGAGCATGCTCATGGCCATAGCTGGATTGTTGTTTAGGTGCTCTAAGAAAATGCTGCGGCTCAGTGTCATCACGCGCACCTTTGTTTTTGCCACGATGTTGGCAGAGCGCCGCTGATCGGTTAAAAGTGACATCTCTCCAAACACTGCACCTGCAACCATGGTGTCTGCTGTTTGTTCGCTGTCAGAGTACCTGACGGCCACTTCCCCATCGACGAGCACAAACGCGCAGTCCCCAATTTCTCCGGCGCGGATGATGTACTCGCCCGGCTCATAAAAGGCGCATTCGTAGGACTGGATAAAGCCCTCAATGTCATTGTGCTCTACAAAATTTGCAAAGAAGTCTCTGAGGTCTTGTTTGATGTCGAGCAGCAGCGGTTTGATGTTTAGGCTGGCGAAGGGTGCTTCTACATGATTAGTTGGGGTCACAAACCCTTTCCGCCGAATCAAGGTCAAAATCTTTGGGTCGGTGGGTGCAATCAGATGGGTGACGCCATTGGCGACGCCCAAGTAGCTCGCCATCAGCAGCAGACCTAGCATCACCTGGGTGCTGCGATAGTCGCGCTTTACGCAGTACAGGCTACAGCCCAGCACGTGGCTACCCGCCGGAAGCGCAATGTTAAATTCTCGCTCCTCATCTGCTGGGATGCCCACTTCCGAATCTGTTGTCAGACGCAGGGCACCAATCAGCTGATCGTCTTGAATGGCCATTAAATGCGTTGTGGTTGGAAACGCATCGAAGCGGTCGATAATTCGCTGGCTGGCTGTTCTCGGTAGGAGACCTTCCTCAACCGCTAAGACCTGATGGCGCAGCTTCAGGACTTCATCTATTTTTTCAGGACTTTTGGCAGTGACGATTCTCAGCATGAACGGGACACCAGTATCGCCCGCAGTTTTCCCATAAGTGCTGGCCGCAGCGACATCAAGGGTGTTTGATGCGGAAAATGGCGTAGCAAATGGCAGAGGCGCAGGCTGAGATATGTCTAGATAGGCCTACTGACCGTTGCCAATGAGAATAAAGGCGGCCCAGTGGTGCGGATGGCTGAAGCGGTCAGTTTCGCTGAGCGCCTGCTGCGCCGTCTGTAGCGCTTCTGCTTTTGTTTCACCTGCGCTGAGTGCCTGGTAAAACTGATTCATTAATACTGCGGTCGAGACATCGTCTACGGCCCACAGCGATGCGATCGCACTCCCCGCCCCTGTCCGATTCACCTGAAAGCCCAAGCCCAAAATCTCTTTTCCATCCCCCTCTGCCGTTGTCGCTGTCTGGCACGCGCTCAACACCAGCAGTTCTACATTGGGCAGCGTCCACTCGCCCACTTCTCGCAGGTTCACCGTACTGCCATCGCCAAATAAGATAAACGACGCTTCTGGCTGTCCGGGTAAAAACTTGGCATGGGTTGCCAGATGAACAATTCGGTTTTCCTGGGCGATCGCCAGTGTCTCTGCTGGGGTAAATGCCTGATCGAGCAAAATGGTGGTGTTGCCCATTGCCGACATGACTCTATCGACTTCTTGACGCGCTGCAGGCAGTCCATCGTAGGTGAAGCTCGCTTGTCCTACCTGCACGGTGTGCGCCGGACTCTGATCGGTGAAGGCGCCTGCCAGTACGGGCCGCTCGCCCGACTGTCTGGTCGTTAGTTCGTCTATGCCTGCAGCTGTGATGTTGTGAGACTGATACTTTTGTGCAAACCACTGCTGGCCATCGTGCAGCGCGGCGATGGGGACGTAGCGGAGCGCGCCATCGGGTAAATAAATGATGTTTTCGATGCCTTGCTCGGTGAGCACTGGCTCTATCGGGCGGATGAGCCAATCGTAAAGGAGTTGCGCTGTTGACTCGGCCTCTAGCACGTCGGTACTTAGCAGCCTCTGGAGTTGGCCGACTGTGTCCGTCAGCTCATCTGCTGTTACGGCAGTGGTGTGGTGAATGGGCGCGCCGTCTGCTGTGAGCAGGATGATTTCTAGGCGATCGCTCAAAATGAGTGGATATAGCGCCGCTGTCTTTACGGGCTGCTCGGCCAAGGTGGACTGTAGGGATTCAATCGATTGCAGACTGTAGGCGCTTTTGACATTGGGTTCATGGCGGGGTGCGATCGCATCCTCATCCGCCAGCGTCAGAAAGTCTGCCAGCGTTATTTCTGCCGGTAACCGCGCGAACCGCTGTTCAAGGTTGCTTTCTTCTAGCGTGAGTAGTGATATCTGGGCTGCTGTCTGCGCGCCTGCTGTTTGGTTGCTGTGTAGGTAGGCGCTCACCTCTTGCAGTTTCAAGAGTTCTAATATTTGCAGGGCTTCTGGCACGCGGCCCTGCTGCAAGAGCAGATCTGCCAGGTTGCGATAAAAATCCTCAATGGTTTGCGTGTAGCGCTGCTGCACGGCTCGCGACAGTCGCTGCAGATCGACGCGAATCGTTTCCGTTTTTTCGACTGCCTGCTTGTAAAAGAAAATGGCTAGATTGGGCTCACTTTCGGTTTCCATCAGTGCCCCTAGGTTCAGCAAAACCTCAATCTCGCCCACCTTGTCGTCGGTTTGCTGACTGAGCGCTAGCGCCTGTCGGTAGCTTTGCCAGGCCTTTTCGGCGTTGCCCTCCGCCTGATACAGCGAGCCGATGCTATCGAGTACAATCGCTCGCTCAATCGGATCCTCTGCTGTCTCTAGCAGTGTGAGTGCGCGGTTGAGGGCGCTGCGAGCTGCTGGGAGTTGGCCCTGCTTAAGAGAGACGATGCCGATATTGTTGATGGTGCGGATTTCCTGATGGCGGTTGCCGATTTGCTGGAAAAGGGCGATCGCGGTTTCGTAGCTTACGATCGCGCGTTCAAACTTGCTCTGCCGCTCGTAGACCCAGCCCAAAGCAGCCGCTGCCGTCGCTTCCTGTTCAAGCAGGCTCTCTGTGTGGCTCAGTGCGATCGCCTGCTGCAGGGTCTCTTCTGCCTGCTCGTACTGACCAATTTCTGCTTCTAAGCTGCCAAGATTGGCCAGGATGGCTGCTTGGGTGGGTGGCTGTAGCCTGTCTCTATTCGCTAGCGCCTGCTGGTAGTAGCCGACTGCTGTGCCGAAATGTGACAGCTCCCGGTGAGCGAGCCCTAGAGAACCGGCTAAATCGATCAGAATATTTTCTCGGTCTGCCTGGGTGAGGTTTGCGGCGAGGACTGCTGATTCAGAAAGGGCTGTGTAGAGTGCGATCGCGCTTTCAAAGGCTGCGATCGCTGCTGCAAACTGCTCTGCGTACAAGTGGGCGTAGCCAAGACCATACAGCGCCTTTCCCCGAAGACCGGCATCGGCATCGCCAATTCGAGCTAGGGCCGCTTCAAATTGTTCGACAGCTTGAGCAAATTCACCCGCTTCCGTCAGGGCGAATCCTTCGTCTATTTGGTCTGATTCGGCTTCAAGCAGGGCAACTCCCGCTACTTGCTGAGTGCTCAACTGCTCAAAAGCTATGACAGGCGCTGCTATCCCCGTAGCGGGCGGTGCAAACTCAGCTACTAAAAAGGGCCACATATTCTTAGCTCAGGCATCTTCTACGCCTAAGACTCTACCAAGCACCGGACAGCCGACGGCCTATGCCTTGTTGCTAAAAGGTCCCTGTCTGGGGATGTCTGCAGAGCGGGGGGGACGGCTAGAGGCGATTTTGACTGCTTTGGGCGATATTTTTAAGCCCGGTAGGGTTAGCTTGTTGGCAAACCCTTTCGACTTGAGTAGCGTTTTCAAAGAATCTACGATTTTCATGGCAAATAAAGCAGAAAGCAGCACTTTCTGGCCTGTAGTGACAACGGAGTCGTAGATGCACCTCACTGAAGCTTGCTAACGTTTACGGAATCGTGCGATCGCCTTCAGGACTTTTCCTCATGGGTTTCCTCATGGGCCAAATTCCCTCAGGTGACCGAACCCAGTAGCAAGTTCAGTACATCTACTGACATTACCATCACTTTTTAGATGAATTGCGCTGTCGACGCAGATCTTTAGGCCAGAAATACAGCTGGCACCTGTAAAATCAGCCATAGCCACCCGTGAAAGCCACTAAAAATCCGGAAATTTTAGACAAACTGAAATCTGTCTGCAGAATTTTTGAATTTGAACCTGATAGCTGATTAAGCGTACAGTTTCAGTGGAGGACGCATGGGTGCATATTTATCTCAGAGAACCGTGCCGCAGTGTATGACTTGCTCATCAGGCAACACACCAAAAAAATCTAATTCTTCTAACGCTACAGATCCGATGCTGCGGCTAGTAGAAGAAACTTGCCAACAGCCAATGGGTAGCCCCGCTCGGCAAAGGGGCCTCACAAAGCTGATCCGCGACCTGACCCATCAGCTCTGGCACACCTACGATCCGTACTACGCTGATGCCCTGCAGCAGACCTGGATTTACTTCTGTCGAAATCTCTGCGAAGCCACCACTGGCCGCGCCTACAATCCTGAAGTCGCCAAGCTCACCACTTGGCTCAACGCCTATCTCAAGCGCCGACTACAAGACTTTCAGATCGCAGAAAATCGTCAGCGTGCCACTACCATTTCTCAATCTAGCCTACGCGCTACTGGCGATGGCGATGCCCCGCTAGACCCCATCGACCGCCTCCCCGCCCCGCCCGATATTCCCCCCTGGCTCGAACAGGTCCGGCACTGGGCCGAGGCTGATACCGATGGCAGCCTTAGCGCTATTCACATCAGCAAGCATCCTCGCGTTACCGCCCGGCTACTCATTCTCAAGCGTCTCCCCCCAGAGACCCCCTGGAAAGCTCTCTCCGCCGAATACGGTATTTCTGTTGGTACGCTGAGCAGCTTCTATCAGCGGCAATGTCTCACCCGCCTAAGAGAATTTGGAAAGTCTCAGGGATATCTGTAGGTGATGGCCCCGTTCCCTATCACGTTTATCTTCTACACCTGCCACCTGTCTCATTGCATAACAATAACAACAACTGAGCCTTATTAATATTTGTCTATTCTTCTACCTTTAATCCCTTCCTCTTCTAGCTACACCTTTTTGGAGTTAAACGCATGGTTGTCACTTATCCTAGTCCGCTTAGTATTACGATCCCGATCACCACAGAATTCTCACAGATTGCCCAGCGCTTCGCACAGCAGTGCCCCTTTCAACAAAAAGCAGAACAAATTCGCCAAAATACGCTTGCCGTCTGTGCTGTAAATGCCTACCTTCAGCTGATGGATATTCCGACTGCGGTTGGCGATAGTGACAGCTGGAACCCCATGATGCAAATGATGACAAACGCAGCCGACCTGAAGCTGCCTGGGGTTGGCACACTTTCATGCCGAACGGCCTCTGCGGAAGCCACTGCCTGCTATGTTCCCCCGGAAGATTGGCATGACCGTGCTGGCTATGTTGCCGTCACGCTAGATGAAGCCGCTCGCAAAGCCACACTGCTGGGTTTTGTCGATACCGTGCCAGAAATCGAAGACGTTCCCTTGTCCAGCTTTGGCCCGATAGAGGCTTTGCTCGACCATGTCTATGCACTACGCACTGAGACCGCACCGAGCAATGTCGCTCAGGGCATACGCAGCGAAATTGAAGCGAGGATTACGCAGCTGGCGCAGTGGCTAGACGGCGCGCTGACCGAGGGCTGGCAAGCTGCTGAAGCGCTCGTAAATCCGCCTGATGTTAGCTTTGCTTTCCGAGGGACAGAGTTAGTAGACCCAGCTACGACGAATGATATTAGCCGCGCCAAGCTGGTAGATCTTGGCATTCAGCTGGGTCAGTCTGTTCGAGTTGCGCTGGTTGTTCATCTCACCCAGGTAGACAATGGTCGTACCAACATTGTTCTGCAGGTGCGACCTTTGGGTGATTCTCCTTATCTGGTTGAAGGGCTTTCTCTCACGGTGTTAGATGAGCAGGGCAACACGTTTATGCAAGCCTCTTCTAGAGCGATTGACAACTACATTCAGCTGCAGCTAAGTGGCCAGTCTGGCGAGTATTTCGGCATTCAGGTTTCGATGGGAGATGCCCTGTTCGAAGAGCAGTTTGTCATTTAGTTTGAACGGTTACTTAGTTTGAATGGTTACTTAGTTTGAACGGTTACTTAGTTTGAACGGTTATTTACTTTGAATAGCTATCTGTTTTGACTGGCTATCTGTCTGACTGGCTATGATTTATGCCCAACTTTTCTACGCCTACCTCTACAGAAAAACGTATTGTTATTAAAATTGGCGCGGGTAGCCTAGCCTCCGGCTACGACGCAGCCGTACAAATTGGGGAAGAAGGCCTTCCGCCTTTTGTGGAGACGCCTGCACGGCTGCCCCCTGCCCCAGAATTGCTGACGCTCTACCGGCAGTGGCAGCAGTCTTACTGGGAGCTGGGTTTGCCTTACCGGCTAGAGGCTCGCAGCGGCGTGACCAATGTCTCAGATGTTTCGAAAATTGAGCACTGCCGGGCTGTTAGCCGCCAGCTGCTAGACCAGATTCACCACTGGCTGAACAGCAGGGCGTTTCAGCCGATTCGAGAAAAACTTCTGGAGCAGCTCCATCCGCAAGATACCGCTCGGATCATTCTGCAAACCCAAGATCCTTTTTTGCAGCGTCTCCCCTGGTACGAACTTCAATTTTTTCAGCGCTACCGCAACACTGAGGTCGGCATTTGTACACCGGCTTATCAAAAGGTTCACTATCCGGGCACGCGGTCAAAGTCGGTGAGAATACTCGCGGTCTTAGGAGACGCGACTGGCCTCGATACCCAGGCAGATCGCGCCCTGCTCAGTGCTCTTCCCAACGCGGATATTCACTTTCTCGAATCGCCTTCTCGCGAAGTGTTTAATCAACGCCTTTGGGACGAACAGGGCTGGGATATTTTGTTTTTTGCTGGGCATAGCAACAGCTGGTCTGTCTGTGCTGACTCGGAAGCGCTGATGCATCGGGAAGGCCAGAGAGAGGGGGGTGGTGAAATATTGCTCAATGCGACTGAGTCTCTGACCATTCCTCAGCTGAAGCATGCGCTTAGCAAGGCCATTGACCGAGGGCTCAATACGGCTATTTTCAATTCTTGCGATGGATTAGGACTGGCTGCGGATCTGGCTGATTTGTACATTCCTCAGGTTTTGGTGATGCGGGAGCCGGTGCCAGACCCGGTCGCTCACGCTTTTCTCAAGGGCTTTTTAGATTCTTTTTCGGGTGGCAATGCTTTCTACAGTGCGGTGCGCGAAGCTCGGGAAAAGCTGCAGGGGTTAGAGGCGCATTTCCCTTGCGCTACGTGGCTACCGGTGATCGTGCAAAACTTAGCCGAGACGCCGCCTACTTGGCATTCTCTGCAGGGCAAACAGCCTACGCCATCTGACTTTCAGCCGTCGCAAGATTCTCTGGGTACTGCCGGTGTGCAGGGCAGGCCTGCTTGGATAAAGGGCATGGCGGCAGGCTTGTTGACTGCTGTGGTGCTGCTGGGTGTTCGTTCTGTTGGCTGGCTTTCTCCGTTCTCGCTAAAGGCGTACGATTTGTTTTTGCGCTCGAAGCCAGCTGAAACGGTAGATGATCGCTTGCTGATTATTACAAATGGCGTTGCAGATATTGCGGCTAGGCCCAATACCCTTAGCAGCAGTTCTCTCGCTGACGATACGTTGAGTGACCTGCTAGCCAAGCTAGCCCCGCTATCGCCCCAAGCGATTGGCCTCGATATTTATCGTCAAAATCCAGCGACGACGCCTGCTCTGGCACGGCAGCTGGCAGATACCCAGAATCTCTTTACCATCTGTAAGGCGGCTGACCACACTACGGATACAGCAGCGATCGCACCCCCTCCTGAAATCAAAGACCTCGCCCGTGTTGGCGCCAGCGACTTTGTAGCCGACCGCGCTTCTGGAGATGTACTGCGCCGTCATCTGATGGCCCTATCGCCCCCGGCAAAGTCGCCTTGCCAAGCAGCGGCGACCTTCAGCAGCGCGATCGCACTCCACTACCTCGAGCAGGTTCACAACATTCCCCGCAGCGACGACGATACTCTAGGCCAGGCTCAGCTGCCCGTCATCGACAGCAGCACCTTTGGCAGCTATCACAACCTCGACCATGGCGGCTACCAAATCCTGCTGAACTATCGCATTCTCAATAACCCTGAGCAGACGAACTGCGGCAACGTCGTCGAGACCCCGGCTGACTGTATGAGTGTGCAAGACGTTTTGGCTGCAGATCCCGATCAGCTGCGCAGCGCGGTAGAAGGTCGCATTGTGCTAATCGGTACGACAGCCAGCGAGTATGGCGATCGCTGGCTCACCCCCTACACCCGCACCCCCTCGCTAGAGGGGCAAACCCCTGGCATTTTCCTGCAGGCGCAAATGATTTCTCAGCTGCTGAGCGCTGCTGTAGAGGGTCGTGTGTTAATTAACAGCTGGCGAGCCTGGCAAGAAGTGATTTGGATGCTTGGATGGGCCACCCTTGGGGGACTTATTGGCACTGTTTTTGCCGCTCGGCGGCGTTGGCCAAAACTATGTCTGGCGCTGCTTGTAGCAGAGGTAGGCTTGCTGCTGATCTGCTGGTTGTGTTTTATTCAAGCTGGGCTGTGGATTCCTTGGGTTGCGCCTGCGATCGCACTACCCGCCGCCAGCCTCACCGGCCAAATGCCCATTCACAAAAATCGTCCGTCTCGCTCTCTTCTCGCCCGTTGAATGTCTCTTCGCCCCTTTCATATGAACTGCCCTGCTCTCTCCTTGCTCCTTAGCGCTGCTGTTTTGACAGTGGTGCTACGTCCGCTTGCGATGCCTACGCCAGCTATGGCTCAGCCGCTGCCTCCTCTGCCCATCGAGTTCAATCCGGATACGCTCAGAAATCCTGGCAGGCCCGGCGATCGCAGGAGGGGCGGTGGGTCCCGGGGGGGCTGCTATGAGGGTGTTCCGCTCAGTGCGATCGCCCCGGCTGCTTTTACCACGACCGAAGAGCTGGGCGTCAGCCGCACAGACGAAGCGGTGGGTTCACTCACTACCCTAGCTGACCCAGTGCTCTGGTTTTATCTTCCCGTCTCGCTTGGCGACACCACTGCCGAATTTGTTATCAAAGACAGTCAGTCGCGGGTGCTCTACCAGGGGCAGCTTTCGGGAGAAACTGACCGCGATGGCATCGTTGGCGTTCCTTTGGCAATTAGTCTCAATCCCGGTGAGGCGTATCATTGGTTTCTGACGATAGACTGCGATGAGCGCGATCGCACCACCGTGGACGGCTGGATAGAAAGGGAGCCAATCGGTCCAGACGCGGCTCGTATTTTTAACCAGGCAACTCGGCGCAACCGAGTCGCGCTGTATGCAAACTACGGCTACCTGCAAGACGCCCTCACCGAACTCGCACAGCTGAGACTTGCTAACCCAGACGACAGCGCTCTTGGCACTGAATGGAATCGTTTCTTATCTAGGCTAGATCTGGCAGATCTCGCGGAGATGCCGGTCCTAAGCTGTTGCCAGCTAGCGAGTGCGCAATCCCCTTCAGGCATAGACCGGGCAGAACCTATGGAAACAGAACCAGACTTAGCAGAACCCGCGCAAACAGAATCAGAATCAACAGAATCAACCCCGGATGAAAGAACAGAATCACCAGAGCCAACGGATGCGGAGGATTCTCGGTCTATTCT
>JBCBFY010000121.1:13399-14891 GCA_038527325.1 Cyanobacteria bacterium J06614_10
TCAGAATCAACAGAATCAACCCCGGATGAAAGAACAGAATCACCAGAGCCAACGGATGCGGAGGATTCTCGGTCTATTCTGCAGCGGGCTAGGGATAGAGGAAACTGAGCGCTGTAAACTGTCTACACCGAACTGTCTACACCGAACTGTCTACACATTGAGTTGGGCTGAATCTTTCTATCGATGGAGGAGACGCTTTGGATTTCGCAGGACCATGAATCTACCGGTTCAAACCTGTAATAACAAAGACCACTCAACTCGGAGAAAGCTCGAATAATGTCCAACCTGACAACCATAGAAACTAAGCTAGCCGATCTTCAGCTGTTCCAAACTGTTCTCATTGAAGTAGAACAAGAATTAAAATCGGCCACTGGTGATGACACCATCGAAGAACGTCTCGAAAAGATGATTCAGCAGGATCTGGAGAATCTTTCTGACATTCGAGATGCGGTTGCCAAGCTCGGCAAAGACGCCGAGGCAAGGGATATGACCAAGGCCCATGCGCAAAAAGTAAAACAGATGATAAACGGCTCAGAACTTACCCTATTCGACAAGTTCACTGAGCTAGAGCTACTGAAGCACCAGCAAACCATGACCGGCCTAGTGCTACACAAAGCTGCCCAGTCTGTTAGCGACGAGCTGCAATCTACGATGGAGCCGCTCAATAAAGTCAACTTTGAAAACCGCGCTCATCAAGAAATTCTGAAGGGCATTCTCTACTTTGTCGGCACTCGCGAACTCGCTGGTAAAGAGCCCGATATGGGACTCTGGGCCAGCATTGAGCAAGGCATCGCCGCGCTCAAAGGGGCTGCGAGTAGCGCAGTAAGCTCTAGCTAGTGCAGCGCTAAGGCTCAAAGTAGTTAATAGGCTCACGCCGTGTACACCCGGCTGAGCCCTAACGCCGCTAAGCCCTTACGATAGGCTATCGAGGTTTGGTCTGCTTCGATGTGCGCTTCTAGGCGCAAATCTAGAGGCAGATCTTCGGGATACTGAGATTCGACAATCTCTTTGTCTTCATTGAAAATTTGATAATTGAATTCGTATACAGGCTCTAGGGGCTGCTCTTGGTCAAAATTGCGGCAAATAGGGCAAAACACCCTTGTTTTACGAGCAGAAACGGGTGACGCTGCATTCAAGATGCATAGCCTTCCATTTTCAGGAAAGTGCACTCTCAGCAGGGCCGTAAAGGGCAAGAAAATCTCAAAGTCTCGCAGCCATTTGAAGTCTTTTGGGGCGCGGTGCTGCAGTCCTTTTGGGAAGTTGCTCACGGTGCTCCAGTAGCTTGCCTTGATGCTGTTTGGCGTGTGGGTGACTTGGTAAGAAGGCACGACGGGATTGTTGCGATCGCCAAAGGAGTCTGCATGTACCCAGGCAAAATGCGCCACATCTAAGAAGCCTTCCATCTGCCTACCCGCCGCCGCTTCAAGGTCGACTGCCTCGGGCAGGATTTGTTGATAGTCTGCTGTATCCCACTCTGGGTAGATGGGTAGGT
>JBCBFY010000122.1:0-14706 GCA_038527325.1 Cyanobacteria bacterium J06614_10
TCGCTTTGCGTCGCCGTAGGCGTTAGCCAAAACCAACCGACATGCAAAAGTGGATGTTATTTAATCTTTTTTCCTTATCTACGCTGAATCGGCTGATTTCCCCATTCATTTTATTGGTGCTATCTCAATTGCTTTGACTTTAACTTTTGGTCAATCCACGCTAACTCAGTTGCTGACCACCTGGGTAAAGGCTCCTGGCTGTAATCGATGTCTAAATCGTAGCCAGAAAGCTCATAAAGCTCATCGAGTAAAGGTTTAAGTTCGACGACGATAGCGCTATCTTCTGACTTTAATGGCACCCAAAATGAAGGGATGGGATCTTGTAAGTTGAAAGGATAAAGCTGTGCCTTGGGTCGCTGACTGCTCTCACTGACCAACACCCGATAGTGACTTTTCTCTTTATAGTGCAGTACTGGCATTGGTTGACCTTCATGGAGTAAGTCAATCTCTACGAGATGGGTTTGACTTTCTAATATCTCCAAGTGCTTACTTTCGTATTTTTGTCGTCCAACGCCTCTCTTATTGACAGGAGATAAAATTTCAATGACTGCGATCGCATCACGAGTGCGCAAGCTGCGAATCTCTAAATAGCGGTGTCGCACAATGTCAGGCATAGGCACTGTGACAATTACAGGCTCAGGCTTGGCAACAGCTATATTCCCTTCATCCAATTCTCCTCTAGGCTTGGAACCTGAACCGCTCTGGCGAACTGAAACGTCTGGTACGCCAATTAAGACAGCTGGGTCTGCATCCTCTCTTTTGTAAACCGCTGCTTCTACAACAACTCTGTACTTTGGGCGCACTTGCGGACCGAGAACATTGGCGATCACAACAATCAAACGACTGTGGAGATTTGACCAAGTCGTCGGACTCTCTAGGTATGGATTCATGCCAGGGAATGGAGAGCCCACAGCGATGCTCCTTGATATGGCTACATGGTTCTGTAGTGTAGCACCGTTGCAATATCGCCTTTGCTTAGCTCATGCTAACGTTTGGGTTTGCCGCCGCCCCACTGGGAACCTACGATCTTGGGCTCTGCTAAAATGTAGCCTGCGATCGCTTGCAAATCTTCTTGGCTAAACTCTTTCATGACCGGGAATAAGTCGGCTTTTATCTTCGAAGGATGGAGTTCTGCGAGAGACGCCATCCCGTCGTAGGTGGTGGGTTCCATCAGGTAGTTTACTAGCCCCTCAATGCTGTCGCGTGGTGGGGTTGCATTGGCGAGGGTCTGGGTGGTGAGGTCTACATCGGGGTTGGTTTTGGAGCCGCCATCTAGATGGCACTGGGCACAGCTCTGGTTAAATTTGCGCTGCCCGGATGCGAGCTGCTCGATGCTTAGGGTGACTTGCTCGCCCGTGTCGTTGAGTGGCACTGTGCGGAGAGATTCTTTAATGTCTACAGCGATCGCACTGTTCATAAATGAAAAAACGATCATGCAGCCCACCAGTACGACGTAGAGTAGGAGCGCCTGCATGAAAAACTTTCGTATGGTTTGTAACACGTTGAGCCTCTCTTTCTTTTTTATGTCGGTTTTCTATGGATGCTTTGAATGTGTGATTTGGCGTGCGATTCAGCTGTAGTAACTGTCTAGTAAAAATTGGGCTTGTGGGATTACCTTTGGATGAACTGCATGGCAGCGATCGCGCCGAGGAAAAATACCGTTGGAATCGCTAGCGCATGAACAGACAGCCATCTAATCGTGAAGATGGGATAGGTTTTAGGTTGCTCGCGGTTGTAGTTTGTCACGGGTTTCGTCTCCTAAGTGATTTTGGGTTTAAGTAATTTTGGGTTCGATGCGACCGTAAAACTGTCCTTGGACCTTGACGGTCATTGCCGTTTTCGAGCCGAAATCGGTATCGGAAGGTTGTTCACTTTCGAATCGGCCAGAGAGTTCTCCGGTGCTGCGGTTAACCCGGTTTATTTGAAGGATGATACTGCCCTGGTCGACTTTGAAGGATTTGTTGTTTTGCTGATAGAAGTCTTGTCGGTCTGCTTGGATAGGAATGCCAACTGCCGCATCGTAGCCGACGGCAAGCCCTCTACCTTTGGGGTCGATGAAGCTGGATGTGCGATAGGGCGGTACGTTAAAGCTGCCTGCTAGGCGGGTTGCAGGCGTAAGATTGGTGATGGGTTCTGGTGTTTTGGCGACGAGTCCTTTGATTGTGAAGAGGAGGGGGACTCGCTCTCCATCTGGAAGCTGAACGGTAACTGGCTGAAAGTCGAATCCGCCTTTGCTAACCAGTGTGACGTAGCCTTCAGAATCAACCTGCATTTCTCCTCGCACTTGGTCTAGCGTAAAGCTCTTTCGGGTGAGGAGCTTACTGTCTACAAATTCTCCTTTTTGGCGCTTCATTAAGGGTGAGTCGCTGCGAACCAGAAACTTCTCAGGCTGCAGGCAAAAGTCTTTTATTGAGTAAAACTGGCTGGTGTCTATTGCTATGGGCTCCAGGGTTGATCCCGCTAGCTGAGGGCACTGGTTGGCAAGACCGCTGCCTTTGACGTCGTCGTAGCTGATAGCAGTGTTGGGAGTGTTGGGAGAATCGCTGGGTAGGCGAGCGGCTGTATTTGGGCTGCTGCAAGCGGTGAGCAGGCCAATGCATAGGGAAAGAAGGATTCCAATAACGGCTCTAGCGTTCATGTTTTTATAAGAGAGTTTGTTTTATATAGAGATAGCGAGAGAGTCTGGAGAACTTATGAAGATGGCGATAGTGACGTTTGGACTACGATATGACTGTTTCAAGAGGTTTTGCAGGTTGATGGTTGATGAGGGCGGCGAGAAGAAAATATTCTCTTTTCATAGGTTCTTCACTTTTGTTGGATAGGGTCTTGATGATGGTTCTCTAATACGGAAGGACAAATTGCCATGAGCTTGGTGACAGAGTTGATATTGGGCGCAGACAGTGAGGCTCGCTATCTGGCTCCGAAGGAGCTAAGAATTTTTCAAGACTTTGTGAAAACGGGAGAGCAGCGGGTGCGCATCGCTCGTGCCCTGGCTGAAAATGAACAAAAAATTGTTCAAAACGGTAGTCAGCGATTTTGGGAGCGCTGTCCCAATACGCCTAGCAATAGCGGCAATGATCGTAAGACCGCGTCTTGTCAGCGCGATCAGGGCTGGTATGTTCGGCTGATTGCCTACGCGGTGCTAGCAGGCAGTGAGCGCCCCCTAGAAGATATCGGCACGGTTGGCATTAAAGAAATGTACAACAACTTAGAAATTCCGATTCGCAATATTGCTGAGTGTATGCGCTGCCTGAAGGAAGAGGCGATGGCTGTGCTCAGTGCGGAAGACGCCCAAGAAGTGGCTGCTTACTTTGACCTGATCATTCATTCTTTGTCGTAGCAGTAGTTTTTATCTGTAGAAGCTGTGCTTGAGAGTGTCTTTTTGCACGCTTTCTAAAAGCTGTCTGATTTTTTGAAAACTTCTTTCAAATACTCTTTTTTGTTGTCGATTTTTACCAGGAGATGGACCATGCAAGATGCTATTACAACGCTCATCAATACCTCTGACGCACAGGGTAAGTATTTAGATGATTCTTCTTTGAACAATTTACAGGATTATTTTCGTAGTGGTGATTTGCGGGCTCGGGCTGCGATGACCATCAGCGCCAATGCCTCTACGATTGTGACTAAAACGGTCGCTAAGTCACTGCTGTATACCGATATTACGGCACCTGGTGGCAATATGTATACCTGCCGCCGCTATGCTGCCTGTGTGCGCGATATGGACTTTTTCTTGCGCTATGGCACCTACGCCATGCTCGCAGGAGACCCGTCCATCTTGGATGAGCGGGTGTTAAACGGGCTCAAGGAGACTTACAACTCTCTTGGTGTGCCAGTCGGTGCCACGATAAGAGCGGTGCAGGCCATGAAAGAGGTCGTTACCGAGATGCTAGGAGCAGAAGCCGGAAAAGAAGTAGGGGTTTATTTTGACCATATCTGTACGGGACTGAGCTAGGGAGGCGCTGTTTGGAAGTCTCCTTTTGTGTTGTTTGGGTTGGCTTGGTCTGGTCTGGCTGGCGTCTTTGGCCCTGTCGTTTGGATATTTATCATGAGTGTCATTACTGAGGCGATCGCAACTGCTGATCGTGAAGTTCGCTATCTCTCTCAGGGAGAGCTGGCGATGATTAGTCTGTTTTTTCAAGATGGTCCGCAGCGGTTGCGAATTGTTTCTATTCTCAATAGCAATGTGGACGACATTGTTGAGAGAGGATCTCAGCGATTTTGGCAGCGCTGTCCGATCACCCCGAGCCATGCTGGTAACCCTACGTTTCAGGCCTCTTGCATGAGAGATCAGGCCTGGTTTATTCGTCTGATCTCTTATGCGGTGGCGGCTGGTGATGTTGCTCCGCTGGCGGAAAGCGGTGTGAAAGGTGCCAAGGAGATGTATCGCTCACTGGGCGTTCCTTTGCGAAATGTAGCGGACTGCATGCGATCGCTCAAGGCGGTCACGTTAGAAATGCTCAGCTTAGAGGATGCGGCTGAAGTCGGGCCTTATTTTGACTATTTGATTGCGGGGCTAATGCCTTAGCTCGTTCGAAAGATCTGTTAGATTTGGAGACTGTTATGACTGACCGGATTAATGGCGGGAGCCCGGTGGTTTGTTCGCCGCCTTATCAAACGGTGCCGACTGCGGTGATTCATGGCGCGCAGCAGCGCGATCGCTACCCAAACCGCAGTGAACTCAAAGAGCTGGGGACGTTTTTGTCGACCGGGCTACAGCGACTCGCCATTGCCCAAGTGCTAGCTCAGTATGCCGATGACATTGTTGCGGCTGGTGCGAAGCGAATTTTTGTGGGGGGGAACCCCATGGACTATTTTGAGAAGCCTGCAGAGTCGATCGGGCTGCCAGGGTCGGGTTACTACGTCGGGGAGGACTATCTCTCGGCGAAAGCGCGCGATCTGGAGGAGCGCAAAAGTCGTGGCCCGCAGGTTAAGCCAGTGGGCAGTGAAGCGTCTTCCAATCCGATAGAGTGGGTGAAGCGGTTGTTTTTTAGCGGCAAGCCCAGCGTGCCAGGTCATTTTCGAGCGATTAATATTCGCGCTTATGGTCCGGTGCGTATGAAGCGCTCTATGCGAGACCTCGGATGGTTTTTACGCTATGTGAGCTACGCCATTGTGGCCGGTGATACCAGCATTATTAGTGTTAACACCCGGGGGCTGAGGGGGGTGATTCCAGAAGATGTCACCTTGGCGACTTCGGTCGCTCTGCGAGAGATGCAGTGGAAATCTCTGTCTTATTTTGCGCCTGGGTCGGCGGCGGTCGCTTTAGTAAAACAGTATTTTGAAGTGCTGATTGCAGAGTATCAGGTGGAGAAACCCGATGACCGATTGCGCATGGGCGTGTCGAAGCAGCATCAGGGGTTGCAGCTACCGGAGTGCTACGAAGAGAGCGGTAGCCTACAGCCAAGGTGGGTGCTTAAGCCGGGGCTTTCTGATATGGAGAAAGATGAGGTGATTAAAGCGGCCTGTCGGCAGGTGTTTGAGCGCGATGTCTCGGCGCTGTATCAGGGAGAGCTTGCCGCGCTGATTTCGCGGGTAAAAAGCGGTCGTAGCGATATGTCGATGTTTATTCGTCAGCTTGGTAAGTCGCGGCTCTACCGGCAGCTCTACTACGAGCCCTACTCTCTGAGCCGGTCGATTGAGCTGGCCTGTCGGCACTTTTTGGGGCGCGGAATTATCTGCATAGAAGAGTTTAAGGGTTACTTTGCGCTGGTAGCTGATCGGGGGTTTCTGGCGCTAGTCGACGAGCTGGTGAGTTCTCAAGAATATGCCGATTATTTTGGTGAAGAGACTGTCCCGTATCTGAGAGGGTTGGGGCTAGAGGCGCAGGCCTGTAATAACTGGGGGCCGCAGCTTGATTTGTTTAAGTACAGTGCGATCGCTCGCAAGATGCCTCAGTTTATTACCACGTTTGCAGGCTATCAGCAGCCCCTGCCCAATCAACATCCCTATGGCGTCGGTCACGATCCGCTAGAGACTCAGTTTGGCGCTATTTTTCCCCAAGAGAACAAAGACTTGAAGGCCCAGCCTGCGCACTTCAGCGAGGATAGCCGCCGGCTGTTGATTCATGCGCCTGCCTATCCTGCGGTGCAGGGGTCTACCCAGGCCGTGGTGATTGCGGTATATCGTCAGCTGTTTGGCTGCGATGTGTTGAGCAGTCAGCATGACCCACTGGCTGAGACGCAGTTTCGGGATGGTCGCATCACGGTGCGAGGGCTGGTCCGACACGTGGCCAAATCGAAGGCGTTTCGCCGGGCGTATTGGGAAACGCTCTACATCACTAAGGCTACGGAGATTATTCATCGCCGGTTGCTAGGGCGACCAACCTATGGGCGGCGAGAGACGGGCAAATACTATGACGTTTGCGCCCATCAAGGGTTCTACGGGCTAGTAGATGCGCTGCTCGACAGTGAGGAATATCTCACTGTTTTTGGCGAAGATACTGTGCCCTACGAACGCTACATCACGCCTCAAGGTCAGGCGATGAGGCGGCCACAAGGACCGGCTAGCGCGACGCCAATGCGATCGCACCCTGTCACGGTAGATGACTATATGATGAGCTACCGCCCTGCTCAAGATGTTGCCGCGCCTAGTTCACCTTTGAGTCAGCGACGTGCGATCGCACCGATTCCCATTCAGTCACAAGCCGAGGCTTCGACGGTCGCGATGCAGAACGGACAGCAGCCTGTACATGCAGAGCCTGTGAACCAAGCGCCATCTGTTGAACAGCCAGACGAATCGGCTGTTGAAGCGGGGAATGAGTCGGAGACAGTGGCTGTTGGCACGGAGGCTAGCACACAGGGATAAGCAAGGAATCTGCAAAAGAACAACACCTGATTTTTGTTGCTATACAAGACGGCGTAATGACATGACTTTAAGACAGAAGGCTTCGCGCTTGGAGCAGAGTCAGCAACCAGAACAAGAACAACTCATTCAGACTGACGGAGAGCGTCTGAAACGGCCTGAGAAAACCAATAGTAACGTGCTTCGCTCTATCCTGAGGGCTTGGCTTGGCGCTCTGACGTACAGAGTCTCAATTAGCTGGTTTGGCGGGCTTCATGTGTATTCTCGCCGCTAAAGTCTTTGTCAAAAAACAGATAAAAAGAGAGATAAATTATGAGCGTTGTTAAGCAAGTGATTCTCGATGCCGATGAAGAACTGCGCTACCCCTCTCCGGGAGAGTTGAAAATGATTCGGCGCTTTTGCGAAACCGGTGCGGAGCGGATTCGTCTGGCCAAAACGTTAGAACAATATGCGCCTACGATTGTGGAGCGGGGAACGCAGAAGTTTTGGCAGATTTGCCCAAGGACGCCCAGCAACAGCGGCAATCTGCGGAAGACAGAGGCGGCTCAGCGGGATATGGGGTGGTACATTCGCCTGATTAGCTACTGTCTGCTGGCGGGGAGCGATCGCCCGCTGCGAGAGATTGGACTGTTGGGCATGAAAGCGCTTTACACCAATGTGGGCATCCCTTTGGACAATATTTTGCAGTATTTTCGGTGCTTGAAGACGGAGGCGATCGCACTGCTAGACCCTGCCGATGCCGAGATTATCATTCCGTATTTTGACCAGATTATTCAGGTGCTGGTGAGGCCTGGGCCTCCTTACTTTGGCATCAAAGATAAAAGTGTGGCTAAAACAACTGCATGAACTTAAGAGGATATAACGATGACTATTGCGACGGCTACACTCAGCCCGGCTAGAAACTGGGTGAGAGGTGTAGATGATTGGCTAAAGCGCGATCGCTTTGTATTTATTGGGTGGTCAGGGCTGCTGTTGTTTCCCTGTTCCTTTCTGGCCCTAGGTGCCTGGTTTACCGGTACTACCTTCGTGACTTCTTGGTATACCCACGGGCTGGTCACTTCCTACTTAGAAGGCTGCAACTTTCTGACGGCGGCGGTGTCTACACCGGCTGAGAGTATGGGCCATTCTCTCTTGCTGCTCTGGGGGCCAGAAGCCAATTGGGACTTTGTACGCTGGTGCCAAATCGGTGGCTTATGGACTTTCACAGCTTTTCATGGTGTATTTGGCCTGATTGGGTTCATGCTCAGGCAAATTGAAGTGGCTCGGTTAGTGGGTATTCGACCGTATAATGCGATCGCCTTTTCCGCCCCGATTGCCGTCTTTTGCGCCACGTTTTTAATCTATCCACTGGGCCAGTCGAGCTGGTTTTTTGGCCCTGGGTTTGGTGTCGCCGCCATTTTTAGATTCTTACTCTTCTTCCAGGGCTTTCACAACTATACGCTCAATCCCTTTCATATGATGGGCGTCACCGGGGTGCTCGGCGGTGCGCTGCTCTGCGCCATTCACGGTGCAACGGTGCAAAATACGCTCTTCAAAGATAGTCAGGGTAAAAACACCTTTCGCGGATTTAGCGCCACCCAGGGGGAAGAGACTTACTCCATGGTGACCGCCAATCGCTTTTGGTCGCAAATCTTCGGAGTGGCCTTTTCTAACAAGCGCTGGCTACATTTCTTTATGCTGTTTGTGCCGGTTACGGGGCTCTGGATGAGCGCCATTGGCATGGCAGGGCTTGCGTTTAACCTGCGAGCTTACGACTTTGTGAGTCAAGAGATTAGAGCGGCAGAAGATCCTGAATTTGAGACTTTTTATACGAAAAACATTTTGCTCAATGAAGGGGTAAGGGCCTGGCTCTCTGAGCTAGACCAGCCTGCAAAACAGTTTGTCTTCCCAGATGAAGTCTTACCGAGAGGATTCTCAGAGTAGGAGATAACTGCAGAAATATCCTGACAATGACATCACCAACTTATGAACGCGGTGACTTAAACAACACCACCAGCAGGTGATCCCCTCTGGAGGGGTGGCGCGCAGCGACGGGGTGGGTCCGGCGTGTAGCGTCAGCGGCTGAACCCACCCCGACCTCGCTCTCTTTGTTTAAGATTCTCTTTTAAACCTTCGCTATTTCAACATTGCTCTTTTTACAACGAGTCTCCTTCCTATGGAAACACCTTTAGAAACGCTTCCCGATTTATCTGTTGTTCGACCAACGGGGCCAGGCTCTCTGTTGGCGCCTGCTAGCGCTGGCTACGATGAAGCCTCTAGTGGCTATGCCTGGTGGGCCGGAAATGCTCGTTTGATAACGCCCGAGCTGACCGGTCGATTTCTGGGTGCCCACGTGGCCCATGCTGGCCTGATTGCTCTGTGGGCAGGCGGGATGCTTCTGTTTGAAGTCTCTCACTACAGCGTTTATCGACCGATGTATGAGCAGGGATGCATTTTGATGCCTCACATTGCCAGCTTAGGCATTGGGGTCGGTACGGGCGGCGAAGTGACCAATATTTTTCCGTTCTTTGCCATTGGCGTAGCGCATCTGATTGGGTCGGCTGTGCTCGGTGTGGGTGGCCTGTACCACGCTATCAAAGGCCCTGAAAAGCTCTATGGTTTTTTTGAATTCGACTGGACCGACAAGGCAAAGGTCGCTCAAATTTTGGGGTTTCACATTTTTGTATTAGGCGCTTTTGCCCTGCTATTTGCCGCGAAGGCGATGTACTGGGGCGGCCTTTATGACCCCTGGGCACCGGGCGGCGGTAATGTTCGCCTCATTAGCAATCCTACGTTAGATCCCCGGGTGATTTTTGGCTATCTGATCAAGCTGCCAACCGGCGGTGAGGGTTGGATTGTAAGTGTCAACAACATGGAAGATATTATCGGTGGCCATATTTGGATTGGGTGCATTTTGATGGTGGGTGGTGTTTGGCACATGCTAGTGCCGCCGCTGCGCTGGACGTACAATCTCTTTCCTTGGACCGGGGAGACTTATCTTTCTCAGAGTTTGGGCAATGTGGCCGGTCAAGCTTTTATTGCTGCGGCCTTTATCTGGTTTAATAACACGGCCTATCCGAGTGTCTTTTATGGGCCAACGGTACCGGAAGCTTCTCAGGCTCAGTCTTTTGTGTTTTTAATGCGAGACCAGGGGCTAGGCGCGGATGTGGCCTCAGCGCAGGGGCCGACGGGGCTGGGTAAATATTTGCAGCGATCGCCGACTGGAGAAATCATCTTTGGCGGTGAAACGATGCGCTTTTGGGATGCGCGGGCCCCCTGGCTAGAGCCCCTACGCGGCAAAAACGGTTTGGACCTCGACCATCTTCAAAAAGATGTGCAGCCCTGGCAGCTCAGGCGCGCCGCAGAATATATGACTCATGCACCAATCGGCTCGCTCAATTCTGTGGCCGGGCTGGCGACAGAGACCAATGCCTTTAACTATGTTTCGCCGCGCACTTGGCTGGCCTCAGCGCACTTTATCTTTGGCTTTTTCTTCTTGGTCGGTCATCTTTGGCATGCGGGCAGAGCGCGAGCTGCAGCGGCCGGGTTCGAGACAGGCCTCGATAGGGAAAATGAGCCGGTGCTTTCGATGCCACCGATTGATCCTGGTCTTCGATCTGACTAGTGCTTATGGTCAGCTCGCTATGAGGCTTTGGCTGAGCCGACGACAAGAGCTCTTCCAAAAGACACTTCCTAAAATATCCCCGAACTAACATCCACATACTTAGGAGAAAACGCTATGGGCCTTCCTTGGTACCGTGTCCATACTTCTGTTTTAAACGATCCGGGCCGATTGATTGCGGTGCATATTATGCACAATGCCCTGTGCGCAGGGTTCGCTGGTTCGATGTTGTTGTTTGAGCTCGCTTTGTTCGATCCTAGCGACCCGGTTTTGAATCCGATGTGGCGACAAGGGTGCTTTCTGATGCCGTTTGTTGCCCGGCTTGGGGTGGTGAATTCTTGGCAGGGCTGGAGCATTACCGGTGAGACGTTTACTAACCCAGGGTTTTGGACGTTTGAAACGGTTGCGATCGCACATATTGTCTACTCGGGCCTGTCTTTCTTGGCTGCTTGCTGGCACTGGGTCTATTGGGATGTGGCGACCTTCTTCGATCCTAAAACCGACGAACCTGTGCTCGATCTGCCCAAGATCTTTGGCATTCACTTAACCCTGGCAGGACTGCTGTGCTTTGGGTTTGGGGCCTTTCACCTGACGGGCATTTTTGGCCCGGGGATGTGGGTATCTGACCCGCTAGGCCTGACCGGGCATGTGCAGGGCGTCGCGCCCGAGTGGGGCGCTGCAGGCTTCGACCCGCAAAACCCGGGGGGTGTGGTTGCCCATCACATTGCCCTAGGGCTGGTTGCGATTATTGGTGGCCTGTTCCACATCTTTGTGCGGCCACCCGAATATTTGTACAAGACGCTGAGAATGGGCAACATCGAAGGAGTGCTCGCCAGCGGGCTGGCCGTCTTTTTTGCCGGGGCCTTTATCGCTTCTGGCACGATGTGGTATGGCACAGCGACAACGCCTATCGAACTATGGGGGCCTACCCGCTACCAATGGGATCAATCCTACTTCAAAAAAGAGATTAGCCAGCGGGTGAACGCCGCCATTGAAGAGGGAAAAAGTCTCTCTGAAGCTTGGTCTACCATTCCGACTAAGCTGGCATTTTACGACTATGTGGGCAATAGCCCGGCGAAGGGTGGCCTCTTCCGGGTGGGGCGCATGGTCGATGGAGATGGCTTGCCTACAGGCTGGCTAGGTCATCCGGTGTTCAAAGATCGTGAAAACCGGGAGCTGACGGTCCGGCGGATGCCCAACTTCTTTGAGAACTTTCCGGTTGTTCTTTTAGATAGGAATGGGATTGTTCGAGCAGATATTCCTTTCCGCCGAGCAGAGTCTAAGTACAGCATTGAGCAAACGGGCGTGACGGTGAGCTTCTATGGTGGCAGGCTCGACGGTCAAACCTTTAGCGATCCTCCATCGGTGAAAAAGTATGCCCGGCGTGCCCAGCTCGGTGAACCGTTCGACTTTGACCGCACGGTGTACGACTCAGATGGTGCCTTTAGAACCAGCAATCGAGGGTTCTTTGCTTTCTTCCATGTTTGCTTTGGGCTGCTGTGGTTCTTTGGACATATTTGGCACGGCCTGCGGGCGCTGTTCCAAGATGTTTTCTCGGGCATCGATCCTACGCTGAATCCTGAACAGGTGGAGTGGGGCTATTTTGCCAAAGTGGGTGACCCGACGAGTCGCCAAACGGCAGCTTAATAGAGCGAGCTCAGATGCTGTGCGGCACATGGCCTAATGCGTTAGGTCATGTGCTTTCGATGTTGTTCCTAATTATTCCTAATTGTTCCTACGGGATGGAGAAAACAATGCCGCAAAAATATGTTTCTAACAAAGTTGCACCGTTTCAATATGCCTTCCGCCGGTTGAATTCAAAGGCGGGTCAGGTGACCCCGGGTTGGGGAACTGCGCCGCTCATGGGGGTGATGCTAGTGTTGCTGTTGCTCTTTATCCTGACGATTCTGCAGCTGTATAATGGCACGATTTTAGTAGAAGGCGTCAATCTGAACTGAAGAAAGCCAGTAGATTGCACTTCTCGTTCCAAAATCGCCCTTTCTGTAACATTTTCTGAAGTGCAAAAGGGCCTCCATTATTTCTCCATTTTTCTTCCATAAGCTGACAGCACTCATCAAGATGAGCTTCGAGATGAGCTTTAAATAAACCGTCAGTCGTTCTGATTAGTAAGGGAAATAGGAGATGACACAAGTTGGCTGTGGCAACACAAGCCTGTCAAATCAATCTAAAAAAGAGCCTACTCAAAAGCAACTTTTAGAAAGGAAATATCCCGTTCAAAATAACCAAAAAAGTGTTGCAAACAGCATAGAAGTTCTGCCTGCAGACCTCTATGAGATACCTGCGCACAGCCTAGATACTGTGTCTGCAGACTCGGGACCAGCTGCGCCAGCTGTGCCAGAAGCTCTTAAGGAACGCCAGCCCCTGTCGCACTGGGAGCGGTTTTGCCGGTGGATCACGAGTACGGAGAATCGGATTTATATCGGCTGGTTTGGCGTGATTGCCATTCCCACGCTCGCTACTGCGGCGACTGTTTTTGTGTTGGCCATTATCGCTGCGCCTGCTGTCGATATGAATGGCACAGGGCAGCTGGTGTCTGGCTCTTTGCTCGATGGCAACAACGTGATTACAGCGGCTGTTGTGCCCACTTCAGCGGCCATTGGTCTGCACTTTTACCCGATTTGGGAGGCGGCCTCTGTCAATGAATGGCTGGTAAATGGCGGGCCTTATCAGCTAATTGTGCTGCATTTTATCATCGGCATTATCAGCTACCAAGACCGGGAATGGGAGCTGAGCTACCGGCTGGGTATGCGGCCTTGGATTTCGCTGGCGTTTACCGCTCCGGTGGCGGCGACTGTGTCTGTGCTGTTGGTGTATCCGGTGGGGCAGGGCGGATTTGCCTCTGGGATGCCGTTGGGCATTTCGGGGACGTTCACCTTCATGATGCAGTTTCAAGCGGATCACAATATTCTGTCGAACCCGCTGCATCAGATGGGGGTTGTGGGTGTGCTGGGTGGCGCGCTTCTTTGCGCGGTGCACGGCTCCCTCGTCACGTCAGCACTGCTGAGGCCACCGGCCAAGAAGACCTATAGCTTTGAGCACATTCAAGACTATCAGCAGCGGCTGTTTTGGAAGCGAGCAACGTTTAACAGTTCGCGAGCGGTGCATTTTTGCTTGGCTGCGCTACCGGTAGCCGGGATTTGGTCCGCAGCGCTAGGGATTGATCTGGCGGCCCTTGGGTTCGATCAGTTTTCAGTCAATCCGCTGGCAACCATCCCCGTTCGCAAGACTGTTGTTCCCACTTGGAATGACGTTGTTATTCAAGCCAACCTTGGCATAGATGCTGTCAAAGAAACGCGCCAAGTAAGTTTTCCAGTGTCGCTGTCAGCAGCAGAGCTGGAGGCTTTGTCTGATTCAGGCGCTGGCCTCAGCGAGTAACGATTCGCTGTTTGGCAAGATTGTCGATCACTAAAAGGAGAGTTCTCATGACTGCCAGTCCTCCACAATCGGAGAACCCAGTGAAGATTGCCACCGAACCCAGTTCGGTGCCGACTTCGTTTGAGAAGTGGGCAAAACCCGGTCATTTTGATCGCACGTTGGCAAGGGGCCCCAAAACCACGACCTGGATTTGGGATCTCCATGCCGATGCCCACGATTTCGATACGCATACCAATGATTTACAAGATATCTCTCGAAAAATCTTTTCGGCCCACTTTGGCCATTTAGCCGTTGTGTTTATCTGGCTCAGTGGCATGTATTTTCACGGGGCGCGCTTTTCCAACTTTTCGGCTTGGATGGCTGACCCTACCCATATTCGACCTAGCGCTCAGGTGGTGTGGCCGATTGTCGGTCAAGACATTCTCAATGGCGACATGGGGGGCGGCTTCAGAGGGATTCAAATTACTTCTGGCCTGTTCCAAATGTGGCGGGGAGAAGGCTTTACCAATGAATTTCAGCTCTACTGTACGGCGCTGGGTGCGCTGGCAATGGCCGCGCTAATGATTTTTGCGGGTTGGTTTCACTATCATGTGCGATCGCCCAAACTAGCCTGGTTCCAAAATGTGGAATCCATGCTCAATCACCACTTGGCCGGTCTTCTGGGCCTGGGGAGCTTGGGCTGGGCTGGGCACTTGATTCATGTGGCCCTGCCGACCAATAAGCTTTTGGACGCGGGGGTTGCGATTAAAGACATTCCGCTGCCCCATGAGTTTATTTTGAATCCTGGCCTGATGAGCGAGCTGTATCCTAGCTTCGCTCAAGGCATTAAGCCCTTTTTCACGCTCAACTGGGGCGCGTATAGCGATTTCTTGACCTTTAAGGGTGGGTTGAACCCGGTGACGGGC
>JBCBFY010000123.1:0-14495 GCA_038527325.1 Cyanobacteria bacterium J06614_10
TTGCAAATCCTTTATCCCCAGTTCGAATCTGGGTGCCGCCTTCCCTAAATTTTGGTTCTAAGCCCCTCAGACCTTGGCCTGTGGCCGTCGTTTGAGGGGCTTAAACTTTTAGTAATGTGGACTAATTAGGACTAATTAAGACTAATTGGAACCGCTTTTTTAGGACAAGATTTAGGCATGAGCGTCAGAGAAGACCTCGATAAAGCGAACAGCAGACTGAAGGCATTTAAAGTGCCTGTGCGCATTCGTGAGCAGGACGGGCGGCTGTATTTGAGGGGGACCTTTCCGCCTAGGCCAAACTCTGCTCAGGAAAAACCTCATCAGCAAAGGCTAGCGCTGAAGCTGGCCAGCTGCCCGCGAACGGTGGTGCTGGCCGAGAAGGAAGCTCGGAAGGTTGGCGTATTGCTGGAGGCAGGGGAGTTTAGCTGGGAGCCTTACATTAGGCGGCAGTCGATAGGATCTGTGGCGGGATGGGTTGCGCAGCTGCGGCATGAGTACTTTGCCGCCGGTGGGAGTGAGATCACATGGAAGGGCGATTATCAGCAGGCTTTCGATAAATTACCTGTGCAGCATTCGCTGTCGCTCAAGCTGTTACTGAAGGTGGCGAAGGAAATACCTGCTAACACAAAGCAGCGCCAGCGGGTGTGTATGTCCTTTGCTCGATTAGCCCGCTTTGCTGGCATAGAAGCTGACCGGATTGTTGCTTTGCGGGGTAGCTATTCGTCGAAGTCGGTAGACCCTCGCTCGTTGCCACTGGATAGCTTGATTGCAAAGTGGCGTGATGACGTGGCTCATCCAGCGTGGCGCTGGTGCTTCGGAATGTTGGCAGTGTATGGCCTGAGACCTCACGAGTTGTTTCGCTGTGACTTGGACGATTTTCCAACGGTTCGAGTCGAAGAAAATTCGAAGACAGGGTATCGGTTTGTATGGCCGCTTTACCCTGAATGGGCGGAAGAGTGGAATTTGAAGGACCGACGGCTACCGGCCCTGGAGAACATTGAAAGCTTGCCGAACGCGAAGCTCGGATCGAAGGTGAGCAGGAGATTCTATGCGTGGCAGCTACTCAAACCAGATGGGAAGAGTCTGTGTGCTTATGACCTACGGCACTGCTACGCTCGCCGGTGCTTTGAGTTTGGATTTTCGCCTGACTTCTCATCTCGGATGATGGGTCATTCGCTCGACACCCATATGAGAGTCTACCGGCGCTGGATAGATGAGGGGGTGTACCGCGCTATCTATGAGGCAACGGTGAATAGAGAGCGGCGGCCGCGACCACCTAAGAAATTGGATATGGTTTCACATTTTCAACCCACGATGTTTGTACCCCGCGAGCTGAAGACAGCGGGGTCGTTGGAACCTCCGTGATGACTTCGCTCTGTGCCTCATCGATGGCGCTGACGTTGTAGAGGTACGTGAGGCGTTTCGCACTGGGATTTTTAACTTTCCAGTGAGTCCCCTTTTTCAACTCTTTTCGCTTGCGCATTCGCGCCAGGGTACGGCTGCACACGTTCAGCCGTTGGCAAGCTTCTTTGGTGTCGTACCACTTTTTAGTCATCGTCTATCCCCTCATCTTCGAGCGCGGTGGGTGTTAGCCCTCTCTGGGCTGATTCCAGATACTTGCGGAGCGAATTTCGGACGGCAATCACTGCGCCACTGGGCAAGTCGCTGAACTGGCAAAAGCCGTAATGTTCCATCCAGGTTGTGACGGCTGGATGGGTGAGCTTCCGGCGGCTGTGAGTGTAGTTCCACCATTGCCCCATTTCATAGAAATCGAGCTGAAAGCAAAGCGTGTCGATTTCGGCCATTACCTCGCTGAGGTCAGCTCGGTTGGTCAAATCTTGATAATCAGCTTCTGACAGTCGAAAAGTGCCCCTCATGTTTGTCCCTCAGCCTGTGGAATTCCCCTTCTCTCCCCCTCGACCCCCTCTCTTCCCCTGGAAAATGCTTTTTTGGGGCGGGCTTCACGCGACACACCCTTAGTAATTTGGTCTGTGGTGTGTAATTGCCCAGAGGGTAAGGGTTGTGGCCGTTCTGGTGGGGATGACTCTGGTGGGGGTGAATCGGCTGTATTGCCCACGGGCTGGTCGATTACACACCTTTTGAGTGGATTCCAAAGGTGTGAATACTTGTATAAAGTCTTGAAACTGGCGCGGGCTTTTTGGGATAGTGCCTTGAGCTGGGCTGTGACTGTCGTGGGCCACTCCCCTTGCTTCCATAACCACTCATAGGCCGCCTTGATTCGCGATTGAGCGTCTAGTGCTCGCTCTTCGTTGAAGTCGAAGGCGGTTTTATCTCGTCTGGGCTCTTCACCAAGAGGCCAGTAGTAGCGCTCGGCAGCGCGGCACCAGGCGGCTGCTTTGCGGCCTAGGTCGAATTGATGCGAGCAGTAGGCTTCGAAGCCCGGCGCGTTCATGGCGGTGTCGATGACGAATTCGAGGAGGTCTTCGTCTTCGAGTCGTAGGAAAACGCGCCCGTAGCCTGCCATTACTTTCAGCAGTCCGTTAGTTTGCCCGCTTGCGGTCCAGCCGGTCGAGATGTCTAGCTCCCAGTCGTTCCGCCACTCATCGATGGGGTGCGATCGCATCTTTGGTCGCTTGCGGTGATGGTCGCGGCCGCGTGCCATGGCTGCGCTGAGGGCTTCCATGTCTTGCCCGCGTGCTGCGAATTCCCACATCCTGAAGAACTGGCCGAGGTCTGCGCCGACGGGCTCTAGTGCGTCGTTGAGGATGGCTCCGCCGCCGCCCGGTTGCAGTGGCAAACGGTGGCCGTTGTATTCGCTAAATTCGCCGAGCCAGCCACGGGCAAAGGCTTTTGTGTTGGGAAAGCTTTCGAGTTGGCCCTGTTCGAGGTGCAGTTCTTGGGCTTCGAGGGTGTAGCGAATGGCGCAGGCCAGGTCGAAGGTGGGGATCTTTTGCGGGAGTGGACAGTAAAGATGTATGCCGCCGTTCCAGCTGGAGCGAATGGGCAGCGTTCGCATGATGCCGATAGTTTGCAAGGCATCTCTGAGTGCTTCCAGCGCGTAGGGGGTGAGAAATTTGCTGCCTTTGTCGATGTCGATGACGGCGTACTCAGTTTCTTTCCCGAAGCGGACGCCTACCAGTTTTTTAGCGTCCTGCCATTTGCGCCAGAGGGCACGCGGCCGGAGGGGGTAATTTTTGATGGTGCGCCAGTTTGGCTTGGTGGTGTCGTCGGTGTCGCCTTCCAGGCTCATCCAGCGATAGCTGAAAATCTGGCAAAGCTTGTGGCCTAGGCGGTCTTTTGGGTATGGATCGGCTATCATCAGTGTTAGTACTTTTTAATACATTGGGCCTTTGCCGGGCGGGAATCTGGTGAAGGCCCTTTTTCATGTGCGTTTGCGTAGACTTCTGCAAAAAGAAGCTACGTAAAAATCACTAAGTTTTTTGAAGTTCCCAAAGTTACAAACTCACTACGGGGCTGAATGTCTTCTGTACAGCTGAGATGGCCGCACAGCAGGGGCTAACAACTTCGGGAACTTTGCTATCTGGATGATTTCGCTGTGCGATCGCACGACTGGGCGTCAAATCACTTTGTGAAACGTCGTAGATAGCAATAAAAAATTGAGGTTCTTGAATCCTCCAAACGTACGTAAGACGGGAGCACTAGGGGGTGTGGCCCATCGGTGTCAGGTCGCTTTCTAGCGGCTCGATTTGTGGTGTCATTGGGTAATCGGTGCGGGCTGTAGCTGGACACTTCTGACCCACACCGATGTGAACACGCTGTCAACAACGTGATGCATGGATTGTACACGCTGTTGACAGCACGTTGTCAACAGCGTGTACAATGACGGAAAAATATAGGAATGCTTTCGTGAAAAGACGGAAACAACTAGGGCTTACTCAGCACGATGTTGCTACCGCTGCTCGTGTAAGAACTCGGGCTGTTCAGGATTGGGAAGCTGGAAAACACCAGCCGAAGCTGACGGCCAGCGGCTTTGCGAACTTGTGTCGTTTACTGAAATGTTCGATTGATGAGCTAGCCGCCGACTTCGAGGAGCTTAAACAGCAACCCGAAAACTAAAACGCCGTAGGCAGTGGTCAGACCGCCTACGGCTGTCACCGCGATGGAGCGCGGCTCAAAATGATAATAAAATTTTTCCGACATAGAGAGCGAGATCCGCCGTCCGCATCGCCACACCGCCGGGCTGATATTAATGACGCCCCATGCGATCGCGCTGGATGTCGTAGATGGCTTTCTCAATACACCAAAGCTCACCACGGTGTGAGTGCTTGTTCATTAGATTCTCAACTAGCCGCCTGGTCATGTCTGGACTGTGGGTAAGGCTATTGAGTCTTGCCCAAGCGTTTGTCATATCTGCATTACGGGCTTTTCTAGCAGGTGTTCTATGCCTGATGCTGTGGGTTCTTAATCTGCCCCTAGCTCGATAGCGCACCGTGGTTTTTCTGGCACCCCAGCTAAACCAGGGTTTTCCTTTCTTCAGGGTCTCCCTTCTATGCCAAATCAGAAAAATGGCAATCAGGTAAATGACTGAGTAAATATCCATCGACGTGTCCAGCGTACACGCCCATTTTGGCTTTTTATAAAGCGTCTCAGATTCGTGTATTTGCTGGCTTTTCATTGGCTGCGATCGCAGCTATTACATTCACTGTCCTACAACTAATTTATCTACCCATGGCACTAATCACCTTTGGATTATTGTTCATCGCCTTTTCTGCAGCCGTGCTCAGGCCAGAACCAAAGACAACAAACCTAACTCCAGAACAGATAGCACTTTTGAAAGCCATCCAGCGCCACCAGCGCGGCCAATAGCGCACACCCGCCGCACATCTGCCGCACGACCAAGCACATGCAGAAACGCGACGAGCGCACACCCTAAAACCCTCTAATTTAAAGGATTTCACGAATGAATGATACAACTTATGACCAGGCGATGCACGTTGAATCGTGCATTGAGCGCACATACACCGCACAGGCGATTGCACGGGCGCACAACGTCTCCGACGTGACTGTGCGCACCCGCTGGCTCAAATGGCTTAAAAAGGTCGCACCGGCGCAGCTGCTCAAAACCGAGGCAGGCTACAGCGAGCTAGCACACACACTATTTGCAGAGTTCGCAAAAGTAGATAAGACAGAACGCCACGCCTGGGTGGCCGACGCCAAGAAACGCTATGCCGCAGAGTGGGGAAGCGTTGGTGTGATTGACTGTGAGGTAATGCCTGAGAATGTTGGTAGCACTCTCGCCATCATTCAAACTAATCTCGAATTCTCCAACAAAAGCCTTTCTCTTGAACTCTCTGAGATAGGAGACTTTATCGAGCAACTCAACACAGCTGATGCTGACTTCTCACAAGCTGAAATGGAAAACTGGGCAGCCAATGGAGCCCGTAAAGCCGTCGCTCAATTCAAAACAGAAGAAGTAGCCAGAGCGCAAACGCTCAACGCCCTACGACAGCAGCGACTGCAAGGGGGCAAAGATGCATGATTTGCGAAACTGGTCTGCTTTTCTCGTTCTCTACGCTGGGCTAGCTAGCTGCTCAGCGGATGAGATTGACTCATTCTTTGCATCTGTTGATGGCAGTATTGGTCAGCAGCCGGTCACAGCATCCGAACCACTGGGTTTTAATCCTGGTATGACCTTCCCGCATAGAGACCACGGCTATGACGGCTACAGCTCGCCCGTAGGCCTTCAGCAGTGGCAGTTAAACAAGCTGTTCAATCACATCGCCATGCCTCAGTCTGAAAAGGCTATGAGCAGCGTTCTGGGCCACTGGGACCATGCTGATGGTGACTGGTACTACTGGGCTATCGACGGTGGCAGTAGTGAGCTGGCTGTGAAAATCGTTGATGGCTACGCGCAAACTTACACGGTGGGGTACTGATGGGAATCTTTTCATCTTTTTTTAGACCTAAGCCCTTTGTTAGGGGCTCCCACTGCGATGTAGAGAGTCACTCCGATGTGGATTATATTGAAGATGACGAAATTGATGAACAAATCGCTAACGCAGAGGACCGTGAAGATGAGTTGATATATGGCGATGAAGAGTTTCATTCATCTGCCGAACAACAACGTTTTGATGATGACTGTCAACAAATTGAACAAGGACCAGGATTATGGTGAGAACAATCTATTTTTCCGACAAACCTAGAAAACAAGGACCTATCAGCAGAGAGTCTGCTTCTCTTGTTGAAATGGTTGAAAAATTTGGAAGTACCGATGTAATAACGCTCAGAGAACGGTTGCATCTTCTCCGCTCTCGCTTTTGGAAGAATGTTTCTGACCTGCTTGAAATGAACATATTTGCTCTCAAGCAGGGTGCGGACTAAAACCGGCCTAAACAGCACAACTGGCACACACCCAAAGCGCCTGTTCTCTCGTAGAGGGCAGGCGCTGAAACTATCGAAAACACGTTGGCTAGTTGCGGCCACATCAAATATTCAAAGGAAAATCATGAACAACAAAACAGAGATTAATGCGCCTGCTAATGATGCTATTGACCTCTCAAACAATATCTGTCCCTATGGCTATGATTGCGAAGAAGAATATAGGCGGTGGCTGAAAGGACATAGTAATGGGTGCGAGTGTACCGATGAAATCAAGCAGCAAGAAATAGAACAATTTGGAGAGCTTGCTTGTGTACCTAAGTCTGAGCTAGAGATTGGAATGTTTAGCTAAAAACAAGATGCCAGGAGGCGGACTTGAACCGCCGACACGAGGATTGTCAAAACTATGCCTATAGCCAACTACACAACGACAGTTAAACAGCTAAAAACGATTGGCGAAATTCAGTCAATGCTAGTAGAGCACGGCGTTTCGAGCATCAGTATCGACTATGCAGAAAAACAACCAGCTGCGCTTTATTTCATCGCTGAGATTAACTTTCAATCTGTCCCTTTCCGATTGCCTAGCAAATGGGAAGGCGTTCTGCAGGCTATGAAAAGGGATTCCAATGTCCCAAAGCGCTACTGCGTAGAAGACCAAGCTCGACGAGTAGCGTGGCGCATCACTCGCGATTGGGTTCGTGCTCAGTTAGCCATTATCGAAGCTGGGCAAGTCTCACTGGGCGAAGTGTTTCTACCCTATGCCGTGAACAGTGACGGCCAAACCGTCTACGAGCTGTTCAGCCAGAAAGGTTTTGCTGCGCTGGCTCCAGCTAAATAAAATGCCAGGAGGCGGACTTGAACCGCCGACACGAGGATTTTCAATCCTAGACTCACCAAAGGCTGACTTTTGGCCCATTGGGATAGCTCCACCGAGCAGGCGCACCAGGTCGCAGATCGAGATGGACAAAGCCATTTCCGACAGCTAGCCCGCCAGTCCGGTGATAGTCTTTGAGCTTGTAGAAGGTATCAACAACGCTCATTCCTTCTACGTAGAAATCAACCGCATCACCCGCCATGTGGCGCGAACTTCGAGCACCATTTACACGGCGATTTGTCTTCGGGTCACGGTAGCCAGAGGTGACTTTGATGGGTCGGTCGCCAAGGTGTGCTCGAACAGCATCCATATACCGGCACAGCTTCACAATGCGATAGGTGATGGTGGCGCTGACAGGGATTCTAGCGCCGCCCTTTGTCATCTCTGACCACGTGAAATTACACGGCGCTGGTTCGAAATAGACCGGCTCGTAGATGCCAACAGGACGGCTGATACCTGGAATCTGAATCGTCGGCCCATAGTCATTTACTCTGAGCAGTGGCGGATCTGGAGCTGGCTCGTCTTTAGGGTCATTGCCCGGCTCGGTCCCTTCAATCCGAGCTGCACCAGCGCCCACGAACCATCGAATCCCACGATGGCCCTGTAGCGGCTGTTTTAGCTGCACGAGAACATGGTCGTCAGTTATCCCATCGTCCATCTGAAAGGGCATCTCACTATCAATTTCGAAGCACGTTCCAGACTGAATCTTTATCAGCTGGTCGGGATGGTTTCTTTTCGTAAGCTGTGAGGGGTCTACGGGCAGAGCTTTGAAGAAGGTATCTGCAGTGGTGACGATTTTCATAGCGGCGAGGATAGCGACTATGAAAAAGTGCCCGTGACAGAGCTGCTCAATTCTCAAATCACAAATAACGTCATGGCTCAGTTTATTCAGATTGGCGATATCGTCATCAATCCAGCTGCGATCGCAACGGTTCACGATACCGGTGATGAGGTCATCATTACGCTGCTATCGAGCGCAGCTGCCGATATCAATGGCTCAGTAGTAAAGTCTGAAACGCTTGAGTTCTGCGGAAAAGAAGGAAAAGCCATCCGAGCGTACTTCTTTAGCTCGATGGTCAGCAGGAAAATTGTGTAGCTGGCCAAATGTTAGGGAAGTGCGATTAGGGAAGTGTGATCGCAGGGAACTGTGGAACTGAAAACCCTTCAATTTTCATTAATATGCAGTTTCAAGCCTCAATGATTCCCACCGATGTCGATACTTTTGAGAAGTTGGCGGCATGGTGCGGAGCATGCCTCACCTTTAACGGATTTACACTCAATTACAACGAACGTCAGCCATCTGCAGCCCTAGGAGATTCAGGGATTCAGCCTGTATTTGAGCGAACTGGGCCGTTTCGCGCTTTCGATGACACCCCTCGAATTATCTTCCGTTTTGGCTTGGAGTTAGTCCCCGACTACGCCGCCTCGACTTACACCATGGACTACCAAACAGTGAGGGAAGTGATCACCAGTCCTGCGAACGTTAACTTCCTCAATCCTTCATATCAAGGGTAAACATGGCTCCTACCGTAACTGCACCGCCGAGAGGCACTGCAACGGGTGCCGCCCCTTCATCCTCAAGCTATCTTGACAGTCCGAACATTAGCCCTGGCAATAGAGCCCGCTCTAATCGCTACAGAACAAGCAGACAAAACGGTTTTGCAAGGGGACGCGCTCGAAGCGCGCCCGGCGCTTCGAGCGCGAGGGCCCGTTTCTACAATGCTCAGCGGAGCCGTGGCCCTATTCAAAATATCCGCCCAACACAGCCATCTGTGCCCTCTGCTCCTATTCCGACGCCGGGGGCTGCTGGCGGGGCTGCTGCCTCTGCTGGTGCAGCTGGGACGGCTTCCGTCTGGACAGCCACACCTGCCAGCGCTGGAGCCGGGGTGACCGCGGGCGTTGGGGTGACCGGTCTTGCTATCGGATTAGGGATCGGGAATGCCATTTATGAGGATGTCTTGGGTCGCCCATTTGGCCCAAGCCTTGGGGACTATATCTTTCGCCGTTCCCAACCTCAGCGAGACGGCTCGACAGAAACTTATCTGGGGGTGGGGGATGGAGCGCCCCCCTTTGAGGGTGGGCAAGGCGTAGGTGTCAAATATCGGGTTCAATTCTCTGTCGATTTCGTTGGTTTTCATCGAAACCAACGAACCTATCGTTTTGATTTCAGGAACGTAGTTGGTCCTATTAGTGATATTCGAGTAAGGCCAGGTGGCGGAAACCTGTTCGGGGAGGTTGAAACGGCCACCGGTGTTAGAGGTGCAAACAGCGGACTTACGAACAGGGGAATACGCCGCCATCCATACAACATCACAATTACGCGGGAAGATGGGCAGACAGATAATGGCGGAAGTCCTGCTCCACCCCCTCAACTTGTTCCCCCGTCAACTCCTTACAGAACCGCTCCTAATCCTGCACAGCCGACGAGGCCAGAAACTTTTCCTCAGCTCCCTTCGGAATCTCCAACCCAGTCTCCAGGTTCATCCCCTGAGCCAGCTGCTGACCCATTCCCTTCAGCACGACCGAAATTAGATGACTCTAATGCGCCTAAATTCTTTTTTCCACCACTCCCCGCTCGCGCTCCGAGCCCCCGGACGACACCGACACCGAAGACGGCATCCCCACCGAGTTCCACCCCGCCGCCACCGTCGACACGTCAGGGCTCAAGTTGCGGATGTAATGCAGGTGTCATCGCTGGAATTGCACAGCAGTTAGATCCTATTCGACAAGTTCAGCAACAGCAGCTCAGTAATGCCGTTGGGCAAACAGCCTCTACTGGCTTAATCTTGGCTCGATTACAGCAAATGCAAGGATTTGCCGAAACGGCATGGGAAGCAACCAGGCTGAACAAGCTTATTAACCTGTTGACGCTCATCAGCGTTATTCACAATGCCGGAATGCTCAGCCGCGACCTAGGCGAAACCATAGGCGACCTCACATCAAACATGCTGGCCACGGTGGGCATCAAGGATGAGAAAGGAAGCCCTCTCGACATCAATCAGCTGGTTGGTACATCGGTCGAGAATTTTGTTAAATCAGTCGTTGGCGAGCAGGTCTATGAAAACACCTCTCAGGCATGGTTGAAGTCCAGCCGTATTGTGAGCGCAGCTTCACAAATCGCCTACACTGTGCGCTCCATTAACGACACAAGTAAAGACGTGCTCGAGTGGACGGCTGAAAACACCGGCAAGATTGGCAATGCGCTCAAACGCTGGGGAGTCGTCGGAGAAAGGGCTTACCCGTGGATGTCAGAAAGGGTGAAGGCTCAAGACACCTATCGGCGGAAATTTGAGCGCTTTACGCAAGGCCTCGAAAGTCTCGAAGATACTGCCTCTTCACTCAGCCAGGTCACCGGCAACGTACGCGAAATCGGTGAGGAGTTCAACGAACTTCAAGAGCAGCGCCAGGCGTTCAGAGACCTAGTGAGCACCACACCCCCGGCCGACACCCCCACAGCCGCCCCAGAGAGCGCCCCTGTAGCCACAGAGGCAACAGACGCCGCTACAGCCAGTCAATCAGCTGACGTAGCCATCACAGACGCCCAGAAAGGCCAATCATGACCGTTCCACCACCTTCACCCGCTGAGCATCTCCAATCGACGCTCAGACGCTTCTACAACCGCGAGATACGCGAATGGTTCGACGATGTTGACCTAGACAACCTCGACATCAACGTGCCGCGTCAGTCGCTGGCCATGGCCTGCCGCCACCTGGATGAAGACAGCGCCCTAATGACCCTACAGCGAATGCTCCTTTTCACCGACGTGCGCAGCCGCTACGCCCTTACCGTCCAGGGCGTGGGAGAGACGACCTTTAAGGAGTCGGTTCGGCGGCGCAAAAAACCCAAAATCACGCTGTACTTCATTGAGGATTTCAATGATGTTGCAGAAGGGTACGCGCCCGTAGATGGCCAGATCTCAGTCCGCCTCATGGACCATGACCAGGGCAGCATCACCGAAGCGATCGCACGCACTTTCGCCACTCGCATTAAGACGGCTTTCGCAGCTGGCAGTGGCTTTGTGTGGAAAAAGGGCAAAGTCATGGCCACGTATACCGACTGGGAAAAGGGCTATCAGCTACAGCTGCTATGCCGCAATGAGTCGGAGGGGCGCAGAGTGGTTGAGCAAGTGTTGGACATCCAAAACGACACGCCCGAATGGTCGTATTTCAATGTCAAAGAAAATGCGGAGCCCTCGCAGGCCTTCCCCACCGTTCCACCAACGGATCGGGTATATGGCAAAGTTAGACGTCAGCCCCGACGGCGACCGATTGCAGACGTTCGATTTCAAACGGCTTTCCTGCATGTGATCGGGGTGCCAGCGCCGGTGGTCTTAATCGACCGGTCTGGGACGTATCCTGCCCCCTTAGTCACCTAATCAATAGAGATTGATGTCTTGATATGACTGGGATTGACCGGAAAGGTGACGCCTTTCCGGCCTTGTAGATTGACCTTTTCTGGTGGGCACAAAAGGCTTGCTATCTCCAGTTTTTTAGGAAAGTTTCACAATGGGCAATCGATACAGCCGTATTCGCCAAGGGGCTCAGCTAAATACAGCCCTCACCAACTACATCAATCATCTGACAACGCCGCGCACTCCCAATGTAGGTTCTCGTGGTCCCAGAGACCCTCGCAAAAGCGTATATGTGACGCCTTTTGGTTTCGATATTGCAACAGGCGAAGTGGTTAGAGCGACTAACGCTATAGATGCCTACACCGCCTTAGCAGCTCAAATTAATGCTGCTGGCACTGGCGGAGAAGTTACAGACACTCTTGGCTCTAAGACGATTGCTCAAGTTGGCAGCTTTTCACCTGCTCGGATCGTCTGGTTCCGCAACGCTACTTTGAGCACACAGGTGGTTAAGTCTGATATTACGAAACTCGACTACCTGAAGTACAACGGGGACCGTTCTAGCTGTGCTTTCGGTCGAGAAGCAGCTGACGACAACATGTATGACGCCTTTGATGCCATTAAGGCGGCTATCTTGTCTGGCAATGCTGGTCTAGAGCTCAACCGCGTCAGTCTTACCCGTGAGCGCTACAACTACCGCTAATGAGAGACCTGATTGACCCTTTCATGACTTTCTACGGCGATCATCCTGATCACAATCAGGCAGATGGCCGTAGAGAGACGAAGGCCCTACTGACGCGGCAGGGCCTCATTGAGGACTGGCTCGAAGGGTTCGAGTCTGCAGAGTCGGTCCTAGACTGCTTAGAAGAGCAGGGCATCGGTGCTGATGCCTTTGTGAAGATGGTTGAGGCCAACGTGCAGCACGTAATTGATGGTGGCCGTGCCTACATCCAAAACGAATCTGGCTTACTCATACCGGAGCTTGTCGGGTGTCCTGGGACTTAATCGGTGATGTGCCGGTCAGCTTTGAAGGCGAACAGTTAAGCGTGCCTCTCATCGGTGACGTGCTGATTAAAGTCGAGCATACGTTCGATTTTGAGAGCTTTCCTGGTATCGGGTTTGCGTGGATTTCAGACATCTATGCCAACGATGAGCGCCGGTTGTTCATCAAGTCATACCCGCACAAAAATTCCTCTAGGGTTTACCCCCTAGAGGTACCGGAGGTGATGGTTGAAGCTGGCTGGCTGGTGCGCCATCTGGTTGTCAAGCGGTCGGTTAGGGCTCGGGTGGACACTGACGCTAACTGGCGCATTCGCATCTATGAGTGGATCGGCAGTACTCCGCCTGAATCGACTATTGACGGCAATGGAGCCACTGGTGATGGCGAACAGCAAATTTTTGATGGGAACCCATAGAGAATGACTGACCGCGTAATTAATGTCCGTGTGCGGCTCAGGCGACCTGAGGACGGCCAATTACCAAATTCTCTGCTTTATGGGGAGCCTGCCTTTCTAGAGCAGACAGGGCAGCTGTACGTGGGCAAGAAAGATGGCTCTCCTGCATTGATTAATGGTTCTGGGCCGCCTGGTCCACAGGGGTCGCCTGGTCCACAGGGGCCTGCTGGGGTCGCTGGTCCACCTGGGCCACAGGGGGAGAAAGGAGCTGATGGAGCACCAGGACCACAGGGACCACCGGGGCTTTCTATCGTTCATGTTGGCCCAACACCGCCTGCTGACTTGAGCAAGTCGCTATGGGTGCAGACCGGCCAGAACGACTTAGTGATTGGTCGGTGGAAGCGCTCACCGGATGGTCTTTGGCTCAGTCAGCAGGTTTTTGTACTCTCAGCGTTTGAATTTGAAGTCAAAAAGAACTGGTCTTGGGTTCAGCCAAATCCCGTACCTGGTTCGCAGGTTTGGGTGGAGAGCTTGAGCGCGCGAGCGGTTGCCTGGGACAACATGCGCTCGTCTGATTGGTTTGATTTCGAGCTGAAGCGGGTCAACACTCAGCAGCAAAAAATTGCCCTTTTCTATTTGCGTTTTGCTAATGGGCAGGCCGGGGATGTGTTCGAGAAAACCGAGATGATAAATCAGGTCGTGTCCACCTCTGATGCTTTTGCTTTCTGGCTGTCGATTACCAGGGAGGGAAAAAAGAAGCTGCGGACGGCTTCGATTTCTGTGGCTCTCAGGAGGATATATGCCAGTAGCTAGCGACCAGACGCCTGAAGTAGTGCAGCTGACTGACTGGGGAAGCTTTGAGCTGGCAATGCTTCAGGATGCGGCTTATCAGCGCGTGGCCGACCGTACGGCGAATCAGCGAGCTGTTAGCCGTATTGAACTTTACTTCTCAACCGCTATGGAGAATTGGCCAGTGGCGGCGATGCTTTGGCATCAGATGCTGAGTGGGTGCATTCCTGAGGTGGCGCCAACGGCTGAGGAAGCAGCGGCCTGGAGTGCGATCGCGCAGGCGACCAATATGCCGATTTTTTTCAATGAACAGGGCTATTTGAAGCCCATCGACTCGGAGTAAGTCTATGCAAGTTCTCCTTAACTACATCCCTCTCGTTATGGGGCTGCTGTCATTCATTGGTGGCGTTGCAGCCTGGTACAAAGCGGAGGTTCGCCGCCGCTATGGCGCTGAACGGGACACAAATCATCTGAAAACTGCATATGAAGGACTAGCGACAAATGTTGGCCATCTCGACCAGATGCTAGACCAGCGGCTAGATGCTATCCAGCGTGAGCACATGGAGCTGAAATCATTACTGCAGCTTGTCATTTTGAAGCTAGGGGGAACTGAAACACAAGGCTATCCAAAGGCAGAAACTAGGTTGAATTAGCTATCCGCCGAAACCTTTGCCAACAGAGGGTTTCACGCTAATCTCTACTGGTTTTGATGCTTGCAAATCCTTTATCCCCAGTTCGAATCTGGGTGCCGCCTTCCCTAAATTTTGGTTCTAAGCCCCTCAGACCTTGG
>JBCBFY010000124.1:0-9491 GCA_038527325.1 Cyanobacteria bacterium J06614_10
TGGCTGCCTCAGAAGCGGTCAGACAAGGGCAGCGTTAGCCACTGATACCGTTGACTCAGCTGCCACGTCTACACCGCTCTCTTTTGCACCGTCCACTTCAGTACTGTCCAAGGCCGACTCTGCTTCTACGGTTTTATCGGTCATGGTCAAAGACCAGCGGCTAGCGATGGGCATGCGCCAACCCATGCCAAATGCCCTATCGGTTACTTTGAGAACCGGCGGTGCTTGGCGGCGCTTGAATTCGGCCCGGGTGAGCAGGCGAATAACTTTTTTGACGACAGCTGCAGAATGACCGGCGGCGACAACGTCATCAGCCGATTGTTGTTTCTGAACCAAGCGCTCCAGAATATCGTCCAGCGTGTCGTAATCGGGTAGCGAGTCTTGATCGACTTGATCGGGTTTGAGTTCGGCACTGGGTGGCTTCGTGATGATGTTGGATGGAATGACTTCGCGCTCCTGATTGAGCCAGCGGCAGAGGGCGTAGACCTGGGTTTTGGGCACATCGGCGATGACGGCTAAGCCACCGTTCATGTCGCCATAGAGGGTGCAGTAGCCGACCGCCATTTCTGACTTGTTGCCGGTTGATAGGAGCAGATGGCCAAACTTGTTGGAAATAGCCATGAGCAAGTTGCCGCGAATGCGAGACTGAAGGTTTTCTTCGGCGACACCGGCCTCTGTACCGGTGAACATCTCTTCTAAGACGGTGTCGTAGCCGGACATTAGGGGGGCAATGGCCAATTTTTTGGTATTAACGCCTAAGTTGGCAGCGAGGGCTTCTGCATCAGTCACCGAATGGCCAGAGCTATAGGGCGAGGGCATGAGGATGCCGAGCACATTTTGCGGGCCGAGGGCTTCAGCTGCGATCGCACACACCACTGCAGAATCAACACCCCCGCTCAGTCCAATGACGGCTTTCGTGAAGCCGCATTTTCGGGCGTAGTCTTTGACTCCTAGCACCAGAGCCGACCACATTTCAGACTCTTTGGAGTCGGGCAGCGGCTGAATCTTACCAGGCAGCAAGTTCCTGGTGGCTTTATCTACAGTCACAAGCTGAAGGTCGGGTTCAAAGGCGCCTAGTCTACTCACTAACGCGCCTTGTTTATCAAAGGCAACGCTTTGGCCATCGAAGATCAAATCGTCATTTCCACCCACCTGATTGACATAGATGATGGGCTGTTGATATTGCGTTGCCTCGTGGGCGATCATCTCTTCTCGAAGCTGTTGTTTACCGCTCACGTACGGCGATGCTGACAGATTAACGACTAAGTCAACGCCTTTATCTACCAACGCTTTGGTCGGGTTGATTGGGTAGGTTCGCTTGCCCCAAAAAGATTCGTTGTTCCATAGGTCTTCACAGATGGTGACGCCGATATGAAGTGTTTCTTCCTTTGTCGTCAGAACAAAGCTGTTTGCTTGGGTTCCTGATTCGAAGTAGCGGTCTTCATCGAATACGTCGTAGGTGGGTAGCAAACGCTTGTGAAAAATCTCTTTTATCTGGCCAGATTGGAGCAGGGCGATACTGTTGAAAAGTGGCTTTTCTCCTCGGGCATCAGCGGACAGATTGGCCTCTGCAATGCCAACAAGAGCTGAAATGCCAGCGGGTAAAGACTTTGCTAAATCGGCGACCTGGCGGCGCATCTGTTCGACAAAGCTGGGCCGCATTAACAAGTCTCGCGGTGGGTAGCCGCACAGTGACAGCTCGGGCGTGAGGAGAAGCTCTGCACCCTGGGCGGCAGCCTGCGTTGCCATATCGAGGATGCGTTGGGCGTTGCCGGTTAAATCTCCAACGGTAGGGTTGATTTGGGCGATCGCTATTTTCATAAAAAAACAGGGATAGAAGGACTGAGGCAACTATGTCAAAAGATGCCAAAAAACCACAGAAAAAAAGCAACAGAATTTAGAGAAAGACCATGGGCCTATCTTTTAGAGGTTCGAAGGCTTCTGCATCGAACCGATAGAGACTGGCAGGACGCCCTGCCCCCCGGGAAGTTTTAACGCCGGTATCTTGCAGAATACCTAGCTTTAATAGACGCGTACGAAAGTTTGAATAGTCGGAAAAATCTTCGCCTAGGACGGTGGCATACAGCTGATACACATCGCTGAGGGTAAAGGTTTCTGGGAGAACATCAAACGCGACGGGGCTGTATTCTAATTTGTTGCGTAGGCGCTGATAGCCGTAGGTGAGAATTTGATTGTGGTCGAAGGCGAGCTGAGGAACGCGGGCTAGCGGGTACCAGGCAATGCCGCTGACGCCATCAGCAATGAGGGCGGTGTCTTCGAAACGCACTAGGGCAAAGTGACTTACAGAGAGATAGCGTACGTTGTAGGCCGTTTCTGATTCTCTCGGGTCACGGTTGGGGCCACCAAAGGTGAAGAGCTGCTCTAAGTAGAGATTGTTAACGCGAATTTTTTCGGTGAGTACACGGTCGGCGGCATCTTCAAGCGATTCGCCGGTGCGCACAAGGGTACCCGGCAGGCTCCAATAGTCGCTAAAGGGCGCTTGGTGACGCATCACGAGGAGTACCAGCAGTCGATTCTGTTCAGTATCTACCGAAAAGATAACGGTATCTACGCCTACTTTGAAATCTGCCAAGGCCGTGGCGTCTGACGGTGACTGGTGTGCTAGTGGCGGCGCTGTCGTTGGAACAGCGGTTAGCCGCGCGTCGAGATTGTGGCTTTGGGCGTCTGTTGAAGGCATGGGTAGAGGTCGTGCTCGATGATGTAGTCGCGGATAACGGGTGGAAGCTGGTAGGAATGGCCATCACTAGACTGCGGAGTGCCCTGCTGGCCAGCTGACTGCTGACTGGCTGACTGCTGGCTATCGGTACAGCGGTTTTCGCGATAGGTGCTTGAGGAGATGTCGTACTGGGCGGGGGGGTGAGCGATCTTGACGGTGGCGAGCTGGCGAAGGGTGGATAGAGCTGACCCTTCGATAGGATAGCCAGGTCTGGGAAAGACTAGGATATCAACCTGGTCAAAGATTTCTGATGCGCGATACCACTTGGGCAGCTGCTCGATGAGGTCGGCGCCGACGACAAAGCTAAATTCAGCGGTGGGCCAGATCTCTCTGGCGCGGGCGATGGAGTGGATGGAGTAGCGATCGCTCAGCTGTTGATTCAGACTGACATTAATAGGGGCACTAGTCGGGGCCATTTCCGTCATCTGGGTAATTCTATAAGACGGCTTTGGTCTCGATGGTCTTCGCTGGGGCAGCGTCTGGATGAGTAGCCGGAGCATTTCAGCGCGATCGCCGATAGCAGATTGATTGGGTTTGTAGGGGTTGTCGGCAGCCCAGACAACGACCTCGTCAAACCGCTGCGATAGCCACATTAAGATGCTTTGATGGCCAAGGTGCGGGGGGTCGGCGCTGGTGCCAAAGAGGGCAACCCGAAGGGGAGGGTTTCGGTGGGTCATGACAGTCTTCTCTGCGTGTGCTCGGTGAGCTGTTGTAGCCCATGGGATAGGGTGATGGCCAGGGAATTGGCTGCAGACTCGGGCGGTTTGAGCTGACAGATAGAATCGGGCAAGGTGCTAACGGTGTCAGCAGTCCGCTGCGCAATGGTGTCTAGACTTTCGGGTGAGGTTAGCCGCTCTCCATGGTGCATGACCCTTTGTAGCAGGGGGACTTCTTCTGGGAGGGCTCCTTCAATCGTAAGTGATAGGCGATCGCTGACAATTTTGCCAGCGTCGTATCGGCGAAAGACCTGCTTACGGCCGGGGTAGGTAACTTTGCCGCTGGAGCGCTTCATGACAGGCGTGCCGTCGATATCGACTAGCTTATAGACGCCATTGACGGGCGTGCCGGTCACGAGCTTGGTGCCGATGCCATAGCCATCGATGCAGGCATTTTCACGCTTGAGCAGTGCGATCGCATGCTCATCTAAGTCACCGCTGGCAAAGATAGGAACGCCTGGGAGGTGCGATCGCACTGCCTGAGATCCTGCGACCAAATCACCGGAGTCTATTCGCACACCGGCTACGGGCAGCTCGCCCGCAGGGGATGATTGCATCTTTTGGGCTAAGCGCTTGGCTGCTTCTACCGTATCGTAGGTGTCAATGAGCAAGGGCGCTCCGGGGAAATAGCGATGAAACGCGTCAAAACTTTCATCTTCGCTGCCCTCCAAAGCTGAGATGGCCATGACCAAAGCATGGGCCATCGTGCCCACCGGTTGGCTACCGAGCTTAAAAGCAGCTAGCACATTTGAAGTGGCATCTAGGCCACCTGCGATCGCTGCCCGCGCTGCCCAAATTGCGCCCTGCGGACTAAATGCCCGCCGAGTCCCAAATTCGTATATTTTTGCCTCGGGGCCTGCGGCGTAGCGCATCCGAGCGGCCCGAGTGGCAACTAGCGTTTGATAATTGAGCGTATTTAATAGATAGGTTTCAGCAATTTGAGCTTGCCACAGCGGCGCTTCGATTCGCAGCATAGGCTCATTTGCAAAAATCGCGGTGCCCTCAGGCACAGCCCAAACATCTCCCTCAAAGCGACAGTTTTCCAGTAGCGACCAGAAGCTATCGGGCGCTGACTCGAAGATGCCAGTTCGCTGTAGCTGCAAGATTTGCGCTGGACTGAAGCTCAAATTCTGCAAATATTCCAGCGCTTGCTCTAGGCCCATCGCGATTAGGTAGCCGTAGCCCTTTGGCAGCCGACGGGTAAACAGCTCGAAGCTAGCGGTCTTTTCGTGGATGCCCTCACCGAGGTAGCAGGCTGACATCGTCAGCTGATAGAGGTCGGTTAACAATCCATATTCATTGGGTGACACCAAAAGCGGATCTACTAACTGCCTAGCTGTCCTTCGCGAGTCGACAGAGGTCTCATCTGCCTTCACGTAACCGTCCTGAATGAAAACCATGACCTTTAATGCTATTTGAAGTACAAGCCCTTTAGACTTATGGTCATTTTAACCATAATTTATATGGTAATGTCATCCCCCTTTTGACGAATTCCCAAAAAACAAGGACATGTCTCATCTGCAGATTTTCAATATTTTATGTGTGAAACCGATTTCCAGAGAAAAAGCGGTGGAAATTTCAGGATCAGTTCGCAGACGCATAGGGACGTCTCTGAGGCTAAGCTGCTCTAGCACTGTTCTTTTGTATCAATCACAACGTTTTCAAGATAATCGAGAACATAGGATTTGGTATTAGAGACCAAAACTGAATCTAGAAATCAGGGGATGACAGATCTGACGCTGATGAATCGGGCAGCGTGGCTTAAAAGGAAGGCGTAAAATATGAAGTAATGTAAAAGATGGCTGACTGCTCTTCAGCCACATTCGCCGTTTCGCGCGCATTACCTGCAAGCCTCTCTACTCGCAAGCACTTATGAAACCGGTCTCAGACAGACTTTCCAACCCAGCCGCTGCTGACTCTACATGGATGGCAGTTGTTCGACTCTTGCGATGGGACAAGCCTGCGGGGCGATTGATTTTGATGATTCCAGCGCTGTGGGCGGTATTTTTGGCGCAGCGGGGCCTACCTGCGCTCCCTTTGCTAGGGGTGATCGTGCTGGGAACGTTGGCTACGAGTGCCGGTGGCTGTGTTGTGAACGATTTGTGGGATAGGGATATTGACGGTCAGGTGGAGCGTACGCGGAACCGGCCTTTGGCGGCGAAGGCACTTTCGGTGAAAGTCGGTGTTGCGATCGCGCTTGTGGCGTTTATCTGCGCTTGGGTGGTGTCTTTTTATTTGACGCCGCTGAGTTTTTGGCTGTGCGTGGCGGCGGTGCCGGTGATTGTGCTGTATCCGCTTGCCAAACGGGTATTTCCGGTGCCACAGCTGGTGCTTTCTATCGCCTGGGGCTTCGCGGTTCTAATTAGCTGGAGCGCGGTGACCAACTCTATTGAACTGGCAACCTGGCTACTGTGGGCCGCAACGGTGCTGTGGACCCTGGGATTCGATACGGTGTATGCCATTCCCGACAGAGAGTTTGACCGGCGATTGGGGATCAACTCTAGCGCTTTGTTTTTTGGTGCTCGCGCTCCTCAGGCAGTAGGATGTTTTTTCTTGGGGACGGTGCTGATGCTTGCCTGGCTTGGGATAGAAATGCCCTTGGGGATACCCTACTGGCTCTCACTAGCGATCGCTGCATACTATTGGTACCGGCAATATCGCCAGCTCGCTCGCATACCCAAATCTGCTCAAGTGTTCGGCCATATTTTCCGGCAAAACGTCACCATTGGGTTTATTTTGCTTGCGGGCATAGCTCTGTCTGTCCTCTTTTAGGTTTACGCACTTGATTTAGGTGCGAGCAGCCACGCATTTCAGCTTCTTTGTCCTTTTAATTTTCTCCAATGTGGCTCTTATTTGCCTCGCTTACCGCTTTTTTTGAGGCTTGCAAAGATGCTACTGGCAAGCAAAGCCTGAGAACGCTCAACGAATACAGCGTGCTATTTAGCTTTATGGCGGTCGGTGTTGTGTTGATGACGCCGCTACTGTGGATTACGGGCATGCCAACCATCCGGCCTAATTTTTGGCTAGCGCTTTTGATTGGTGGTGGGCTAAATATTTTGGCCTTTACGCTCTATGTTAGGGCGTTGAAACTGGCGGACCTATCGCTGACGGTGCCGCTAGTGACGCTGACGCCGCTGTTTTTACTGGTGACCTCGCCGCTGATTGTGCAGGAGTGGCCTACGGCTGCGGATGGGTTAGGCGTTGTTTTGTTGGTGGTGGGCTCTTATGTATTGAATTTGTCGCCCGCCCAGATAAAGGCGGGTTCACAGCAGCACGCAGGGCAGGGAGCCGCTTCGGGCAGTCTTTGGCAGCCGCTGATAGCGATGGTGCAGAACCCGGGAAGTCGGCTAATGCTCTGTGTCGCGTTCATTTGGAGCATTACGTCTAACTTTGACAAGATTGGGGTTGTGAATTCTTCGCCTTTGCTGTGGGCGATCACACTATTTACAGTAATTGCAAGTGGCATGGTGCCCTTTGTATTCTGGAGAACAAATAGCACCGGCATCGGGCCCATTGTGGAATCGTGGAAACTTTTGGGCGTTACAGGTGGGTTTAATGCGATCGCTATTACATTTCAGATGGTGGCGCTGACGACCGCTCCCGTGGCTCAAGTCATCGCTGTAAAGCGGATGAGTGCTTTGATATCTGTATTATTCGGTCATTTTTTCTTTGGAGAAAAAGGCTTGAGGGAGCGGCTAATTGGCGCGGCAATCATGGTTAGCGGCGTTGCGATTATGTCTTTGAAGTAAGGGGAAGTTACCAATTTGTGACGATATTTTTGTCAGGCTTTGTGATCTAATCTCTAATTGGCTATAAGATGGGGGTGAAGAAATCGATATCGGCTACAGGTTTGCTTTTCTGTTTAAAAGGGTTTCCCTTAATTTTTACAGGCTTCCGACCGACTTATCATTCTCAATACCCTGTTTAATTTCTGGAGACTACTTGTATGGGCGTTTATGTAGGAAACCTTTCCTATGACGTAACCCAAGAAGACCTAAATAGCGTCTTCGCTGAGTATGGGACCGTCAAGCGCGTAACCCTACCAACAGATCGTGAAACCGGTCGAGTAAGAGGATTTGCCTTTGTAGACCTCAGCTCTGACGACGAAGAGCAAGCAGCTATCGACGCACTCGATGGCGCTGAATGGATGGGCCGCGACCTGCGGGTGAACAAAGCTAAGCCACGTGAGCCCCGTCGTTAAAGAGCTTGATGTGTAGCGAATGGCTAAGTAATTGATGAATCATGAACCTTGAGCTCAGATGAGTTCAAGGTTCATTGTGTTTAGACATTTGGAAGATCACTTTCGAGAAAGCTAAATCCTGTGAAGTTATCACCTTCAGAGGCATGCTCTTCTCCTGATCCTCTGAACTTTACGCTGCGGAAAGTCTTAAGGACAGCTAACTTGAAGGCAATGGTGCGTCTAGCACTAGTTCTCAAAGATGCTGAATTTCTGAAACATCTAATTTCTATGAAATCTCATTCCTGAAAGATATTAATTCTTGAAAGAATTATCTCTTGTAAGACTCATTCACAGTATCTCAGCCTTGTTTTCACATTTCTTTTTCGAGCTTTACTGTTTGTTTTCTGTTTAACTTTTTTGGAGACTAAGACCATGGGCGTTTATGTAGGAAATCTTTCCTATGATGTAACCCAAGAGGACCTGAATAGCGTTTTTGCTGAGTACGGGACTGTCAAGCGGGTTACTTTGCCAACTGACCGAGAGACAGGCCGCGTACGTGGCTTTGCCTTTGTAGACCTCAGCTCTGATGCTGAGGAGCAAGCTGCCATCGATGCGCTTGATGGTGCTGAATGGATGGGCCGTGACCTGCGAGTAAACAAGGCAAAGCCTCGCGAGCCGCGTCGCTAGGGGCATACTAGTAAAGGGCTATAGGCTCACGAAAGCTGGCCGTGTCTGGTTGTGAAAGCAACAGGACTATGAACAACTAAATACCTAATAAGTAATAAATACCTAATCAGTAACTAGAGAGGCCCTGGATTTGTTGTCAAGTCCAAGGCCTCTCTAGTTTTTGTTGTGCAGGATACAACAGTTTTTACACTTTTTGGAGTGAAGACAGCCCGACAGGTGTTTCACGCTCTGGTAAAACATATGTCGCTAGCGATTGGGCGAGGGCAGGAATCTCGGATTGAGTAATGTTCCAGAGCTGTTCGAGGTCAATCACAGGGTCTTCTCGCAGGAGGCGAGGTTTGATGCTGACGAGGCGGGACCAAGCGATCGCAGGCAGCTGCTGTCGGGTTTTGGGTGAGATGCGCTTAGCGGCTTTCTCAATGGCTAAGAGCCGCCGCATGACCTTATCTTGCAGCTGCACATCTTGATAAAAGGTTTGGCATGAGCTGCTTTCTGTGTACTCCAGAATGCGGTTAGCAGCGTGAAAAACATCGACGAGATATTGACTATCTTGCTGTTGCATGGCGATCACAATTTATTCGAGCCGGTGAGTATTTAAGGCCGGTAAGTGTTCGAGTCAGTGAAGCATGAAGGAAGAAAGAAAGATCGGGAAAGAGATGTTTTGCTGTATGGACGTCGTTAAAACGCGGTTAAAAAGTTTTTAACCTTTTCCTATTTTATCGTCTCTGACAAAGGCACTTAACACTTCATCATCTAAACCGACTTAAGGCTTCATCTATCTCTAAAACATTGCTCTGTACGGGCTTCGAGCACAGAGGAATGAAAACAAACGCGGCTACCAGTGAGCACAGGCAGAGAATTTGGAAATCTTACTGATAGGACTGTATTCCCCGAATGGGTATACTCATCTTCCCGCCACCTTAGCAGGCCTAGCAAAAACATAAATTTATTGAAAAACCAGGAGAGCCTACCGATGACGCACGAAATGTTTCAAGGATTAGAAGTTTGCCTAGTGCTTTCGATATCTGTCACTATCTTGTGCCCGATATTGATGTATTGCTTGCCCAACCGACAGAGGGTCCTGTAAATCGCCCCGTCTCCTAAGTTGGCCTAGCTAAGCTATTTTTTCTCGGCACATTGCAGTACCGATACATCAAGCCAAAGTAGAAAA
>JBCBFY010000124.1:9587-14124 GCA_038527325.1 Cyanobacteria bacterium J06614_10
CTCCAAAAAGGGGCAGCGCTGACATAACAGCACTGCCCCTTTTTGCCGTACACAAGCATTTAACCGACAACACGACTTGTCTGAGCTTGACTACAAGCGATGCAAGCCTCATTCCTAATCAAATCGGGCTAATCGAGGACGTTGATGACGCCACAGGCAGCTGCGCCTTGGGCAGCATTCTCGATGAAGCTATCGTCGTTGGTGATAAGACCAACGCCGCCCGCAGCAACAGCACCAACGGCAAGATCTTCTAGCAAGTTGCGATCGCCACCGTCGCGAAATTCTTCATTGACTAGGTTGCAAGCGACACCTGCAGCAGCACCATTGGCCGCATCGTCGAGACCGAAGTCATCACCTAATAGCAAGCCGGTACCCAAACCAACGCCCGCACCAATGGCAGCATCTTCTAACAGATCATCCGCCTTCGCGGGCTGTGCCATCAATGCCATCAGTCCGGTGAGTGCGATCGCGGCCAAGCTAGGCGTCAACACTCTATTCGAAAAACCAGTCGAAAAACTTAAGCGCTTCATAGATACTACTCCTTAAAACTAAATCCAAAAACAAGGACAAGCGTATTAACCTGGCTACACAGACAAGTCAGGGCGAAGCCTGAACCAGGACAAAGCAAACTGCAAGCGTCTCAACTGTAATGACACCTACACAGTGACGATACATTAAATAATATCGAACCCGGGGTGAAGCGGCTGCAAAATTCGTGCAAAAGTACAGCTGCGACCGTGTCTTTTGCTCATAGCAAACGCCCGGCCAAAGGAGGATCCCCTCTACTCAGCCATGTTTACGGCTCAACGAAGCATCCTTCTCGACAACGTTCGTAGCTCAAATTTCACTCCTCAGCGACGCTCAGTGCCAAAGCTGCATTTTGTCCGCCAAAGCCAAAGCTAAGACACAACACATTCCGTAGCACGGCTGACCGCCCCTCTCGCACAAAATTCAAATCAAAATCTGTCTGCCGCAAGCCGGTGCAAGGCACGACCGCCTGCTGTTGCAGACTACACAAGCTAACGCCTACGTTAATGGCACCCGAAGCACCCAACGTGTGGCCAGTTGCTCCCTTGGTTGCCATGACGGCGACTCGGTCGTGCAGCACAGTCCGAATCAGATGCGCTTCCATGTGGTCATTTTGAGCGGTGCTGGTGCCGTGGGTGTGGACGGCGTCGACAGCGGCTGACTGCCAGCCGCTACGGGCCAGACACAGCGAGACGGCCCGGTGGCCCATAGTGTAGCTAGGATCGAACGAACTGATGTGATGGGCATCGTTTGTGATGCCGGTTCCCAAAACTTTGGCGTAGATGTGTTGAGCACCTCGGGCGGTGGCCAGTGCCGCCGACTCTAGCACCATCACGGCACCCCCCTCGCCCAATACAAAGCCTTCTCGGTGGGTATCGAATGGGTAGCAGCCCGTCTTTGCCAAGGCACCCATCTTGCGAAAGCCCGCGATCGTCAGCGGCGTAATTGGGGACTCGACGGCGCCCGCGATGACCCGCTGGCACTGCCCGCGGCGAATCAGGTCTGCGGCCTGCGCGATCGCCCAGATACCCGTCGCGCAGGCGGCCATGGGTGCGAGCAGCGGTCCAGTCGCACCGACCGTAAGAGCAACAGTAAGAGCAGGGCGGTGGGCCAAGGCAGCAAACCAATCACCTTCTATCGAGCCGGGTGTCTGAATGTGCTGCAGCGCCATGGCTTCCAAATCTGCTAGATGGCTGCGGCTTGAGCCGATAACCACGCCGCAGCCTGCCCCAACATCAGGAGATAGTGGCAAACCCGCATCTAGCCAGGCCGATTGCGCCAGAGCGGCTGTCATTGAGGCGAGGTGAACAGGCGCTTTGCCCGCCATGGCTAGGGGACTTGGAGCCAGATCCAAAAATGGCTGACGAAGTGCGATCGCACTTTCGCCAGCCATTAATCTTTGCCAGTTTGATTGAACAGAGTTACCGAGAGCCGTCTGTAGGCTCAGCCCCGTTACAACCACGTCATTTTCAGCAGCCACTAAAGCGTCTAACCCTCAACTTCGGCAAATTGTCTCATCACTTTAGATCATTTACCGGGCTGATCTTCTGGGCAGCTGGAACGTTAACCCTCAGGCTGCACAAGGTTGTCTGCTCCGGCTGTCACCTTCACAGAGCTAATCACGTCATTCAGCTGAATATCGTCTACCACGTCCATGCCATCTGTGACGTAGCCAAACACGGCATAGTCACCATCTAAGAAGGCCACATCGGCGAGCGTAATGTAGAACTGCGCTGAGGCAGTATTTACACCGGAGCGGGCCATGGCGATCGCACCCCGGCGATGGTTCAAAGCGGGCCTCTGCTGTACCTGCGCCTCAGCAAACGTTTTGCCATAGACAGGCTCGCTGGCATCTGCGGGCAAAATTTCCAGTGGAATCAGCCTGGGTTGACCGCTTTCATCGATGTAGCTGCCGGTTCCAAGCTGGGCATTCGGCACATTTGGATCACTGCTCTGGGGGTCGCCGCCCTGGGCGACGAAGGGTTCAGGAGAGCGAACAACCCGGTGAAAGATCGTGCCGTCGTAGACGCCTTTTTGGGCAAGGTCAACAAAGTTACCCGCTGTAATGGGCGCTTTTGTGCCGTCTAGCTCGACGGTAATGACCTCGCTACCAACCGTAATTTCGACCGTTGCAGTGCCCTCTAGCCGAGGCAAACCGGCTGTCAGCTCCTCTGCGGTAGGCGCCGCAGCGACAGGTGTTTCAGCAGCTGGCGCAACTTCGGTGGCTGCTGTGGGTGCCTCAGCCGAACTGCAGCTAACCATGAAAAGTGCGATCGCAGCCAGCGCGAACCGTCTCATACCGCTGGCGCGACTAAATCCTAGTTTCATTTGAATGTGAGCTCCCAATTATTTTTATTTGTGGCTTTAGCTGCCAGGCAGGAATCTAGGCAAATGCCCAGACCAAACCTTCAACCAAGTGCTGACCCAAAAGTCTTCAAAGTGTCGCTAATTTTGCCACAGGCTGAAGCGCAGTTCAATCCAAAGTTGCCAAAAGTGCTCAAGAATCTGGAGAATTTAGAGAAAATACTGAGCCCACAGACGCTTAGGCTATCCGAATCAACCGCAAATGCGCTGAAGTGCCAAGTCTCGGATAATGTCGGACGTCTACAGTCGAGAGCCTCTAGTCGAGAGCCTCTAACCTATAGCCCTTCCAGCGGGACCTGCAAGAACCGAGCCAGCTCAGCGCCCTGATTCTCCAAATCTGACAGCGAAATCGGCTGCCCCACCCGCGTCATTGGGATATCGCCCTTTCCTTTGACCTTCAGGTAGAGCGCTCGCTTCGGGTTTAAGCCCTCTTTGATTTCTGCGCGGACGGCCAGAATGTCTTTTAGGGGATAGCGAAGGTCGATCTTCCGATTTTTACCTGGAAAACCAAACCGAAAAATTCGTGCCTCGCTGGCTTCTTTATCGAACTCGTTGAAGCCGCCGCCGACATTCCAAAAAATAATTAGGCAAAGATAGGTACACAGCAAGATGGCTGCTGTCCCGTAGAATCCCATGGCAATGCCTTGAGGAATGAATACTAGCTGCGCAGGCAAATCCGAAAAAGGCAGCAAGTTCTGGTGCAAGAAGCTAGAAAGTCCGGCGAGAAAGAAACCAATCCCGCCGATTGCAGTGACACCCGCCCAAAAATAGTTGCTCGGACGTCGGGCCCCTAAAATGTCTCGGCGGAGCACGGTTGCCTTCTGGCTAGAGGCGCCACCTGAAGCGTTGGAGCTGCTGGACTTGGAGCTTGGAGAAGGCGATTTGGAAGCAGTCATAGGTCAGATGAGGTCGGAGCCTAGGGCCGAATGGTGTGCTGAATCAATATAAAGGATGGTTACGTAGCGTTAAGGCGCCCCTGCTAAATAGTATCGGTTTACTCAGGTATCTGATGATAGGACTCTCTATATAAATGATGGCAAATGCCAAAAATTTAGGAAAGATTAAGAATGGCTGAGGGCCATATGACGCCTGACAGTTATTTTTCAGCTGAGATGATTATCTTTGTATCGCTTATCACAAGAGGGTTTGGGGAGTTTTCTGCCTTTTGAGCAGTGGTGCGATCGCGCGATCGCACCGGTAAAAATCAGATTATTTTTCTCAGACAAGCAATCTGAGAACTTACATGACAGATTGTAAAAATATGAATCAGTCCTTATGATAAGTACATGCCAAAATCCTTTAGGGTGGCCAACTTTAGCTGCCCGAACCTGGACTGATTTGGATAATCCATACCCTCGGTCCGATGGTATCTGAGCGATTCAAATTGCTTCGGCATTTTTTACTTGGGCATTTCTGCTTAGGCGGTTTTGTTTAGGTGCTTTGAACTGCCCAGAGAACGAAGGACTTAGTGCCCACGTTAACTCTAAAGTTAAGAAAAGGCCCTTAGTTAACCCATGGCCTAAACCGTAGGCCAAGCGCCAATTGAGAGGATTTACTAAATGACTATAGCAATGGGACAAGCGCCCGCCGCGCGGGGACGGTTTGACGTCGTCGACGACTGGCTAAAGCGCGACCGCTTTGTATT
>JBCBFY010000125.1:0-13918 GCA_038527325.1 Cyanobacteria bacterium J06614_10
GCGAGCACAGCTGGGTGGGCGACGATGCGGTTTTTTATAGCTTGGCACCGATCCGGGTGGGCGCCCACTGTGTGATTTCTCAAAAGAGCTATCTGTGTACGGGGAGCCACGATATTTCGGACCCTCGCTTTGGCCTGATGACGGGCGAGGTTGTGATAGAAAACGGGGCCTGGGTGGCGACTGACTGCTTTGTAGGGCCGGGGGTGAGAATTGGGGCGAATGCAGTCATTGGCGCTCGCAGCAGCGTTTTTCAGTCGATGCCTGAAGGCCAAGTGTGTGTGGGGACGCCCTGCCGACCGGTTAAGCCGAGGCCAGTGGCGCGTGCTTTACAGGCGGATTTTAGCGAAGGAAGTGCGTTAGACGAATCGCTGTAACTGGACTGGTGGACTGGATTGGTGGATTGGAACATTTAAACATCAACTAGCGTCTGTGTAAGACGAGATGGGGGTGTAGATGGGCCAAGCACAGGCTTGTTGCACTGCTGATGTGCTGACTGTATGTGCCGACCACAATCGGGCTGAGCTGATGATCTACGAAGAGCGAATTGAGGAAATTGACCTGCAGCGCTACTGGCTAGTGCTCAAGCGTCGCTGGCTTCCGGCCTCTGTGGTATTTGCACTAACGGTGCTCGCTGCGCTGGTGGCCGCGTCTTCGCAGAAGCCGCTCTTTGAAGCGAAGTCTAAGCTGCTGCTGCGGGATGACCAAACCGCTGAGCTGACGGGGGTAGCCCAAGAGCTTGGCAATTTGGAATCTCTGAAGGGGACAAGCGACCCGCTGGCAACGCAGGCGGAGATTATCTTCTCGCTGCCGATTTTGGAGGATACGATTCGCACGCTGGACCTGCGAGACGCTGAAGGTGAGCTGATTGCGCCGGGGAGCTTAGCCAGTGAGCTGAGTGTCGATCCGCTGGGCGATACGGACCTGATTACGATTTCCTATCGCTCTGGGAATCCGGAGCTGTCTGCGGCGGTGGTCAACCAGATCATGAAATCTTACATTGCGGCCAACGTGAGTAGCCAGCGCTCTGAGGTGAAGGCCGCCCGAGAATTTTTGGAAGATGAACTGCCCCGGGCTCAGGCCGAGGCGGAGAACTTGAGTGAGGCCCTGAAGCTCTTTAATGAGGGCAACGGAGTGATTGCGCTAACTGAGGAAGCGGGGGCGACGGTGGGTGCGATCGCAAGTATCGACAACCAAATCAGCCAGACCCAAGTCAGCCTCGTCGAAGCGGAGACTCAAGCCGACCAAATTGCCCGCCGATTGGGCATGACCTCGCAGCAGGCCAGAAACCTGGCGACTATTAACCAGTCGCCAGCCGTTCAGGAGGCACTGACCCAGCTGCAAACCATCCGCTCTGACTTGGCGACGGCGCTCACGCGCTACACGCCCCGTCATCCTACGGTGAGAGAGCTACAGCGGCGAGAGCAGGCCCTGATTGATGTGCTTCGTAGCCGGGTATCAGAGGTGAGTCGTGGCAGTAGTGCCATGGGATTGCTGGGCATGAGCGATATCGACCAAGAGCTGGCCCAGCAGCTGGTGCAGGCAGAACTGAGAAGAGAAAGTGCCTACAACCAGCTAGTGACACTGGTGGCTACGCGGGATGCCTACCAGCGCCAGGGTGAAATTTTCCCTCGGCTGAAGCAGACGCAAACAGAGCTGCGTCAGCGCCGAGATGCCGCTCAAAGCTCCCTCGAAAATCTGCGCCTACGCCTGCAGGAAATTCAGCTGGCTGAGAACCGCAATATCGGTAGCGCTCGGATTATTGAACAGGCGGTGCCACCGGCTTCGGCCAAGGTGGAAGGTAAGACGAAATATCTCTTGGCTGGCGGTGTAGTCGGCGCATTTCTGGGGATTGCTACGGCGTTCTTCTTGGATCTGATCGACCGCACGCTAAAGACGGTAAAGGACGGCGAGAAGATATTTGGCTACGTGCTGCTGGGAGTCATTCCTCGATTTGAAATTCCCAAAGAGTCGGAGCTGCTAGAGGCGGCGGCTGAAGAAGATGGGTCGCCTTCCCGTCGCATCGTGACGCTGGAGAGTTTGTATCCGATTTTGTCTGGGGCGTATCAGATGCTGCAGGCCAATCTCCGGTTCATCAGCTCTGATAAACGGCTGAAGTCGCTAGTGATGACTAGCTCAATTTCGGGTGAGGGCAAGTCTGAGGTGTGCGCCAACCTAGCAGCGGCAGTCGCCCAGACTAATCGCCGGGTGCTACTGGTAGATGCAGATATGCGATCGCCTAGTCAGCATCACCTGTGGAACTTAGTCAACGCGGTCGGCCTGAGCCATGTGCTAGTGGGTGAAGGCAGCTTAGAGGAAGCCCTGCAGCCTGTAAGCGATAATCTCACGGTGTTACCTGCGGGCGTCGTGCCGCCCAATCCAATGGCGCTGCTAGATTCTGAACGAATGGCGGCTTTGATTGAGCTATTTGCAGACTCTTTTGACTACGTGATATTCGACACGCCCTCTTTGGCAGGAGCGGCTGATGCTGCCGTCTTGGGGAACTTAGCCGATGGCGTGCTGATGGTGATGCGGCCTCGCCATGTCACCTACGACCGGGCACTGGCTGCCAAGTCTTTGCTGGCCCGCTCGGGTGCGACCGTGCTCGGCATGATCGCCAATGGCGTCGACAGTAAGAATGACTTTGGTGAATATTCGTACGATGCCCGCGAGCTGACCGACTTGGCTAGCCGCACGGCACGAATCGCGAAGGGACGCTTGGAAGGTGAACGGGAAACTACCCAGATGGCAGCGGCGAACGGTCGGAACAACGGTCGGAGTAACGGACGAGGCTTCTAGGCCCTCGGCGCGATAGTCAGCGCTGGTTGAGTTGAATTGATATTGTGTTTTGGCAGATAAGGTCCATGATGCGGATTTCGGGTAAGGCGGGTAAGACAGCTGCAGCTATAGGGTTCCTATGGAGCTGCGGGCTGGGCGCTTCGGCACTGGCTCAGATTACCGGGCAGCCAACGCTAAACCCGCTGAATTCGTCTCCTGCGAATCAGAACGGTCCATTACAGAACGGGCCAGCTCAGAACGGCTCACCACAGCTGCCTTCTCAGCCAATGCCGGGCGCGCAGCCTGCGGGTGGTGCATTGGGCGGAACCTTGGGCAGCGTGGGCAGTGCCGCGAGCAATGCGACCTACATTTTGGGCGCAGGGGATCAGATTTCACTCTCGGTGATTGGCTATCCCGAATTTACCGGGACGGTCGCGCTGCTGCCTGACGGTACGGTGACCCTGCCTCTAATCGGGCCGGTGCGAGCGGCAGGGCTGACGCCCAATCAATTCAGCGCGTATTTGACCCAGCAGCTGAGTGCATATTTAGTCGAACCTGCAGTGAATGTAGGCCTCGCGGTGATGCGGCCTATCGTAGTGACGGTAGCCGGTGAAGTGCATCGCCCCGGCCCGCTGCAGCTGAGCGGCCTCACTAGCAACAATGGCACCACGCTCAATGCCAGCAACGTCAGTGCGCCCAGCACGAATGCTCAGCTGTCTAATCAGCCTGCCATTCCCACGTTGAGTTCAGCGGTGCTGCTGGCGGGCGGGGTGACTCGCGATGCGGACATTCGTCAGGTGACGGTGCGGCGACCGCTGCCGGGCGGGCGTGAGGAGCTGCTAACGCTGAACCTGTGGGAAACGATTACTTCAAGTGCAGGGACGGCTGACCTAACGCTAAGAGATGGTGATTCTATTTTTATTCCACCGCTGACGGGGGATGCGATTGACCGGCGGACGGTGGCGAGCTCTAGCCTGGCGCCCAGTACGGTGCGAGTGAAGGTGGTGGGTGAGGTGGTGCAGCCCGGTGAAGTGGCGGTGCCGCCCAACAGTTCTATTTCGAGTGCGGTTGCGATCGCTGGCGGACCCACCACCGATGCCCAGCTTTCGAATGTCAGCCTCGTTCGCCTCACTGAAGACGGTCAGATACAACAGTCTGACATTGACCTCAGCAATTTAGTAGATACCTATCAGGTCGAAGAGGGAGATGTGATCGTAGTGGCTAAGCGAGGCTATCTCTCGGTAGTAGATGGCATCGGACGCGTTTTAAATCCGCTCAACGTGTTTAGGCTACTGGGTTTCTAGACCGTTACCTCTACCACGATTCCTACGGCTGCTTGTATTCAATAATCTCGGCGGGCTTTCGCTGCCACTGATTGAGCCAATACTTGCCCTGTCCAATGGCTTGAGGAACCTTTGAAACGACGCAAAAGAGCGCGTATAGGAAGGATTCTTTGGCCGGTCTGCCTGCTTGCTGTCTGTTTCGGTAGATTCTGCCAATCTGTAGGCTGTAGACAAAGAGCATGACCGCTAGGGTGATGCCCTTGGTAAGCGCTGCTAGAACCAGTGTGCTGGCTGGAAGCGCGGCCCCCCAGAGCCAGCCGCTGATGTGCTCTTTGAACTTATATTTTTCGGGAGCTCGGCCATACATGGCTGCGCCCTGGGCAGTGGCCCATCCGTAGCGAATGGAGCGCTTCCACCACTGGCCAAAGCGATGCATGTCCATATCGTGGATGGCCATGTCCACATCGAGGCACCAGATTTTCCAGTCGAGGCGGCGTAGCCGAATGCATAGCTCGGGTTCTTCGCCGCAAATGAGGGCCGGGTTGTAGCCGCCGGTTTCCTGGAGGGCAGACACGCGCATGAGGGCAATGCCACCGCAGCTCTTGACCTCTCCAGCAGGGACAGACCACTCTAGGTCGGCCAGCTGATTGTAGATGGAGGCAGATGGGAAGCGTTCTCGCAGGCGACCAAAGACGACGGCGATTTCTGGGTGTGCTTTGATGTTTGCGATCGCAGCAGGCAACCAACCTGAAAGCAGCTCACAGTCCCCATCAATGAACTGCACATACTCCAAGTTCGGATAGGTTCTGAGCAAGCGGGCTAAGCCAGCGTTGCGGGCCCGAGCACCTGTAAAGGGGGTGGTCATATCCAGCATGACTACATCAGCCCCGCGATTTTTGGCTTCGTAGACGCTGTTGTCTGTTGAGCCAGAATCGACGTAGACAATAGGGACGTTAGCAGGGAGTAGTCCCTTGAGCGTTTCCAGACAGCGAATAAGGCGTGCTCCCTCGTTGCGCCCAATCGTTACAACGCCGTATGTTGCAGTGCCATCATTTTTCATCACTGGCTTCAGACTCGATTCTGCTCATCGAGAAGGGCCTCAACCAGTTGACTAGTACGGGCCATATCTTCGAATGAGATGGGGGGCGCTTGACCTGCACTAATGGCCGCGTAGGTTTGGCCGAGGAGGTAGTGGAGTCCTTCGTAGGGGGTCTGTTGCATGACTTTGTTGCGGAAGTTGCGGACGCTAGAGCCGACGAGGGAGCAACCGTTGACAAAGTGGTTAACCAGGGGAGAGAGCTGCTTGCCACCGATGCGAGGCTTTACACAGCGCAAGTACGGCTGAAAGAGGTCGGTTTCGGCGTAGCCTTGAGAACCGCGTACGGTAACGCCGAAGCACTCGGGGCCGTTGTAGCAGCTGAAGCGCACCCGGGCATGGGAGTTGTCGCCGATGAGCAGTGCGTCTAAATCGTCGTACTTAAAGAGGTCATCTTGACCGTGGTTGCTCCAAGCTGCGGTGATGCGCTCAAATTCGGTGTCGGGAAGGAAGTGAATGACCAGGTAGCAGAGGTGGGTGATGAAGTCGTGGATGACGCCAGCGGGCATCTTGTGGCTGGGGCTGGGGAGGTTGACATCGGCGTAGCGACCTCCGCTGCGGACATTGAGTGTGATGCGGATTTCGACTTCGTGAATCTCGCCGAGGTCGCCATTGGCAATGAGTGACTCGATGGCTCGGATAGGACCGTTGAAGCGGTAGTTGTGATCTTCTATGAGGACGCGATCGCAGTCCTTAGAGATTTTCCAGAGGTCTTTGAACTCGCTGTAGCTAGGGGCTACGGGCTTTTCGCAGATGACGTGGGCACCAGCTTGGAGGCAGTCGGTGGCGATGGGTAAGTGAGTCTTGGGCGGGGTGAGGATATGGACCACGTCGGGCTTGGCCACTTCCAGCATTTGGGCGTAGTTGGTGTAGGCTGCTGAGGCTCCAAAGGTCTCGGCGGCATAGTCTGCAGCGGCAGGAGAGAGGTCGCAAACGCCGACAATATTGGCGCGATCGCTCTCTTGTAAAAACGAAAGATGTTGCTTAGAAATAACGCCCGTACCGATGACGGCGGATTTTAACGCGACTGCCATAAGTTTCTCTAAGTCCTATGCTCTAAATCCTGTGTTTACGCCCCGCATGTAGCCACTATGTTTGAAGCCATCCGGTTTGAATGAGTGCCTTGGGCTACTGTTTTGAGCTTGCCGTAGTTAAAGTGAAGGGCTGAGAGAAAAAATAGTTCCAGGCGTTACGAAATCTTTGTCGTTACTACGTTAGAGCGTGTGGGCGTCTGCCAGTTCTGCCGAGTTCTGTATTGAATGCGCCATAACTTTTTATAATTGTTTAATAGCGTCTAAAACGGGCTGAGAATCCTGAATTTAGAGAGTCTACTTTAGAACGCTCGAATGGGATACCTCTGTATGGTGTGGCAGCTGTGGGATGGAAATGACCTATGGGTCTTGAGCGTAGTCTTGACGATAAGAGACTGTTGATAGTGGTTGAAGATGCCGACTATCGGGAGGCGCTGGCCGATCTTTTTATGCCCGATCGGTTAGTGGCAGAACTCTCTGGTCGCGTCAGTCCGGTAGATGTTCATATTCTGACAGCGGCCTACCAGTGGAGCACCCAAGCGCAGTCGGTGGCGATTGTCTCTTGCCAGTCAGCAGAAGAGTACAGCGAAGAGTCTTATCTGAACATTCGGCTGATGGGTAGCGGGCTGAGCGGTGAGCGCGCTAGCCAAGATATGAGTCGCCTAGTGGCTGACTATTGCCCCACTCATATTGTGATGTGCACGCCCTCTCTGTCCGTTTTGCGATGGGCTGTTCGCAATCGAATCTCGACCATCGTTTTACTGTCTGAATGGCAGGAGCCCCTCGGCTGGCGGCAGCGTTGGCAGCACAATCAGCTCATCAGCTTGCTCAATCATTCGAGCGTGGAGTGGGTGGGCAGCCACGGCGTACACGCCTGCAGAATTTTAAAGACCAGCGGCGTCGATGCCCGTAAGCTAATTCCGTGGGAGTGGCCGCAGCCACAGCTGATGGAGCAATACCCCCCCAAGCGTATCCAAGGCGACCAGTCGGCTATCCACTTGGCCTACGCTGGGCCATTAGAAGTCAGCGCTGGCATCGACGACTTGCTCAGAGCCATGGGCGAACTTCAGCGACGAGGCCACCAAGTGAGCCTCCAGCTGATGAGTGAATCCCCTGCGGTTCCCTTCATCGCGGCGCAAAATATTGCTCGTCTGCGGGCACAAACGAACCAACTGGGGTTAGAAAATGCGGTAACGTTTTGGCAGGACCTCTCACTAGAGCAAATGCTAGAGAAGGTTCACAGGGCGGATTTGACGGTGATTCCTCGAATTGCACAAAGCCTCTCTGTAATTCCGTTTGGGCTGTCCTTATCGATGGCGGCTCGAACCCCAGTGGTCGCCTGCGACTACCCCTACTTTGTTGAGCACCTGTTCCATGGCATCAACGCCATGATTTTCCCGGCGGGCAATTTTCACTCGATGGCCCATCGCATTGAGCGCGTGATGGGTCAGCCTGCACTGTATGCGCAGCTGTCAGAGGCTTCGGAAATTGACTTTGAGCGGCTCAAGGTCCCGGCTCGCTGGGCAGAGCTGATTGACCGATGGCTGCAGGGCAGCGCCTATGACCGTCAGCGACTGCGAGATTTTGCCTTGTCTTCGGGGCGTTATCAAGCGCTCACGGTGTTGAGAAGTTCGGCGAGCACAGCCATTGCCGTGTGAGAGTTAGGCCCAGTTTTTCGAGGCCCAGTTTTTCTAAGCAAAATTCTTCTAAGCAAAATTCTTCCAAGCACAATTCTTCCAAGCACAATTCTCCTTCGGTGCCGTGAATAGTCTTTCTTCATCCCCAGCCGCTGCCCTTAGCCCCGCTGCGCCACGTCAGGCCAGACTGGAGCTAATCGAAAAGAGCTACAGCGTTTTTACCTGGTTGTTTTTCTCGAACGGGGTGGGCACGGTGCTGAGCAATACCGGACCGCTGCTGACGCTGCTGCGATACGGCATTCTGCTGATGGGGCTTCTGTTGATAGCAGCCCGGTGGCGGGCCACGCTGAGGGCGCTGGCGAAGGGCTGGTTGCTTTGGCTGCTGGTGGCGCTGATGGTGTGCTCGCTGGGCTGGTCGATGACGCCTAGCTACACGATGGAAAGCATACGGGGCGAGGTGCTGCCCATGTCCGTCTTCGCGATTTATTTTTCCTCCCGGTTTAATATGCGCGAGCAGATGCGGCTGGTGGCGATCGCACTCGGCATTGGCGCTGTCCTTTCCCTTTTCTATGCGCTGGCAATTCCGTCTGTAGGGCGGCACGTCGGCGGCACGTTTGACGGCGCTTGGAAAGGCGTGTACTCGCAGAAGAACAACTTTTCGACCACGATGACGCTGACCATTTTGACCTATTTTGTGCTCAGCATCGTCAACACCAAAGGCTTGGAGAAGCGGCTATCGCAGATTGGGCTGCTGGGCTCTATTGCGATGGTAATTCTCTCGACGTCGAAGTCTGGACTGCTGATCTTTATTACGATTTTGCTGATTGTGATGTTGGCGCGGCTATTTCGCTGGCAGGGGCGACGCAGCGTGCTAGTGCTGGATTTGGCTGGGTTGGGATTGTTGATTGCGATCGCACTACTCTCAGTAACTTGGCAACAGATTGTCATCGGCCTTGGCAAAGACCCAACCCTCTCGGCAAGGACCTTTATCTGGTCGGGTGCGATTGATAAGGTGATGGACCGGCCTTGGCTGGGCTATGGCAGGGCCGCGTTTTGGGTGCCGAACAGTCTGCCGGCCCGGCAAGTCGGTGCCCTGGCAGACAGTGGCGACTTTGTTCCGGCTCACGCTCACAATGGCTTTATTGATGTAGCTATTGACTTGGGCCTGGTCGGATTTGGCCTGTTTATGCTGGGGTTGCTGGCGACTTACTTCATCGCGCTGCGCCGCGCCTATCAGGCAAAAACACCAGAAGATCTCTGGCCATTTGCATTCTTGACCCTGATGGCCATGAGCAACATGACAGAAACCGTGCTGATGAACCGAGTGACGCTCTACTGGGTGCTGTACATGGTGATGTTTCTTTCGGTGCGGCTGTGGCCACCGCGCACTCCAATGCTAGAGGCAACTGTGGAAAGCGGCCTCGGTTCCATAGAAAGCAACAGGGAAAGCTGCAGGGAAAACGGTGTAGTAGGTAGCCCAGCAACTGAGGTGCCCAATAGGGTGCCGGTTGCGCCGTCTAAATTTGGAACTTTTTCAGGACGCGACTAATCATATGAAGCGTTAGCTACCGTCGCGCTAGTGCCGATGACTGCTGACTCCAAAGGACATCGACCCAGAGGACTCCTGACCCATGGCAACCGCTCCCCACTTCATCATCATGGGCGCTATGAAGTGTGCCACCACGACACTACACGAGCAGCTCAATGCGCAGCCGGGCGTTTTCATGAGTGAGCCCAAAGAGCCCAATTTTTTTAGCGATGACGACCAGTATCAGCGCGGCTTTGACTGGTACGAAGGTCTATTTGCAGCGGCAGCGCCGGGGGATATTTGTGGTGAATCGAGCACCCACTACACCAAGCTGCCAACCTATCCGCGCGCGGTTGAGCGGCTGCGGCAATACCAGCCCGACGTAAAGCTGATATACGTCATGCGTCACCCAGTAGACCGCTTAATTTCGCAGTACATCCATGAGTGGAGCCAGAAAACTGTGTCTGGCTCGCTCTCTCAAGCGCTGAAACGCCGCCCTGAGCTATATCAGTACAGCCTCTACAGCATGCAGCTGCTGCCGTACCTAGAAACATTTGGCCCTGATAATGTGCTGCCTGTATTTTTTGATCGATTGAAGCAGCACCCGCAGGCGGAGCTGACTCGCATCGGAAAATTTATCGGCTGCCCGCAGCCTGCCCAGTGGCAGGAGAGCACAGGCCATCGCCACGTGACCAAAGAGCGCTTGCGAGATAGTGCCTGGCGCGATGCGCTGGTAAATGCGCCGGTGCTGAGCAGCATCCGCCAGCATCTGGTGCCTCAGTCTGTGCGGGACTGGGTAAAGAGCCTGTGGCAAATGCAGCAGCGCCCGGAGCTATCTGCAGATGAAACAGCCTGGCTGCAGGAAAAGCTAGACCCCGACTTGCAGACGTTGGGACGCTGGTTGGGTTTGGATCTGCGCTGCGAGAACTTTTGTGAGGTGACGCTCGCACCACTGACAGGCTGGGTGTCTGACCAGCTACCGGAGACCGTATTGACGCATTCGAGAGCCGCTGTGTAGAGGTGTGTAGAGGAACTTTTCTTAACAAAAAGAAATCATTAAGTTCTAGTGGTGCTCTACGAACTTGTGTTGAAAACTCATGACTGACTCTCCTCGGATCAGCGTTCTCATTAACAATTACAACTATGCGTCTTTTTTGCCAGACGCGATAGATAGCGCGCTACAGCAGCCTTACCAAGATGTGGAAGTTGTTGTAGTCGATGATGGTTCATCAGACAATTCAGACGAAGTGATTGCAGCTTATGGCGATCGCATTATCCCAGTCCTAAAGCAGAATGGCGGTCAGGCCTCTGCGTTTAATGCGGGGTTTGCGGTGAGCACGGGCGACATTATTTGTTTTTTAGATGCAGACGACTACTTCAGTGGGAATAAGCTCACCAGGGTTTTAGAGATGTGGCGAACTCATCCTGATGCCGGTTGGCTGTTTCACACTTTGGAAGATGTAGATGAGGCGGGCTGCGGGGTGGGTGCGATCGCACCACTGGCTTCCGGCTATGTAGACTACCGTCAAACAATGTTCTACGGTCAAAACTTACCCGCGTTTCCAGCCACCACGGGACTGTGTTTTCGCCGGGACGTGCTGGCAAAAGTGCTGCCGATGCCCGAAGAAATTAGAATCTCTGCCGACCAGTTCTTGAGACTTTCTGCCGTCTTTTTGTCGCCTGGAATGTTGTTGTCAGAGGCGGTTGCCGTCCATCGCATTCACGGTAAAAATCTGTTCGCTGCTCGGGAGGATACGGCTTTGCTAAGCGCGGATACTAACCTGAAGGCGGCTTATCATTTGCGATCGCGCTTTCCGAAGATGAAGCGGTTTGCCAACGGTATGTTTGCCCACGCGCTGGGGCAGCTACTGGCCCGCAAAGGTGTGGGCGGCGCCTTGAACTTGCCAGAGGCCCAGGCGTACATTCAAGCGTATTGGACGGTGGATGTGTGGGTAAGCGGCGTGGCCAGAACGCTCTACAACTTTTTCAAAACGACCTTCCAGGCCCGCTACTTCAAATTGTTCGACCTCGACGCTGCCAAACACACGCCTGCCTAATGCCCATCTGACGCTGCCCGGCAGCCCCTGCGATCGCCGCAACAACACTCAAAAAAGTCCAAGATCTATGCGCCAGTATCTTTCAAAGGTTTTGTATGTTCTCTCTGGCAAGCGCCAACAGCTTGCAGCGATGATGCTCCTGTTCATCTTCGTCTCCATTTTGGAAGTATTGGGCATCGGTCTGATCGGGCCTTTTTTGAGCATTGTGAGTGACCCGTCCATTGTGAGAACGGTGCCGCTGCTGGGCCCAGTGGTGGCGTTGCTGGGGCTGGAGAGTGATCGGGAGATCATCGCGCTGAGCGCGCTGCTGGTGATGGGCGTGTACTGCTTTAAATCAGTCACGTATTATCTCTGCAAGGCCTCTATTTATAGGTTCAGCTATCAGCAGAAGCAAGAGCTAGAATCGCGCCTGGTTTACACGTATCTAAATATCTCCTATCTGTTTCATCTCAACCGCAATAGCGCCACGCTGATTAAGAATTTAGCGATTGAATCTACCCAGTTTACGGTGAACTGTTTGATTCCACTGCTAGAGATTTTGGCCAACGTTTTGGTGGTGATTTTGCTGCTTGGGTTGCTGGCCGTGACCGATGTCTATCTGGTGTTGATGGTGCTGGCTGTATTGCTGCCGGTATTTTTGCTATTCGGTCGTTTGAGCCAGCGGATTCGCAAGTGGGGTAAAACGAAGTCAAAGGCTCAAGCGAATATGATTCGGGCGGTGAACCATGGCCTCGGCGGGCTAAAAGAGACGAAAGTGCTTGGCTGTGAAGATTATTTTGAAGGGGATTTGCGGCGCTACTCTAAGCAGTGCGCTGAGGCTTCAATGCGGTTCGATAGCTTTCAGCTGATTCCCAGAATTGCGATTGAGACGGTGCTGGTTGTTTTCTTGCTGATGTTTGTGCTGATTGCCCAGCTGTTTTTGAATCGCAGTTTGGAAGAGCTGACGGCGGTGATGGGCGTGTTTGCAGTGGCTTCGATTCGGATGATTCCGGCGGCAAGCCAAATTTTGCACGCGATGGGCCGTATGCGCTCAATGAGCTACGCCCTAGATATGCTCTACCGCGATCTTAAAGAGATTGAGCACTACGCAGTGCCTTCTGGTGCGATCGCTAAGCCTACTTTCCGCCCAGTAACGACTCGGTTTGACGAAACTGTTAGCTTGCAGAAAGTAACCTTCTCCTACCCCAATGCAGAGTCTCCGGCGCTGAAGGATATTTCCCTAGACATTCGCAAGGGTGAATCGATTGCCTTGGTAGGTAAATCGGGCTCTGGAAAGACAACGCTGGTCGACATTATCTTGGGCCTGTTGCAGCCTTCTTCTGGAGACATTTTGCTCGATGGGCAGTCGGTGTATAAAGATTTGAGGGCCTGGCAAAACCTGCTGGGCTACATTCCACAGTCTATTTTTCTAACAGATGAAACCATTGCGCAAAATATTGCCTTTGGCGTCCCTGCCGATGAAATTGACTATGACCGCGTTGAGATGGCGATGCGGGCAGCTCAGCTGCAAGACCTGGTCGATCAGCTACCAGAGGGACTAGAGACCATGGTGGGCGAACGAGGCACCAGAATCTCTGGCGGGCAGCGGCAGCGGGTAGGCATCGCCAGAGCGCTGTACTATGGCCGAGAAATTTTGGTGCTGGATGAGGCGACCTCAGCGCTCGATTCAGAGACTGAAAAGCTGGTGAGTGATGCGATCGCTAGCCTGGCAGGAAATAAAACGCTGATTATCATTGCGCACAGACTCTCAACCATTGAGCACTGCGATCGCATCTACCGCCTAGACAACGGCCAAATTCAACAGACTGGAACTTACCAAGAAGTCGTATTGGCGACTAACCGTAGATAGTCTTACTTTGACGTGAAGGCTGAACATTCCATGTTCACAGGGAATGCTTGGCGAGGAACACTCTTCAAAGTTCGATAGATAGTCGAAAGTTTTTTGTCAGTTAATCAGCCAATAGACTTCTTTTTGCACATCTTTAGAGCGCAGGCTGAGATTTGACGGTCGAGATGCCTGTAGCTTTATGTCAGAGGTTGGGTATGCCCACGGTGTGGACGAATGGAAGTATTTACATTACGGTCTACATCAGGGATCATGAGCCACCTCACGTACACGTTGCGGATGCAGATAATGAAGTTAAGGTAGATATCTCAGGTCATGAGCCTACATTGATGAAGCGAGGGAAGAAGGCGCGTATCAACAGCACCCAGAAGTTTGATAGAGTTGCTCTAAAGCTAGTAACTGAACATCTAAGTGCCTGTAAGGAAGTTTGGAGGCTAAAACACAGTGAAAGATGAAGTCGAACGAATAGTTAGTTTCGCTGAATATGTGCCTGCTCGTCGTCAGCTGAGACTAATCCTTACTGATGGCTCTGAACACTTTATTCCAATAGAGTGCCTACAGATGGAGCGATGGAACGGCCATACGATGGAGACTCTCCCGCGTCCTAAAGACTCACAGCTTGCAAAAGTCAGCGTATGGGGAGGTGGCCGCTCAGTTCTCTTTCC
>JBCBFY010000126.1:0-13812 GCA_038527325.1 Cyanobacteria bacterium J06614_10
GCAGCGTCAGCGGCTGGACCCACCCCGACCTCCGCTGCGCTCCGGCCACCCCTCCAGAGGGGATTTACTTCTGGCTAGTTCTATCTGATTGCCGTAGTGCTATTCAGATGTTATCTCTGAGATAGCCTATGAAAGTCTTTTTCATTAGTCTTTGAGATTAGCTAGGTATCGGTGTGTTTTGTAACGATATTTGTTGGTGACTCTCTTTCGCGGCCCAGTCTGTGTCGAGCTGCTTAAACTCTCTTAAAGATGTAGCTTACCTTGAAGAACTGTAACAGCTTGGCCGCTAATTTGAACGCGATTTTCTGGTTTGCAGCACACGAGAAGGTGGCCGCCCCTGGCTGAAATCTGTTTGGCGACCATGTCAGACTTACCAAGCTTTTCTTGCCAGTAAGGTGCTAGGGAAGCATGGGCCGAGCCCGTCACCGGGTCTTCGTCAATGCCGACGGCAGGGGCAAAGTAGCGACTGACAAAGTCACAGTCTGCTCTGTCGGCAGCAGCCGTAGCAATTACCCCTTGCACGGGCAGCTTTAGCATTTCGACAAAGTCTGGCTGGAGCGAACCAAGGGCCGTTTCAGACTGCATCTCGACGAGATAGTTGGTGTCGTTTTTGCTGACGGCGCGGATATTGCCCTGGCAGCAAAGAGACTTTACTAGCTGCGGCATCACGTACTGATTGGGGGAAACTGGCTGACTAGGAAAATCCATGGCGATCCAGTCGCCGTCTTTTTGGGCGCTGAGCCAGCCGCTTTTGGTGGAGAATTTGGCAGTGGTTTCAGGCTTGAGGTGCCCTTCCTGCCAGAGGACGTGGGCACTGGCAAGGGTCGCGTGGCCGCACAGGTCGACTTCTACTGCAGGGGTAAACCAGCGTAGCTGATAGCCGCCTTCTATCGGGACTAGGAAGGCCGTTTCAGAGAGATTCATTTCCTTGGCGATCGCCTGCATCAAAGGTACCTCCAGCGGCGACTCGGTAATGCACACCGCTGCGGGGTTTCCAGAGAACGGACGATCGGTAAACGCATCTACCTGAGAAATTGAAAGTTCCATAGTGATGAAAGTCTTTTTACGTTACGTGATGGACTGTGATGTGACTAACCTACCGTTTCTTTTATCGGTTTTGATTTTTGCGGCTGCAGCATTTATCGCAAGTGTCTTTGTTCTAGCCAAATCCGCACGGCGCGCTCAGACTCAAAGGTGTGACGGACGTTGGTCTGAGGATTGTAGACGATCCACTGCCAGTGGCCATCTGGGGTGAGTTGCTTGCGAATCGACAGCGATGCCTGACCAGTCAGAAAAGCGAGTATTTGCTGAGTGATTTGGCCGACGACCGCGCGTACTTGCTGTCGGCTAAGTCTGTGCTGGCTGCGGGGGTGCTGGGAGCGCGTTTTCACCAGGCGGTAAAATTCGCTTTCTAAGCTGTGCTGAGCGCGGCGTGGAGAGGGTTGGTTTGGCGTGTAGTCTGATTTCATAGCGGTTGGGGATGGTGACTTTGCCATGGCGACTCATTCACTATCGCTGAGCGCCCCCAGAGGCCAGAAGGTACGCTTTTTAGAAAGTTGGCTAGTACAGTGCAGCTTTTTTTCCGCTGTACTAGCTAAACTGCTGGAAACTGTACTAGGTAATTTTTTGAGCGACCCTATAGGCTATGGATATGCCGATTTTTGAGTGCTGATGAAGATACCGCTAGATCGCCAGGCGAAGCAGCCGATTTATTTGCAAATACGCGATCGCATTCATCATCTTATTCACACCGGCCATCTGCCGCCCCATAGCCAGCTGCCCTCTATTCGCTCTCTTGCTCAAACGGCGAAGGTCAACAAGCTCACGGTGATTGAGGCCTACAGCGTGCTAGAGGCTGACGGCTTAGTGCAGGCGAGGCAGGGGGCAGGCTACTTTATTACGGAGCCAGCGCTTTTGCCTGCGGAGTCGGTGCGTGCGGTGATGAGCGATCGCGCGCCCTTTAGCCCTGCCCAAGATGTGATTCTTCCGGCTAGCGGCACCAATTCTTTCCCAGAAATATACTACGCGGCGCTGCGTTCTCACGGGCAGCCAGACGTGGTGGACTTTAGCCTAGGCTTTCCCCGACCGGTGGGAATTGAAGACTTGCAGCGCATCGCTCGGCGTGCCATGAAAGACCCGAGCGTGTTGTTTCAGCAGGGCGATCCAAAAGGGGACGTTGAGCTGAGAGTTCAAATTGCTCAAATTCTCATGCAGCAGGGGTTAGATATTTCGCCCGATAGCCTCATTGTCACCAGCGGCTCTATGCAGGCCTTGGCGCTGCTCACCAATCATTTCATCTCACCGGGAGACTGGGTGATGGTAGAAGCGCCGACCTACCATGGATTTTTGTCTATTTTGCAGCAGCGAAACGCTCGGATTATCGGCATCCCGATGGCTGCTCAGGGCATGAATCTCGACCTGCTAGCCCAGTACTTGGAGAGTCATCGGCCTAAGCTGATATACACCATCAGCACGCTGCACAATCCCACAGGCATTACCACTTCAGTCGCTCACCGCAAACAGCTGCTGGCCCTCGCGCAGCAGTACGGCACCCTGGTTATAGAAGACAATGCGTATGAGCCGCTAAGCTTCGCGCCCACACCGCCGCCCATAAAAGCCTTCGACACCACCGACCAGGTCATTTATGTCGGCACGTTTTCAAAAACGCTGATGCCCGGCCTGAGGATCGGCTACATGGCTATCACCGGAGAAGACAATATCGCCCTGACTGAGCGAAAGCTATTGCACGATTTTCACGTTTCTAATGCTTCTCAGGCCGTGGTGAAGGAGTATCTTGCTTCGGGGCACTATCGCCGCCGCCTAAAAAAGCTTCGCGCCCTTCACCAGAGCCGCCGCGACACCATGCTAAAGTTTTTGACGCACTATCTGCCACCCTCTGTGACGTGGACGTTGCCAGAAGGGGGTACCTTCCTGTGGCTACAGCTTCCTGATCGCTGCGCAGTTTCAGAAATTTGCGCGGCTGCAGCTGCCCAGAAGGTGCTGCTAGGGGCTGGTACCGCCTTCTTCCCGACTCAGCAGGGCTATCCTGCGCTCCGACTCAATTTTTCTTTGCCTCCAGAAGAGGCGAAGCGAGGCATTCGTATTTTGGGAGAGTTGTTGGGTGACGTTTGCTAACTGGGGACATTGCGACAGACCGCCCTGTGCCATGCGCTGTACGCTGACATGTGGCAGACGCCTACAGACATAAGACTTCTTCTGCTTTTGCCAAGATGGCATCGGGGTCAAAGGGTTTGGTCATGTAGATATCTGCGCCTGCTTCGTAGCCTTTTTTTTGGTCGGCCTCTTGCCCCTTCGCCGTCAGGAGCACGATGAAGGTATCGGTGAGTGACAATACGTTCTTGGTCTTGTGGCAGACCTGATAGCCGTTGAGTTTGGGCATCATCACATCTAGAAATACCAGATTGGGCTTTTCTGTTTGGATGATGTTGAGGGCTTCTTGTCCGTTGCTAGCTGTCAGCAAGTCAACTCCTTCATCTTCTAAGTCTTCTAGGGTTTGTTCTAGCAGGGCGCGGATGTGGAGTTCGTCGTCAGCGATGAGAATAGACTGTGCCATGGGTGTTAGGAGAAAACTACAGAGGATATGAGAGATGAGAAGAGATCGTGTGCCAGCGGTTGTGGTGATCTGTCCTGTCGCGATGAATGCCTAATCCTGATGCTCAGAACGAACACTCTCTAGCTGAGCTTGTTCGCCTCCTTCCATGAGGATAACGGAGATGTTTTCTAGGCCTTTTTCGAAGCGGAGCGTTTTGACCATGTTGTGTTCTTCCGACAGCGCCGCGTCGACAATCATCATATCTGGCTTGATAGAGCGGGCTTTGTCGAGTCCTTCTTTGCCAGTGCTGGCTTCTGCGACAACATAACCCTGAGAGAGCAACACTTCTGTCAACACTTTACTGGTCGATTCATCACGGTTTACCACCAGCACCTTACAGCGCGATGTTTTATGGGTGAGGAGAGAGTCTACGCTGCGGAGCAGCTCGTTGATATCGATGGGCTTGGTCAAGTAGCGATCAACCCCGACGCGAAAGCCTCTTTCTTTGTCTTCTACGATGGAGAGAATAATGGTGGGAATGTTAGTGGTTTCGGGGTTGGTTTTGAGGACGGCGGTGAGGTCAAAGCCATCTAGCCGTGGCATCATCACGTCGGTAATGATGAGGTGGGGTGGATTGCGCTTGATGCTTTCTAGGGCGGCGACGCCGTCTTTGGCTTCGTTTACTAGGTAGCCTTCTGTTTCTAGCTCTTGGCGGAGTAGCCTGCGAATGTTGTCTTCATCGTCTACCACTAAAACCGTTTGCAATTCACCTGCTTTGGGCGCTGCGCTCTGCCGAACATCTGCCTTGATTCGCCGGACGATGTCTTCCATTGTGGGATTTTTGATGGTTTCTGATGCTGCGCTCTCTGTGGCTAGGGGCAGGGCCACGCAGAAGGTGCTCCCATGACCCAGCTCACTCTCGACCCAAATCCGTCCGCCATGGTGCTCCACAATTTGCTTGCAAATCGGCAGTCCTAGCCCGGTCCCTTGGGGCTTGTCGGTCATGATTTCGCCCACCTGCTTGAACTTTTCAAAGACTTTGGGCTGGTCTTCTTCGGAGATGCCGATGCCAGTGTCGATGACGCTGATTTTGAGTTCATCTTCGGTGCGCTTTACTTCGCAGGTGACGGTGCCTTCATCTGTGAATTTTATGGCGTTGGAGATCAGGTTGATCACGACTTGGATGAGCCGGTCTTGGTCTGCGATGACGGTGGGGAGGTTTGGCGCAATGTCTGTTTTGAGGGTGATGTTGTTGGTGAGGGTGAGGGCTGAGGTGGCTGCGATCGCATGCTCAATAATGGTCTGTGGATTGACCTCTGCCATGCGCCACTCGATCTTCCCGGCTTCAATTTTGGCAATGTCTAAAACGTCGTTAATTAATGACGTGAGGCGTTCTCCTTCGGAGATAATGATGGCCAAGTTTTCTTTAACCTGACGCACGGCTCGCACGGTTTTTTTCTCTTCGCTTGCGACGGCTGGCAACACTACTTTTTCAAGCTTTTTCTGAATGATTTTGGCGAAGCCTAGTACAGAGGTGAGGGGGGTTCTGAGCTCGTGAGACACCGTGGAAATGAAGTCAGTCTTCATCCGATCGACTTCTTTTTCGGCGGTGATATCTCGGAAGAGGATGACGCAGCCCAGCGGCTGGTTGGTTTCTAGGTCGAGTATGGTGCTGACTAGGGCCTGCCCAATCGCCGCCTGTGCCAGAGGCACCTCTCGGCTAAAGGTGAGGTTAGGATTTGCCTGGCTCTGACGGATGAGCTGATTGACGTCTGGGCCAAAGACCTGACTGACGGGCTGCTGAAGAATGGCTTCTCTTTTGAGGGAGAACATTTTGAGCAGAGGTGGGTTGAAGCGGGTGATTTTGCCGCTGGCATCTGCGACCAAGAGTCCATCGCCAAGGCTGTTGATAATGGCACTGAGCTCTTGTGTGCGCTGTTCTAGGTCGAACTGAGACTCTTCTAAATCGAGGGTGCGCAGCCCCACCCACTCCACCAGCTGATTGAAGCTGTTGGCCAGCATGCCCAGCTCATCCCTGCGAGACACTGGCACTCTGAGGTCAAACTTCCCCTCTTGGGCAATGGTTTGGGCTGTTCGGGTGAGCCTTTTGATGGGGTCAGTGAGCTGCTTGGTTAGGATGGTTGCGATCGCGCCAGAAAGCAGCGTTGTAATCGCTGTCCCCAGGGTGAAAATGTAGGCAAGTCGCCGCTGTGGCGCAAGGGACAGGCTGGTATCTGAGTAGGATACAAAGCCGAGCTTTCTCTCAGGAAGCTCTGAGCTCAAGCTAATGGGCACATAGGTCACCAAGTTTTTCCGGGTGTAAAACTCATCCGCAGAAGCTGTTTCGGTATGCTGCGCTTCTGCATGATGATGCTCGTGCTGATGTTCTTCAGCGTGATGTTCTTCGGCGTGATGCTTTTCTGCGCGAGTCTCTTCTGAATGTCGCTCTTCTGCCACGCGTCCCGCATGTCCTTTTGAATGTGTTACCGGATGCTCTGTATTGCTGACATGAGATTCGATAATGTCTGTCCCGATGGTGTGGGATGCGACAGAGGCAGCAAGGCTAGGAAAGTGTTCTTCGATGTGTTCTTTTAGGTGGGTCTCGTCAGAGCCTGCAAAAAGAACGTTGCTATCGTCTACGAGATACCAGCCGTCGCCTTCTCCTTCCAAATTTCGAAAGAGCTGATTGAGATGGCTGCCGGGAATCCGCGCTCTAATAATCGCGGTGATTTCGTTTGTTTGACTGTCTTTGATGGGTATGGCGAATTCTACCCGTAGTTTGCCTGAGGATTTAGAAACGCCCGGTCCATTCATGGTGACCTTACCGGTGTTTAGCGCTGCTTGAAAATAGGCGCGATCGCTGTAGTTCCCCTCAAATGGTTTCTGACTGGTTTTTGCCTGATGGATAGGATTGCCCTCAGTGTCAAACAAAATGATGCTGTCAAAATACTGTAGCGTTCTAAAAAAGGTATCTAGCTTTTGCTGCGGTAGGTCACTATCGCGCAGAGATGCATCCGTTAGCGTCTGACCCTTGGCAAGCGACTTCAGCTCACGCAACCGGCTCACCAAAAAACCATCAATTTGGCCACCCGCTAGCTTAGTTCTCAGCGTTTGATCAACCGTAATTTGACGAACAATGGCTTGACTGGCAAAGAAATAAGCAAGCCCTCCAATAAAAATTACCGGCAGCGTACTCAGCAAAATTGCCAGCGCCGTTGCCTTGATATGAAGCGAATTTCGGAAAGAGATTTGGCCTATTGTCTTCGTCGGTTGCTGGATTGCCTGTGTGTGTGTAGGTGAAGTCATAGGTTTCTATCAACAGAATTGCTTAAAAGTGCTTATCGTCTTGGGCTGAGCGTTTACGGTTGGTGAGTGGAGGCCGATCAGTGATTCAAGGGTGGCAAAGTGGAAGAGACTGTCTGTGCTGATAGTGAAGAGGACGAGGTTGCTTTCAAGACCGTAGGGATTTTGACGGTGAAGGTTGTGCCTTGTCCTGGGCTAGAGCTAAGAGAGAGCTCGCCTCTGTGTTGCTCGACAATGATTTGGTAGCTCACGGCTAGGCCAAGCCCGCTACCTTCACCGACATCTTTGGTCGTAAAGAAGGGATCAAAAAGCTGGGGTTGAATCTTTTGGGGAATGCCCGGCCCATTGTCTCCTACGTGAATGTAGATATAGGGAGCGCGATGCTCAGTTGTCAGCGTGATTGTCGGTGTTTTAATGTGCGAGTGTTCTAAGGCATCGAGCGCATTGCTAAGCAGGCTAATAAAGACTTGATTCATTTGCTTGGCGTAGCATTCTACCTCTGGGAGCTGTCCGTAGCGCTTGATGAGGGCAATGGCGGCCCCTCGTTTTTCCGGTTGAAATCGATGCTGTAGCAGTAGTAATGTGCTCTCTAACCCGTCGTGAATATCGACTCGCTTAATGTCTGCCTGGTCGAGCTGTGCAAAATTACGTAGGGATAGAACAATCTTTTGAATGCGCTCAGTCCCTGTATTGATACTACTAAGCAGCTTTGGTAAGTCATCTTGTAAGAAGGGGAGATCGATGTCTTCAGCGACCTCTAAAATCTCTTCAGAAGGGTTTGGATAGGCGCTTTCATAAGATTCGATCAGCTCTAAAACATCTGCAACACCTTTGTTGAGATGATTGAGATTGCCGTGAATGAAGGTGACAGGATTGTTTATTTCATGGGCGATGCCTGCCACCATTCGCCCTAGGCTCGACATCTTTTCGGTATGCACCAGCTGGAGCTGCATATTTTTCAGGTAGTCTAGCGCTTGGGCCAGTTCTTTGGCTTTGTCTTTGGCGAGCTGGGCATCTAGTCGGCTTTGCTCGTATAGCCCTGCTTGGTCTACGGCGATGACTAAGTGATTTGTAACAGCTTGAAGCAGCTTGATCTCTTCATTTTCCCAGCTGCGCGGCTGGCTGGTGCTACAGCACAGCAGCCCTACCTGCCCGGCCCGCGTCATCATCGGAAATGCCAATAGCGCTTCGCAGCGGTAGCTCTGCAAAAATAAGCGTAGCGGTGAAGGGTGCATCTGACTGGCGTCATCTATTTGCACCACCTCTTGCCTGTACAGCTGTTCTACAACGTCTTGGCCAACTTCTTCGAGTTCGTAGGTGCCGGTCATTGGCAGCAAGGAGGGCCCTTTGGATTCGCTGACAATTTCAAAGTGTTCGGCTTGGGGGCGCTCTGTGGTGAGGCTGATGGGTAGGCTCGTGTCGAGCGCGGGATGGTGCCAGATGAAAAAGCAGCGATCGCACTGCAGCGCTAGCTGAATTTTATTAACAGCCGTCTGAATAGTCTCGCTGAGGTCTAAGGACGTTCGAACCTGGTTAGAAAGCTGAAGAATCAGCTCATTTTGCCGACTTTCTTTGAGCTGGCGCTCGTGTGTGAGAACACTGATAACGCTGGCAGCGTAGGCACTCAGAGTTGTCAGAAGCTTGAGATCTTCGGAGCGATAGGGCTGGGGCTGTGTGCGGTAGAGCGCGATGACGCCAATAATCCGATCTTTCAGCTTGAGGGGCACGCAAATCAGATCATCGCACTGCAGCGTGCACGTTCCTATATTCCGCTGGTCAGTCGGTACCTGACTCACAATTTCGCCGCGTCCCGACGCTGTGATGGTACCGATGAGGCCTTCGCCTAGCTGCACTGCTTGGGGAGCGCTGCCATTTAGCAGATTGTCTCTTGGCTGACTGTTCTCTTCTGGTTCAAAAGCTGCGATTTTCTCTAGTGTGCTGGTGGCTTCTCGCAAAATCATCAGCATTCCACCCTCTGAGGGTAGAATTTGCCGCGCTTCACCCAGCAGCAGCTGAGCAACTTGTTCAATATCTATCGTTTCTACAATCTGCTCTGACAGTCTAAATAGCAGCGTAATCTCTTTGTACTTGTTTAAAAGCTCTTGGGTAAGCGTTCGCTTTTCAAGTTCGCGGCAGGCCATTTGGGAGAGTAGCTTAGCTGCTGTTTCTGCCTTTGTACCACCCATCACCCATCCAATAATGACCTGATTTTCGACTACGATGGGCGATTTTTGGATGCTGCCAGGTACGGCCAGCGCATTGTCCTGGCCGATTATGTTTTGTCCTTCGCTATCTTGCACACAGAGGGTGTCGTCTATGGCCCGAATCACGTCTGCAACCAGAGCAAGATCTCTGCGGAGAACCAGCTTTTTTAAGCTTTTGGGTGGCATGGAACCAGGAAAACTGTCCGCTGATAGTGTGCCCTGCTGTAGCTGTGAGCGGTATCACGTTTCAAAGTTCGGCAAGAGTACGGATTACGCCCTGTAAAATAAGAACTTCCTTGTGCAAGGCGTACGGATGATTTTGCTGGTGGTGTTTGGGGTTGGGGTGGTTGCTGGCTTTGTCGATGCGATCGCTGGGGGCGGCGGGCTGATTATGTTGCCGGGGTTGATGTTTACCGGGTTGCCGGTGGGGAGTGCGATCGCAACAAACAAACTCTGTGGCACTTTTGGCTCGCTCACCAGCACCCTCAAGTTTGCTCAGGCTCAGCAGGTAAACTGGCGGGCTTGTGTGCTCATGGGGCCACCTATTTTGTTGGGGGCTTATTTGGGTAGCCGTAGTATTGGTCTGTTGCCCGTTGCCTGGGCAGAGCCAATGGTCATTTTGCTGATGGTGGCGATTACGCTATTTACGGTGTTTCGGCCAGATTTTGGCACTGCGCAGAGACAAACGTCTGAGGGGGTATCTGCTGGGCGGGGAAATGGGCGCGATCGCATTTTCTGGAGTGTGTTGGCTGCGATCGCAATTGGTTTTCACGATGGTTTTTTTGGCCCCGGCACAGGTGTCTTTCTGGTTTTCACGCTGCTTTCTCTCTGGCCTTTAGATTTTTTGTGTGCCACCGGCACGACCAAATTGCTTAACTTTTTGGCCAATATTACTGCGCTGATTACCTTCGCGATGAATGGCACAATTGCTTATTCCATCGGCATATTTGGCGCAGTGGGCGTTATATTGGGCTCGTTTTTGGGCGCAAGCTTTGCGACTAGCAAAGGCGTCAAGATCATTCGGCCCATTTTCATTTTGGTCACCAGTGCCCTAGTGATTAGGCTCTTAGTCAGTTAGCAGGTACCTTTTTGATGCTTTTTCCCCTGGGTACGACTCAGATTCTCAGCGTAGGTAAAAGCAGCTAAAAGCAGCTTGCCTAGACTGCATCCATCTCAACTACATCTATATATAGATGCCTGCTGCTACAAAGTCATATAAAAGTCTTATGTGGCATATTTTGCTACATCCTTTTACCGCGCTCCTTTTACTGAGGTAAATAGCAAAAAGTAATGGTGACAACCTCCGTGTCTTCCAGCGTAGAGGCAAAGCGAACCGCCTTTGACCTCATGCTGTCGTTCGTCAAAAGCCAGTGCCTGTATGTTGCCACTCGCTTGGGCATTTTCGATTTATTAGATGATCAGGGTGAACAAACCGTTGAGTCACTTGCGCAACAAACAAAAACAGACCCAGAGCGTTTGTATTTTATTTTGCGCGGGCTCGCACATGTAGATGTATTAGAGGAAAAACCGGGAAGACGCTTCGGCCCTACCGCCACCTCTCAGCTCTTAGTGACAAACAAGGCACCTTCTGTCGGCCATTTGGTGATGCATTTGCTAGAGCCAGCCCAGTGGGATGCTTGGAAAGTGCTGCCAGAAGCCCTAGAAAAAGGGGTTGTACCTTTTGAGCTTGCCAACGACAAGGGCGTTTATCAGTATTGCTACGACAATGCTTGGAGCAGGGATACCTTCATTAAAGCGATGAGCTTTTTGACAAATGCTCAGGTAGAAGGTTTGCTAGCCGCCTACGATTTTAGCCAGTATGAAACGGTGATGGACGTTGGTGGCGGACAGGGCGGCCTCATTGCCAACATCGTTAAAGCTTGCCAGTGCAAAGGCATTCTTTTCGATGTGCCAGAAGTTGCCGACACTGCAAGAGACTACATCAACAGCCTAGGCGTCCCAGAGGAGGCAATCAGCATAAAAACGGGAGATGTGTTCGACCGTATTCCTCGCGGGGCAGATGCGATTGTCATGAAGCACTTTATCTCTGCCTGGAGCGACCAAGATGCAGCAAAAATCCTCGCCAATTGCAAAGCTGCTCTCCCCAGCCATGGAAAGCTAATCTTGCTACAGTCATTCGTCCCTGATATAGACGAAGCCAAAACCGCCGCTGACGGCATCATGCCCGGCATATTTGCTGTACAAATCAACGTGGCCACACCGGGCGGCGGCTGGCGCACCAAAAAACAATTCCAAACCTTGTTTGAAAACAACGGCTTCAAGCTAGAGCGCATTATCGAAACAGACAACAGCCTATCTGGTATGGAGTTTAGCTTAAAATAAGCTGCGCAGCTTGTTTTACATTACCGCAGTAATAACAACAAATTTCCCGGCGATAACTTCTCTCCGGAGTATCGTCCGAGCATAAATTCAACAGATATTAAGCAACAGAATTTGCCCAATCTTTGGCCCAAGCGAGAATTTCGAGGACTCGTTCGGCTGAGGCGGCTTCAGAGTAAAGCCGCAATACGGGCTCGGTTCCGCTGAATCGAATCAATAGCCAGCTACCATCCGCTAGGTTGAATTTGTAGCCGTCTATGGTGATGCAGTTGTCCACTGTTTTCCCTGCGACGGCTTCGGGTCGGTTTGACTCTAGCGCTGCGAGGAGTTTTGCGCGGACGTCCATGTTGGCCAAGGGCAGGTCAATTCGGTCGTAGGTTGCGGTAAATCCGGCCTGCTCTCGCAGCCCAGCATTTAGCTCACCAAAGTCTTTGCCACTCTGCACGACGGCTTCTAATAAATAGAGCGCTGAGAGCAATGCATCCCGTTCGGGGATGTGATGCCCGTAGCCAATACCGCCCGACTCTTCTCCCCCGATCAGCACTTTGGTTTCTAGCATGCGGTCGGCAATGTATTTGTAGCCGATGGGCGTTTCGTATACTGGCAAATCGTACAGCTTTGCTAGGGCCGGAAACAGGTTCGACCCGCTGAGTGTTTTGACCACTTCGCCGCTCATGCCCCGACGCTTGGTGAGGTGCTCCATCAGGATGGGAATGAGTATTTGGGAACTGAGAAAATGGGCGTTGCCGTCCATGCCAGCAATGCGATCGCAGTCTCCATCGAAAATGAGTCCTACGGTCAGCCCCTGCTGTTCGTTCCCTTTCTGGCTTTCGATAGCCTCAAACAGCTTGGGAATGTATTTCGGCAATGGTTCAGGTGCACCCCCTTCGAATAGGGGGTCCGCGTTGCTATTAATTTCGTTGACGGGCCGCTCTAGCAGCTGCTCTAATCCGGTAGAAGCCGCCCCGTGCATCACCTCTGCAAACACCGTCAGCTTGCCACTGTCTACAGCTTGGCGGATAGCGTCAATATCTACCATGGATTGAAGGGCTTGGCAGTAGCTGATCCAAGGGTTGAATTGCGTGATGTTGCCTGTCGTATCGGCAACAGGGGCCTGCTCACTTAGCTTGGCTTCTACCTTCTTGGTCACTTCTGGTGGCACAGAGCCTCCAAAAGCGCTTTTTATTTTCAAACCGTTGTAGGCAGCGGGGTTATGGCTTGCTGTGATCACGATGGCCCCTAGCGCCTTCTGCTCAAAGGCTGCCCAGCTAAAAGCCGGGGTAGGTGCGAAGCATTCAGACAGCTTTACTTGGTATCCGGCTGCTGCGATCGCCTCTGCTGCATACCGGGCAAAATCAGCTGATAAAAATCGCCTGTCGTACCCGACGATAATCGTTTTGCTGCCATTACTCCCGTAGGTGTCTTCCAGCACTTGCGCTGCCAACGCCGCCACCTTGCCCACCCGCTCAAACGTAAAGTCAGCCGCGATGATGCCACGCCAGCCATCCGTCCCAAATTTGATTGCTTTACCGACAAAGGTGGAAGGGGAAACAGAAGCCATAATCAAATCGTAATATAGAGTGAAAATAAACGCTGGTAGACCTATCGGTGAGCGATAGACAGCCCCACCCACAGCAGTTTACCGAGAGAAGTCCTCAAAAGGCCAGCCCCCCAGATATTGATGTGATGAAGTCCAGAATTTATGGATGCATGGCGATGGTAAAGTCAGCTGCTTAACGTTTGCTGACCTATTTCTAGTCCCTGTGATAGTCTTGATAAGCGATTGGCACGCAGGCCAGTTTCTGGCCGTGCAGCAACGCTACGGGATGTGGCGCAGTTTGGTAGCGCACTTCGTTCGGGACGAAGGGGCCGCTGGTTCGAATCCAGTCATCCCGATTGAGTGAAAACCCCAATAAAAAAAGGCTTTAGGAGGCCCAGGCCGTTAGTGACGCAGATGCTCAAGCCTTTGTAGAGTACTTGCGTTCAAAGGTTTCTGAGCGATCAGTGAAGGGTTACATGATTGTGGTTCAGTCTTGCTGGGTGTGGACGGAGAAGTCTTTGCCTGAAAATCCTTGGCAGATGGTGTTGAAGCAAGTGAAGCCTATGCCTAAGCAGATTCATGAGTTTGGCAAGTAAACTAGGCGTAGAAGTCAGGGTAGAGGAAATTTCCCATGATATCTAGGCCATCAGCAGAAAGACCGGCAATGACCGTTCCGCCTGTGCTAGATGCCCCGCCAGGGTATCGACCTCAGAGCATGGACTGTTCTGTAGCAGCAGACTTACTTGACTTCTGGTTATTGCGTCAGCGATCGCCTCAAGAGCGTTTAGAAATGGGCAAATCCATGATGCATAGCGCTCGCAAAATGTCGTTAGAAGCGCAACGACAGCAGTGCCCTGACCTCTCCCCTGAAA
>JBCBFY010000127.1:0-13758 GCA_038527325.1 Cyanobacteria bacterium J06614_10
TGGTCGACAGAATGACCGCGCCCCCTTTGCCGCCGTTACCGCCGGATGGCCCGCCTGTGGGCACGTATTTCTCTCTTCTGAAGGCCGTTAAGCCATCACCCCCAGCGCCCCCTTCAACTTCTATCTCTGCCTGATCGATAAATTGCATGGGTAAAAACGGGAGAGCGAACCTATGGATTTCGACAATAAAGGAGTGTGCGCAGCAGATACAAGTCTGCTGTGAAATCGCTAAGAACCAGTGTAGCGCTAAGACATGGAGGCTCTGAATCCGCCCTCTCGACGTTGCCTTGCTCCGCACGTCCGTCATAAAGTTATGCATACATTCAAGAAAAATACTGAATAAATGTATGTATACGCGTATAATTTTTAGCGGTGAGAGATTATTCGTAACTAAACAGGGTCATTCCGCTGACGGCCGAAGCAATCGTAACAAGAGGTTACTGCCATGACCAAGACGTTTAGAGTCAGTGTTGTCACGGGTCAGGGGGGCGGAGGACACTACGCTACCTACGATGCAGTTTGCGCGATCGCACAGCAGAAAAGCCTGCCCTGGGAATTTCAAGTCACCGACATGGATGACATCATCACTGAGCTGTCTCGGGCGGGAGAGGTCAAAAACGCCTATGAAATGTTCGGTATCTCAGGTCATGACCTCTACAACCTGATGGTGAAGGGAGGCTGGACGTGGCTGTGGCCGCTAAAAATGCGGCTCAATAAGCTACTGGTAAGGCTCAACCATCAAATCGGTATTGAGACCTTTACCAAACACTGGCAACAGCAGCAGCCCGACATCGTGGTCTCTGTGATGCCGCTGTACAACAAGGGCCTGTACGAGAGCCTACAGCGAGCCAAGCCTGGAACGCCCTACATCACCGTGATGACCGACTTTGCAGACTGCCCGCCGGACTTTTGGCTAGACCCGGAGGCGAATAATACCCTGGTGTGCGGGACACAAAGAGCTATGGAGCAAGCGCGATCGCTCGACATTTCAGAAGATCGGCTGGTTCGCAGCTCAGGTCTGGTAATTCATCCAGACTTTTACCAAAAGCGCGACATCTCTGCTGAGGAACGCACACAGCAACGGCTAGCGCTAGGCCTTGCACCCGACCGAGCTACCGGCATCGTCATGTTTGGCGGCAACGGAGCAAGCGCCATGCTCGACATTGCTAATCGGTTAGAAGCACTGGCAGACGAAGCGCAGTTTATTTTTGCCTGTGGCCACAATCTCTCCGTTGCGCAGAGCCTTCGACGCTACCAAGGACCTCAGCCAAGAGTGGTTCTAGACTTTGTCGACAATATTGCAGACTATCTGCGACTGAGCGATTTCTTTGTCGGTAAACCTGGCAACGTCAGCGTTAGCGAGGCACTAGCGATGAGGCTGCCGGTGATCACCGTCTGCAATCGGATGACGATGAGCCAAGAAAAATACTGCGCAGAATGGGTGGCACAGCAAGAAGTCGGCACGGTGCTCAAGAGCTTCAAGCAAGTAGACAGAGCCGTCGCGGAGCTGCTGCAACCAGCCACCTACAACACATACAAAGCCAACTTAGAGAACTTCGACAATCGAGCGGTCTTCGAGCTAGCGGCGCTGATATCTGAGCACTTAGCGGCCACCGCGATCGCAACATCCCCAGCCATGACCTCTGTGTAGCTCAGCCATCAGAGCCCGCAGCCAGGTTGTTCCAGACCCTAAAAACCATCGCGCATTTGCGCGGGTGCATCTACCAGACGAGGAAAGACCCATGGTTTACACATCACAGACGACAAGCAAACCGACTGTCGAGCCATTGCCTAGGCTGCCAACCGCTGCGCTAGCGATGCTGACCGCCCAGCTGCCGCCTAACGAGCTCGCAGTGTTTGGCCATACGCCTGTGCGATCGCAACCCTATCCACAATGGCCCATTGCCGATGCCAGAGACCTGGCAGCGATCACCGATGTTGTCCAGTCTGGTCGCTGGGGAGGCGCACCCTTTCCAGGCCCTCAATCGGCAAAATTTGCCCGTCATTTTGCGGCGATGCAAAAAGGCCAGACAAGCGAAACTTTTCCTGTGCCGATGATGAATGGCACTGTCACGCTAGAAGTCGCGCTGCGGGCCGCGAATATCGGCTGGGGAGATGAGGTCATTGTCCCGGCGTATACCTTTCAGGCGACGGGAACTGCACCGATTATGGCGGGTGCTGTCCCGGTGATTGTAGATGTCGATCCGCAGACCTACTGCATTAGCCCCGCAGCCATCGAAGCGGCCATCACAGAGAAAACGCGAGCGATCATCCCAGTGCACTTGGGAGCGCAGGTGGCAGATATGGATGCCATTATGGCCATTGCTGACCGGCATGACCTGATTGTGATTGAAGACTGTGCCCATGCCCACGGCGCACAGTGGCGCGGCAGAGGCGTAGGCACGTTCGGCCACTTCGGTTCGTTTAGCTTTCAATCAAGCAAGATTTTGACGGCAGGAGAGGGAGGAATTTTGCTCTGCCAGACGCAGGCACTAGCCGACCGAGCCACCAGCATTGTTGACTGCGGTCGCTTACCCAGCGCTAAGGTCAAAATCACCCCTCAAAATTCAGAACCGTCGGAGATAGAGCAGCTTCTACAGCATTTTCTGCAGTGCGGTGGTCAAGAACCTGGATTCTCACTGGGTAGCAACTATCGCATGAGCGAGTTTCAGGCAGCGATGGGCTACGTCGCGCTGTCGCGATTTGAGGCCCAGCGGCAAGAAAGAGAGGCTATGCTGGCCTACTTTGAAACGCGACTAGCGGACGTGCCGGGTGTCAGAGTGCTGAGGCGCGATCGCCGCCATACCCAGCGCTCTTTTTACCGCTACATCTTTGCGCTGGAGCCAGAGCAATTTGGCGCGGCCCACGAAGAAGTGTGTCTGGCACTGCATGCCGAGGGAATCCCTTGCACCACAGGCTACGCGGCACTGCATCGCTATGCCCTGTTTCAGCCGCTGCGATCGCACCTCCCTGTCCCCAGTCTCCTGCCCGAAAAGTTTGACTACAGCAACCTGTCTCTACCCGCTGCCGAACAAGCCTGCGAACAAGCGGCCATTTGGCTTGGAGAATCTGTGTTTAGAGCGGGTGAGCAGGGAATTGAGGATGCGATCGCAGCCCTCAAAAAAGTGCAGCGCAACGCCCCCATCCTGGCGGCGGCAAAGTCAGCATTCTTGAGGATGGTAGAACAATGAGTAGATTAGAGCCACTACAGCAGCCCGTAGACCAGCTCACGGGTGACTATTCTGCCAAAGCGCACCCAGATACCAAACCTATCCGGGTCAAAGTGCTGGTGCTCAGAGGGGGCGGCGGGCACTACGCCACCTTCCGTGCCATCCACGAGATTTTGGCACAGCGGTTCCCTCACTGGCAGGTCGACCCCCTCTTTGCCGATAGCCTAGGTCAACAGTCAAAAAAACAGGGCGCTAGCAAAGTCTCTCAAACCGTCAGCACAGGCTCAGACCAGTTTTACGACTTCATCCTTCAGCACGGCCTTGGCTGGGTCCATTTACTCACCGTGCATATTCACAAGGTCATCACCCGGCTCAAGCATCGACTAGACGTGAGCCTGCTAGCCGAAGAGTGGCAGCAAACCCAGCCAGACCTCGTGCTCTCCGTCGTGCCCTTTCAAAATAGGGCCCTGGGTGAGAGCGTGCAGCAAAGCCTACCCACCACGCCCGTCGTCAGCATCCTGACAGACTTTGCCGATAGCCCGCCCGCCTACTGGATGGCCCCTACCACAGACAACTACGTCGTTTGCGGTACTGACAAAGCCGCAGCGCAAGCACTATCAGCCGGGGTCAAACCCAGTCGTATCATTCAAACCTCTGGCCTAGTGATTCACCCGCAGTTTTACCAAGCCAGCCCGTCAGATATCGCTGAGCGCCGCCAGCAGCTGGGCCTCGACCCGCAGTGCATGACAGGACTAGTGCTCTTTGGGGCTAATGGCGCTCAGGTGATGACAGAGATTGCAGATCGCCTAGCAGCATTTGGAGACCGACTGCAGCTGATTTTTCTCTGCGGGCGCAACCAGGCAGTTGCTCAGGCCATTCGGGAGCAGGCAACTCAGCAGAAGCGGGCGATCATTGGCTTCACCGACCGCATTCCCGACTACATGAGGCTGGCAGATTTCTTTATTGGTAAGCCTGGCAACGTCAGCGTCAGCGAAGCGATCGCCATGAACCTGCCCACCATCGTGGAACACAACTGGCTGACCCTTCCCCAAGAAAGCTACGCGGCAGATTGGCTGAAAAGGCATCAGGCAGGCCTTAGCGTCAGCAGCTTCAAGCACATCTGCGCAGCGGTAGAAACGCTTATCGAACCAGAGAACTTCGCTCGGTATCAGGCCAGTGTGCGGGCCTTGAACAACCGCGCCGTTTTTGAAATTCCAGAGATGTTGCAAACCATTCTCGGCGACGCTGCAGAACCCTCCACCATTCGCCCTGCTAGGACGCAGCAAGGAGGAGGCCTGTGATTATCGCTAAGCGCACTGAAGAGAAGATTGCCGCTGAATTTCACGGCATACAAACCAGGCACCGGCAGGAGCGTCCTTTGAAAAGCGCTGTTGGACTCTACCAGTTTTCACCGGCTGCGATCGCTCGACCCAAAACAGAAACAGATCTAGTCCACATCGTTCAACACGCAGCCCAGCATCAGCTGCGCATACGGGCCATCGGCGCAATGCATTCCGCCGTTCCGCTACCCGCCACCGAAGGCCTCTGCGTCATACTCGACCACTATCAAAAAGTCCTGCAGGTGACAGATAACTTGGTCACCGTGCAGTCCGGCATACAGCTTCACACCCTTAACAACTTTTTGGCCGAGCAAGGTCTCGCTCTGCCCGTTTTAGGCACCATCGCGCTGCAGACAGTCGCCGGGGCCATTTCTACAGGCACTCACGGCGGCTCTCTTCACCATGGCAGCCTGAGCAGCTACGTCACGTCGATGCGAATTGTCCGCGCCGATGGCACTGTGAAAACGGTTGATTGTAGTGATGGCGTGTTTGCGGGGGCTGCGATCGCCCTCGGTGCCCTCGGCCTCATCTCCACCGTCACCTTCCGCTGCATACCGGCGTTTTCCCTACGCACAGAAGTCCATCGCCTGCCGATGGACAAGCTACTGACGGACTTTGACCACATCCATCGCCAGAACCAATACGTCGATCTGCGCTATTCGCCAATTACTGACCAGGCACATGCCGCGCTGATAAATCCGACGGCCGTCCCTCTAAGTGAAAACGGTGGCTGGGAGGCTGCTTCCCTGCCAAGGTGGCAGCAAAGGCTCACAGACGAAACAAACAAGCTGGCACAACGGCTCTTTTTGACCCATCGTTTCAACCGTTTGCAGCGCTGGGGCATCCAGCGATACGACCAGCACGTGTACGCACCGGCCTACGGTCGCAGTGACTTTGTGCTGACTCACTTCGATGTCACTTCAACCGAATTGCTCGCCAATGGCGACCGGGAAAATCTGGATCCGGTTGCCGATATGGAAGTGGCGGTGCCCTACGGCAAGGCAGTTGAGGCCTTGGCGACGCTGCGGGATTATTTCGCGCGATCGCAGCGCTATCCCTGCATGCACATTCACATTCGCACTCAGGCAGCAGAACCCTTTTGGCTCAGCCCCACCCGAGGCCAACCCATCTGTTGGATCGAGTTCTGGGAATATCCCCGCACTGGAAAGTTCTTTGCAGAAATGCTCCGCCTACTGCGCCCCTTCGACCCCGTTGGCCACTGGGGCAAACAGCTACCCGGCCCGCCCAGCGAGCAGTACGCACACTGGCAAAGCTTTGTTGCCATCAAGCAGGCTTGGGACCCCAATGGCCGCTTTGCAAATGCCTATTTAGACACGCTCTTTGGCAACCCTTCCGACGCTTCCTTCACCAGCACCTAGCCCTTCTCCTCCCCTGAAAATGACCCAACTACAAGAGCAAAGATCGACCCAAGCGAAGGTAGCTTCTGAGGCGGCCTCAGCCTTGCCCCCATTACCTGAAAACCGGCAGCGCGCAACGGTCTTGGCAGCGATGTGTTTGGCGTTGTTTATGACCAACTTCGACGGTACTGCTGGCGATTTGGCCCTACCGCAGATTCAAAAGGGCTTCGGGTCGAACATGTTGGGCGTGCAGTGGTTTCTCAATGCCTACCATCTGCCTGTGGCTAGCTTGCTGCTGGCCAACGGTAAGTTTGGGGACTTTTTTGGCCGGAAAAAAATCTTTTTGCTGGGGCTATCTGTCTTTACTCTGTCGTCGCTGCTGTGCGGGCTAGCGCCTAATTTGCCTGTGCTGATTGGAGTGCGATCGCTGCAGGGAATCGGCGCAGCAGCCCTCATTCCCCTGTCGCTCACCATCGTCACCGCTACCTACACAGAAGAGGCCGAGCGAACCAAGGCCATTGGCATTTGGTCTGCGGTCTCTGCCCTAGCGATGGTGGCAGGCCCTGGCCTAGGCGGTCTGCTGATCGACTCGCTCAGCTGGCGCAGCGTCTTTTTTGTAAACGTGCCTTTAGGCCTGCTTACGCTCGGGCTCACTACCCGCGCCTTTCACGAGCGTAGACCGCCCACCCGCAGCGCCCTCAATCTGCCAAGCATTTTGCTCAGCGTACTCTCCATCGCCTGCCTCACCTACCTGCTCACAGAAGGCAGCGCCGATATTGCTGCTTGGCAAACCCGCATCATGTTGGCGGTGACGGCCCTTAGCTTTGGTTTGTTTGCCTGGAGCGAAGCCCGCAGCCCGCAGCCCCTGATACCAGCAACTCTCATCCGCAATCGCAGGTTCTTTGTCATTTGCGCAACGCAGATGCTGGTGTTTTTTATGTCTGGTGGCCTGTTCTTTATCTTGAGCCTGTTTTTGCAGCATGTGCAGGGCTACTCGGCCACGCTGACGGGGCTGTGCTTTTTGCCGATGAATGGCGCGATTATTGCGGCTTCTTTTGCCTCTGGGTGGGTGGTTGCCAGGCTGGGCTGGCGTTTCCCTATTTTGACTGGGCTGGCCATGGTGAGCGCGGCTATTTACTCACTGACCTACATCAACACAGGAACTGGCTACCTCGAAATTTTAGGAACGCTGGTGCTGGCAGGATTTGGCGGTGGCCTCACCATTCCGCCACTGGCTGCGGGTGCCATGAACGCCGTACTCACCGCTGAGGAAGGCATCGCCTCGGCAATTTCTAGCATCAGCATTCAGTTTGGCGGCATCTTGGGTATTGGGCTGCAGGGCGCCGTTTTTTCTGCGCGGCTCAGCGCAGACCTGCGCCAGACCATGGCCGACTGGCAGCTACCAGCAGCCATCGAAAATCGGCTGGTAGAAAACGCGCTGCAGCACTTTGCTGAGGTGCCTAGCTCACTGCCAAGGACAGTTTCACCCGCCGCGTTAGAACGGGCCGTGAAAGCGGCTTTTGTATCAGGGTTGCAGGCAACACTTTGGGTTGCCCTTTTAGCGATTTTGCTGGGTCTCTTTGCGATCGCCTTCCTAGTGCCGCCACGAAAGCCCAGCCCATAAACCCTCCTTTTTGCCCCCTTTATGACTACTCAGCGCCTCTCTATTCCCCCCTTTCAGCCCCTGTTCAAAGCCCAAATTATCGACACAGACCTACCCAAAAGACGCTACTACGCCCAGACTGCGCTTGCCGACCTAGACAATGACGGCAGGTCAGAATTTATCATGGGCCAGCAGTATGGCACCATTTACTGGTACAAATACCGCGACGATGGCAGCTGGACACGGCACCTACTCGGCAAAAACTCCCCCTCAGATGTGGGCGCCTGCGTCTGCGATGTCGACGGCGATGGCTGGCTCGATTTCGTGGCAGGCGGTGCCTGGTATCAAAACTCGCGCGACCCCAACAAACCCTTTAAGCGACACATTTTCGACCGGCGGCTGAGGGCCATCCACGATCTCGTCGCAGCCGATATCGACGGCGACGGCAGGCCAGAAATTCTCACCATGTCCGATAAAAACAATCTGCGCTGGTACAAAATTCCACCCGACCCAACCCAGCCCTGGATTCGCCACGACATCGGCGAATCTGTCCATGCGGGCCTGTCGGTAGGAGATATCGACGGCGATGGTGACCTCGATATTGTGCGCACCAACATTTGGCTAGAAAATGTGCGCGGTGATGGGAGCGAATGGCTGATGCATACCCTCGGCCCGAGCACGCCACCCCCCGCAGACTTTTGCCCGCCCTTTGCCTACAATGCCACCCGCAGCGCCGTGTGCGACATCAATGGCGATGGTAAGAATGACATCGTTTTCACCGATGCTGAAATACCGGGCGGACAGGTTTGGTGGCTAGAAAATGTAGACGGTGCAGGCAACGTTTGGCGGCGCCACGACATCTACACGCCAGGTGATGAGCCCAGAAGAGGTGCCTTCCACAGCCTGCACGTGGGTGATTTGGATGGCGATGGAGATATTGACGTGTTTAGCTGTGAGATGGAAGCGGTAAGAGGCGATGACCCGCCCAAATTTTACATTTGGGAGAACGTGAACGGGGATGGCACCGCCTGGAAAGAGCACGTCATTTTAGATGCGAACCTAGGCGGGCATGAAACCGTCATAGGCGACATCACCGGCAATGGACTGCCTGACATGCTGACCAAGCCCTGGCGATCGCACCGAAAAAATGCCCTCAACGGCAAAATGTACGTGCTCTTTTTAGAAAATATAACGTTGGAGAATATGACGCTAGACACGTCAGCAAAGCTCACTAAAGCGCCTGAATCGCCTCAGTGATTCGCCCAGCCAAGGCTTCATCTTCTCGGTGGGCAGCGGTGATAGCGTTGAACCGCTTTGGCGTCAGGTCGTTCGCTTCGGCAATGGTCTTGGCCTCATTGCAAAAGGTCACCAGCACGGTCCGCAGGTCTACCCGGTCGGCCCGAGAGATATCGGGCATGTCGGCAAGGCGGGCCTGCTGGCAGCTCAGAGGCGTTTCCAAAATATCGAGTTCGCTATCGGCGCTGGTTAAGATGTCGCTGGCCACCTCGTAGGCTTGTACCCGCTCGGCTTCTATCTCAAAGACGGCACGGGCGTAGTTGGCGACATCATCATCTGTAATCGCTTGGGCGTAGGCTGCAGGTAAATGAGCTGACCCCAACCAAAACCATAGCTGCGCGCCCGCTAGCGCACCCAAGGCTAACAAAACCGAAGGTCGACGCCGACGCAGCAGAGAGAAAGCGGCTTTCTTTGGCAAATTCATCTCAGAAACGACTCCTTATTACAGCTTGATGAGGGTAGGGACGGTTGAATTTTTTACTGGTAAGGATATATCGCGTAAAGGCGCTTTGAGCAAATGTCTGTTGAGAAACAGGGACCTTAACAGGTCCGTATGCTCGGCGAATTATTGTATCTGCGCACTACTCCGATGACTCAATCACAACTCCTAAAGTAGATCCCCTCTGGAGGGGTGGACGCGTAGCGGACGGGGTGGGTCCGGTGTGTAGCGTTAGCGGCTGGACCCACCCCGACCTCCGCTGCGCTCCGGCCACCCCTCCAGAGGGGATCTACCTCAGACAAGGTGGGGTAGGGGTTTCGAGGTTGTGTAGCCAGATATTACAGAGGCCAAGCACTCGCTGCGTTTAACGGCCAAGGTAATAGAAAGTAATAAATGTGATGGGTAGCTGAGTTACAGCTACCGACCGAAGCAGCTGGCGATTTCGATGACCTTCGTCTGCAGGGTGATTTCGTCGGGGGCGCCTCGCTTGAGTGCGTATTCTAAGTCGAGGAGCAGGGAGAGCGATCGCTGCAGTTGAGCCGGTGAGCAGCCTCTTACCTGCTTTTGGAGAATATATACCCGCTTTGGATTGTTGATTTCGGCGGCTTTAGCGATCGCACGAATATCTCTTTCGCCCTCCGCAGCCAGCAAGCTCACCCATAGCCACTTGCGAAACTGACTCACCAGCGTCGCAACCACTCGCAGCGCAGGCTCATTATTCGCAAGCAAATCGTGCGCGAGGCCCAGCGCTTGGTCAGTTTTACCCGCAATCAGGGCCTCTGCTAGCTGAAAACTCGTTTGGGTGCTGACGGCCACTAGCCGAGTAATCACCTCTGGGGGCAAAGGCTCAGTCTTCACGTTGCCCTGAGCGCTCCAATACACGCTGAGCTTTTCGACTTCGTTGTACAGCCTGCGCGTATCTGCGCCTACGGCTTCTGCCAAGAGGTCTGCCGCCGCTGGCTTGAGCCGCAGCCCCATCTCTTGCGACACGCGCTTGACCTGGGTAACGAGCTGATCGGTTTGCCAGGGTGCGATCGCCGCAAACTCCCGAACATCTGCATGTTTATTCAGTAGCTTGGTGGACTTCAGCCGCCCGTCTGGCTTGTTGGGGCTGGTGAGCAGCAGCACCACGTTTTCAGGAACGGCAGGTAGCGTTCGGCTCAGCTCCTCCATCACCGCTTCCGAACACCGCTGACCCAAAGACGTATCGAATAGCCACACGAAGCGCTGGCCCAGGCCAAAAGGCGGGGTCATGGCCTGATTTAGCGCTTGAATCGGCGCATCGGGCGTATCTGGAGCAATTCGGTCGTAGTTAAAGCTGGCCCAATCTGGGTCGAGGGTGCGATCGCGCAGTGCCATTACCGCTTTTTTGAGCCGAAACTCATCAGCTCCCCAAAAAAAATATACGGGCATTACTCATTCAAAACCGGATGTGTCAACTATCCTGTATTTGCCTACAACATCAAACGGACTAAATATAGTTTAATAATTGTTTAATCCATAGAATTTCTCACCTTTATTTTGATTCTTTGATAGACTTATTTCTATAAATCATTACAGAAATCTATTTTGCGCTTTCTAGTTTGCACTAAGAACGTAGCTACGAATTTTACTACTGCAAAATAGGAACTTAATCCATGCCAGAGGTATTGACGCTGTGATTCATGCGACGCTCCACCAGCTGAAAGTTTTTGAGGCGACTGCTCGCCACGGCAGCTTCACCCGCGCGGCAGAAGAGCTGTATCTTACGCAGCCAACCGTCTCCATTCAGGTAAAGCAGCTCACCAAAGCCGTCGGGCTCCCCCTGTTCGAGCAGATTGGCAAGCGTCTGTACCTCACAGAAGCCGGACAAAAGCTGCTCGACACCTGCCAAGAGATTTTCAGCGGGCTCGAAAAGTTCGAAATGTCGGTAGCCGACCTCAAGGGAATGAAGCAGGGCCAGCTCAAGCTCGCTGTCATTACCACCGCTAAGTATTTTGTGCCGCGGCTGCTTGGGCCCTTTTGTCAGCGCTATCCCGGCATCGACATCTCACTCAAAGTGACCAACCACCAGCGCCTGCAGGAAAGCATGGCCGCCAATGAAGATGATTTGTACATCATCAGTCAGTCGCCGACCCAGCCAGATCTCAAGATTCATCCGTTTTTAGAGAATCCGCTGATCGTGCTCGCGCCGACCGGTCATCCGCTGGCCAAAAAGAAAAACATCCCCATCGAAATGTTGAACAATCAGCCGTTCATCATGCGAGAGCCCGGCTCGGGTACGCGGAAGGCGGTCGAAAAGCTATTTTCAGAGAAAGATATCAAGGTAAAGGTGAGTCTGGAGCTTGGGAGTAATGAAGCGATTAAGCAAGCGATCGCAGGCGGCCTTGGCATCTCTGTTCTTTCCCAGCACACCATTATTTCCGAAGGCACCACAGGCGAATTCGCAATTCTAGACGTCCAGGGCTTCCCCATCGAGCGGCACTGGTATGTGGCAAATCTTGCAGGAAAACAGCTGTCAGTCGTAGCTGAGACCTTTTTACAATTTCTCCTCGAAGAAAGTCCGGGCATGGCGAAGCGCCTGCTACCAGGCCTTGGCAGAGCAGCTTTGAATAACAACACGGAAAGCGAGAAGGCAAAGGCAACCGTCAAAGCTTAGGAAAAAAGATTAAATAACATCCACTTTTGCATGTCGGTTGGTTTTGGCTAACGCCTACGGCGACGCAAAGCGAACGACTACGCTCAGCCATCGGCAGTTGTCGAAACCGCGCCCTGAGCGTAGTCGAAGGGCAGCTGGAGTAGTTGAGCGATTTATTTAATCTTCGTTCCTTAGACTAGACGAAAGTCGTCGAAGTCGTTGATTACGATTCAACTTGGCTTGTCAGCTTCGAGACAATCAAACGCTATAGTCTGCCAGCAATAAAGAATCTTGCACTCTCCCTTTATTATCTCTATCCTCAATGCTGCAGATTTCCCGGCAAGTGCGCTGAGAGAGACAGAACAAGCCAACACAAAATAGGCCTATCTAGGAGGGTTCTCCGCCCGCGAAAAAATCGATGAAAGCGCAGTTGTCTAGCGGCTGGGCCACCCCACCCTTACAGCAAAAATGTCATACTCATTGGGAAAACCAGTTACTGACCACACTCCAATCTACTATGCCGCTCAACCGTCGTCGCTTCATTCTCCTCAGCGGATTTGCCCTTGGCGCGATCGCCTGCACCCAATCCACTGCCCAGACCCAAGTCACCCCTCCCTCCCCTAATGCCTCCTCCGCCACTCCCCCGTCCCCCCATCTCCCCACCGGCCCCACCGGCTACTACGCTCCCCCCCGCGGCGACATCCGCTTCGCCGTCATCAGCGACCTCAACAGCGCCTACGGTTCCACCGACTACCGCCGCGAAGTCATCGAAGGCGTCACCCTCCTTCCCGAGTGGCAGCCCGACATGGTGATCTGCGCGGGTGACATGGTCGCCGGGCAAAGCATCAACCTTTCTGCCGCCGAAATCGAAGCCATGTGGACCGCCTTCGACAACAAAGTACTCTCCCACATCCGCACCGCCGGGCTCCCCTTCGCCCTCACCGTCGGTAACCACGACGCCTCCAGCTACCAAGACGAAAACGGCGAATTTTTCTACATCTTGGACCGTCAGGCCACCACCAAATTCTGGGAAGGTCATCAAGCCGACACCGACCTCACCTTTATCGAAGCCAGCGGCTTCCCCTATTACTACAGCTTCAAGCAAAACAACATTTTCTTCCTCACCTGGGACGCCTCCTCCGCCAACGTGCCTCCCGAGCAAGTCGCCTGGGCCGACCGCGCCCTTGCCAGCCCCGAAGCCCAGAGCGCAACCCACCGCATTGTGCTGGGCCACCTCCCCCTATACGCCGTCTCCCAAAGACGCGATCGCCCCGGTGAATTTCTCAACCAAGCCGACCAGCTCCGCGCCCTCCTAGAGCGCCACAACGTCGACACCTACATTACCGGCCACCACCACGCCTACTTCCCCGGCAAAGCAGGCAGCCTCAACACCCTGCACTGCGGCGCCCTCGGCAGCGGCCCAAAGTCTCTTTTAAACACCACAGACGCCGCCTTCCAAACCCTTACAATAATGGATTTGTTCTTAGAAAGAGGCGAGACAATTTACACCACCTACAACATGGCCACCCGAGAAGTCGTCGACCCAGCATCGCTCCCTCGCCTCATCGTCGGCCCCAATGGCCGAGAGCTACGGCGCGATGTCTCACCCGCAGATCTCACCCCAGAAGAACAGAATCAGCCATACATTCCCAGTGAAGCCTAACTCTCGCACTTCCCTTGATGCACCTCCTAGAGCTATCTGGCAAAACCCCAACAAACAACAAAAAAGAAAAAGAGGCACAAAATATTCTGCGCCTCCCATATGCCAAGACCAATTTTCTGTATCTATATCAATCGTCAACTATGCCATCTGTGGTGACTCCGTAGCCTTTCGGCGAGTGCGCTTGCGCTCACTGGAGCGAACGCCACCCACCATTTCATACTGATTACTGTCTTCATCAAACATAACAGCAACCCCCTTCAACACTTTTTTCG